>NZ_CAXQZX010000074.1:0-3656 GCF_964228395.1 Limnobacter sp.
TAGCTGTTGTAGTCCAACGATGTGATCTGGAACTGCAATGGGCCATTGGGATCGTCGTCGCGCACCGGCACGTATTTCAAAATGGCTTCAAACAGGGGGCGCATATCGCCGCCACGCACATCGGGGGTGTTGCCAGCGTAACCATTCAGGCCAGAGGCATACACAATCGGGAAGTCCAGTTGTTCGTCGGTGGCACCCAGCTTGTCGAACAAGTCAAAGGTTTGGTCGATCACCCAATCGACACGCGCGCCGGGGCGGTCAACCTTGTTCACCACCACGATGGGCTTCAAACCCAAGGCCAGGGCTTTGCGGGTTACAAAGCGGGTTTGTGGCATGGGGCCTTCCACAGCATCGACCAGCAGCAACACGGAGTCGACCATCGAGAGCACACGCTCTACCTCGCCGCCAAAATCAGCGTGCCCCGGGGTGTCTACAATGTTGATGTGGGTACCTTCGTACTCCACCGCGCAGTTTTTGGCCAGAATGGTAATGCCACGCTCTTTTTCAAGGTCGTTGCTGTCCATCACGCGTTCTTCGAGTTTTTCGTTTTCGCGGAAAGTGCCAGATTGGCGAAGAAGTTGGTCCACCAGTGTGGTTTTGCCGTGGTCCACGTGGGCGATGATTGCAACGTTGCGTAATGCGCGTGTCATAGGTTTACCTGAATAAGTCTTTCGGGCCGGAGCAAAGCGCCCTTGCCGTCTGTTTCCAAAATGCCGGTGCCCAAAAATACGTGGCCATGACCACTGGGCATGTTCTTCACATCCTGTGCGAGGGTTTCTCCATACACCCGCACTCGCCCTGCCCGGCCCATGGGCCCTTGCAGTGGCAACCGTTGCCCGTGCATGAATCGCCGGGCAAACTCATTGTTCAATTCAACGCTGGGCAGCCCACTGAGCAGGCTATCCACCGGTGTTAATACTTGATCGAGCGCATCAAAAGGTGCGTGCTCGTTGGCTGCAGCAAGCCCTTTGAGTGACTCCAGGGTGTGCGCCTGTTCCACCAGCAACTTGCCGATGGCCACGCGCCGCAAGTCAACCAGGTAACCCGCCGTGCCCAAAGCCTTGGCGATGTCTTCGCCCAAGGTGCGTACATAGGTGCCTTTGCTGCACTCTACCTCGAGGGTTAGCGCACACTCGGCCTTGGCCGCTTCCCCACTGTGGACCAAATCCAGAACCTCAAGTCGATGGATTTGAATGGCCCTTGTTTGCCTGTCAATTTCTACGCCATCGCGAGCATACTCGTACAATGGCTTGCCGTCTTTCTTTAGCGCAGAAAACATGGGGGGCAGTTGTTGAATTTCACCAACAAATTGCCTGCAAACCGCTTCAACCCTAGTGCGATCCAAACTGGCCAGTGCCACCCCATCCGCTTTTGCGCTAATTTGGCCCTCGGCATCCCCAGTGGTGCTGCTGTACCCCAGTCGAACCGTGGTTCGGTAGGTTTTGCTGGCATCGATGAGGTCTGCGGCAAACTTGGTGGCTTCGCCAAACATCAAGGGCAACAAACCGCTGGCCAGGGGGTCCAAGGTGCCGGTGTGACCGGTTTTTTCGGCGCGGTACAACCTTTTTACCTGCTGCAGTGCAATATTGGATGACAGGCCAGTGGCTTTGTCAAACAACAACACACCAGAAACGGACCTTCGACCAGCCTTCAACGCTTTAGCGCACGGTCGATGAGTTGAGACATTTCGGCGCCACGCTCCACAGATTGGTCATGCTTGAACCTCAATGTGGGCACGGTGTGAATGTGCAGTTTCTTAAAAATAAGATTGCGCAAGTAGCCGGCAGAATCGTTCAGGGCCTGCTCGCTTTCTTCGGCTGAACCAGTGAGCACAGAAAAATACACGGTGGCGTAAGCGTAGTCGGGCGTAAGCTGAACCTCGGTGAGCGTGACGAAACCCAGGCGCGGGTCGCGCAGCTCCCGAGGGATGATTTCCGCCAGGTCTTTCTGGATTTGCTCGGCCACCCGCACTCCACGCGCGGGCGCCTTTTTTTTATGTCGCATAACTCGCCTTGGGCCAAGCACCCGAATTACAGGGTACGGGCCACTTCCTTCACTTCAAATACTTCCAGCACGTCACCGATCTTGATGTCGTCGTAATTGGCCAACTGCAAGCCGCACTCAAAGCCCTGGCGCACTTCTTTGGCGTCGTCCTTGAAGCGCTTGAGCGAGGCCAATTGGCCAGTCCAGATGACCACGTTGTCGCGCAGCAAGCGGATGCCCGCACCACGACGTACCACGCCATCGAGCACCATACAGCCGGCCACGGAACCCACCTTGGAGATTTTGTAAACCTCGCGGATTTCGACGTTGCCAACGATTTCTTCTTTTTTGTCGGGCGTCAACATGCCGGTCATGGCGGCTTTGACTTCGTCTACTGCGTCATAAATGATGTTGTAGTAGCGAATGTCCACACCGTTGTTTTCGGCGGTTTTACGAGCGCCCTGGTCGGCACGGGTATTAAAGCCGATGATCACAGCCTTGGACGCCACCGCCAGGTTGACGTCGGATTCGCTGATGCCACCCACCGCAGCGTGAACAATTTGCACCTTCACCTCGTCGGTGGAGAGCTTTAACAAAGCATGGGCCAAGGCTTCCTGGGAGCCCTGCACGTCGGCCTTCAACACGATGGCCAAGGTTTTTACTTCGCCCTCGGTCATTTGATCGAACATGTTTTCGAGCTTGGCGGCTTGTTGCTTGGCCAGTTTGACGTCGCGGAACTTGCCCTGGCGGAACAAGGCGATTTCGCGAGCCTTGCGTTCGTCAGGCAGCACAATCACTTCTTCGCCAGCGGCGGGCACGTCGCTCAAACCCTGAATTTCAACTGGGATGGAAGGCCCTGCGGCCTCAATGGTGCGACCTGATTCATCAAGCATGGCGCGCACTCGACCAAAGGCCGTGCCAGCCAACACCACATCACCCTTTTTCAAGGTGCCGCTTTGCACCAGCACGGTGGCCACGGGGCCACGGCCCTTGTCCAAGCGGGATTCAACCACCAAGCCTTTGGCAGAAGCCTCAACCGGTGCTTTAAGCTCCAGCACTTCGGCCTGCAGTAGCACGTTTTCCAGCAGGTCGTCGATGCCTTGGCCGGTTTTGGCCGACACGGGAATCATGGGCGAATCGCCGCCGTACTCTTCGGGCACCACTTCGTGGGTGATGAGTTCTTGCTTGACCCGATCAGGGTTGGCTTCGGGCTTGTCGATTTTGTTAATGGCCACCACCAATGGCACACCAGCGGCCTTGGCATGGTGAATGGCCTCGATGGTTTGAGGCATCACGCCGTCGTCGGCAGACACCACCAAAATCACGATGTCGGTGGCCTTGGCACCGCGAGCTCGCATGGCCGTAAAGGCCTCGTGACCCGGCGTATCAAGGAAGGTGATCATGCCACGATCGGTCTCTACGTGGTAGGCACCAATATGTTGGGTAATGCCACCCGCTTCGCCAGAGGCCACTTTGGTGCTGCGAATGTAGTCAAGCAAAGAGGTTTTACCGTGGTCAACGTGACCCATCACAGTGACCACTGGCGCACGAGGCAATTCCTCGGCTTCGGATTGGCTTGCACCCACCTCGTCGATGAGGGCCTCGGGGTCATCAAGCTTGGCGGCAATGGCTTTGTGGCCAAGCTCTTCGGTCACGATCATGGCGGTGTCTTG
>NZ_CAXQZX010000075.1:0-16168 GCF_964228395.1 Limnobacter sp.
TGATGGCCTCGACCGGTATTGTAAAACGCAATGTACTCGTGCAAATATTTTCTGGCTTCCGATGTGGTTTCGTAGGCCCGAAGGTACACCTCCTCGTATTTCACAGTGCGCCAGAATCGCTTAATTACCACGTTGTCACGCCAGCAACCTTTGCCATCCATACTGATTTGTATGCCATGACCTTTGAGCATTTCGGTGAACTCCAGGCTTGTAAATTGACTGCCCTGATCGGTGTTGACGATCTCGGGCTTGCCGTATTTGGTGATCGCTTCTTGAACCGCTTCAACGCAGAAATCCGCATGCATGGTGTTCGACAGCCTCCAACTGAGCACTTTCCTGCTGAACCAATCAATGACTGCGCACAGATAGAGAAAGCCGCGTTTCATCGGAAGGTAGGTGATATCCAAGGCCCAGACCTGATTGGGCCGAATAATGGGCAGTGTTCGCAACAAATACGGATAGATCTTGTGCCCAGGGTGGCGCTTGCTGGTGTTGGGCTTGCGGTAAATGGCTTGAATACCCATTCGGCGCATCAAGGTGATGACTTTGCGCCGACCAACGCCTGCAAAGCCCAAGTGCAACAACTGATCTCGCATCATACGACTGCCCGCATATGGACGGTCTAGATGCAAGCGATCCATCGCAGCCATCAGCGCCAGATCAGACTCAGAAACCGGCACAGACTTGTAATACGCAGTCGACCTGGCCATGCGAAGAATCTTGGTCTGTTTACTCACTGGCAACTCATGGGTCGGGTCGATCATCGCTTTGCGCTCAGCAATCCCGCCTTGGTGAGCGCACTTTCTAAAAAATCGTTCTCCAGTGTCAGCTCGCCAATTTTTGCATGCAACACTTTCACATCCACCGTGGATTCGGCAGGTTTGGTGGCACCAAACACACTGGATGCACCTTGCAGCAATTCAGCTTTCCATTGGGCGATTTGGGTGGCGTGCACATCGTATTTCTGGGCTAGCTCGGCAAGTGGTTGTTCGCCTCGAACTGCTTCTAGCGCCACTTTGGCCTTAAAGTCAGGCGAGTGGTTTCTGCGTGGTCTGCGACTCATGATTTCTCCTTTCCTGGCCAACATTGTTGACCCAAAAAGCAGAGCTGTCATCTTTTATCCACCTGTCCGAATTTCCGGGGCCTGCTCTGTGAAAGAGCGGCCGACTGTTTTGGGCAGGGACTTGTATCAACCAAATTAATAAGCCCTCTTACTACATCGACCTGCGGTACTGGCCACCCACCTCAAACAGGGCCCGCGTGATTTGCCCCAAGGAGCACACGCGCACGGCGTCCACCAGCACCTCGAACACATTGCCGCCATTCATGGCGGTTTGCTTTAAACGCTCCAACATGGGGGCGCATTCGGCCGAGTGGCGTTGCTGAAAATCCGCCAGGCGCTTGAGCTGGCTCTGCTTTTCCTCCTCGGTGGCACGGGCCAGTTCCAAAGAATTTAATGCGTCCATATTCTCATTGGGGTTGGTGAAGGTGTTCACCCCAATGATGGGAAGCGTACCGTCGTGCTTTTGAATTTCATAGTGCATGGATTCTTCTTGGATTTTGCTGCGCTGGTAGCCGGTTTCCATGGCACCCAGCACACCGCCGCGTTCGCTGATGCGTTCCAGTTCGGCCAACACGGCTTCTTCAACCAGTTCGGTGAGTTCTTCAATCACAAACGAGCCCTGGTTGGGGTTTTCGTTTTTGGCCAAGCCCCATTCTTTGTTGATGATCAACTGAATGGCCATGGCGCGGCGCACGCTTTCTTCAGTCGGCGTGGTGACGGCCTCGTCGTAAGCGTTGGTGTGCAAACTATTGCAGTGGTCGTACACGGCAATCAGCGCTTGCAAAGTGGTGCGTATGTCGTTGAAGGCGATTTCTTGCGCATGCAGGCTGCGGCCACTGGTTTGAATGTGGTATTTCAGCTTTTGGCTGCGCTCGCTGGCCCCATAACGCTCGCGCATGGCCACAGCCCAAATGCGACGCGCCACACGGCCCAACACGGTGTATTCGGGGTCCATGCCGTTGCTGAAGAAAAAGCTCAAGTTGGGCGCAAAGTCGTCGATTTTCATGCCGCGCGCCAGGTACGCCTCTACAAAGGTAAAGCCGTTGCTGAGGGTAAAAGCCAGTTGCGAAATGGGATTGGCCCCCGCCTCGGCGATGTGATACCCGCTAATTGACACACTGTAAAAATTACGAACTTCATGGTCGATAAAGTATTGCTGAATGTCGCCCATCACGCGCAGGCTGAATTCAGTTGAAAAAATGCAGGTGTTCTGACCCTGGTCTTCTTTCAAAATATCGGCCTGCACTGTGCCTCGCACCGCTTTCAAAGTGGCGGCCTTGATGGCAGCATATTCTTCGGGATTGGGTGAACGCTTGTTTTCTGCGGTGAATTTGTCCACCTGTTGGTCGATGGCGGTGTTCAGGAACATGGCCAGAATGGTGGGGGCCGGGCCGTTGATGGTCATGGACACGCTGGTGCTGGGCGCGCACAAATCAAAGCCGCTGTACAACACTTTCATGTCATCCAGCGTGGCCACGCTGACACCACTGGTGCCCACCTTGCCGTAAATGTCGGGGCGAAGATCGGGGTCAAAACCGTACAGGGTGACCGAGTCAAAGGCCGTGGACAAACGCTTGGCATCGCTTGCGCTGCTCAACATTTTGAAGCGGCGATTGGTGCGAGCGGGGTCGCCTTCGCCAGCAAACATGCGGGTGGGGTCTTCGCCCTCGCGCTTGACCGGGAATACGCCTGCAGTGAAAGGGAAATAGCCGGGCAGGTTTTCCAGCATCACGAATTTGAGCAAATCGGCGCGACTGGTGTAGCGCGGCAGGCTGACGCGGTTGACTTTCAAACCACACAGGGTGGTCACCGTGAGCGGCGCTTGCAGGGCTTTGCCTCGCACCTCATAGGTGAGCGTGTCGCCCTGGTAGCCCTTGGCCACTTGCTCATAGCTGGCCAGCGCTTGTTGGGCGGCGTGGCTAAGGCTGCGCTGTGTGAGGGCCACAATGTCGTCCATGGCTTCCACGGCTTTTGTTTTGTCAGGCTTGTGTTGCAGCAACAGGGCTTGGGCACGTTGCAGGCTTTCCAGGTCGACCATGGCAGCCACATCTTTGTGCACTTGGGCTTTGTAGCTGCGAATGGCCTGTGCAATCTCGGCCAGGTAGCGCACACGTTCTGCAGGCACCACGGCTTTCAGGGTGGTGGAGTGTTTGGTGTCAATATGCGTAAACAAGCCTTTGGAAGGCTTGCTCAAGGGCAATGCGGCGCGAAGGGCTTTGTATAAGGCGCTGACCCCATCGTCGTTGAACCGGCTGGCCAGGGTGCCATAGACGGGCATGGTGTCAGGCATGCTGGTGAAGGCCAGGCGATTGCGCTGCACTTGCTTGCACACATCCCGCAGGGCGTCCAGAGCGCCTTTGCGGTCAAACTTGTTCACCGCCACGAAGTCGGCAAAATCCAGCATGTCAATTTTTTCAAGCTGGCTGGCGGCGCCGTATTCGGGTGTCATCACGTACAGGCTGAAATCCACATGCGGCACAATGGCTGCATCGCCCTGCCCAATGCCCGGCGTTTCCACCAGCACCAAATCAAACCCAGTGCATTTGCACAGGGCGATGATATCGGGCAGTGTGGGCGGAACCTCTTGAGCGGAATCGCGCGTGGCCAGGGAGCGCATGAACACCCGAGCTTGCCCTGTGCCGCCCTGGGCCGTTTGCCAAGGGCCTATGGCATTCATGCGAATGCGGTCGCCCAGCAAGGCCCCACCCGTTTTGCGGCGGGAGGGGTCCACACACACCACGGCGATGTTCAATGCGTCGCCGTGGTCCATGCGCATGCGGCGAATCAATTCATCAGTCAGGCTGGATTTGCCAGCACCACCCGTGCCCGTGATGCCCAGCACCGGGGTTTTGCTCTGCTTGGCCTGGTCACGCAGGGCAAGCAAAGCAGGCTCTTCCACCAGCCCGCGCTCAAGCTGGGTGATGGCCTGGGTGAGCAAGGGCCATTGCTGCCCCAATGCTTCCAACCCCGGGGCATCCAGCTGAAGTTGCGGGCGCTTTCGTGCATCGCGCACAGCGGCTGCGCGGGCGATCATGTCGCCAATCATGCCTTCCAGACCCATTTGCTGACCATCCTGCGGGCTGTAGATGCGATTGACCCCGTAGGCTTGGAGGGCTTGAATTTCGGCCGGCAAAATCACGCCGCCCCCTCCACCAAACACCTGAATATGGCCGGCACCACGCCTGCGCAGTTCATCGACCATGTACTGGAAAAATTCATTGTGCCCGCCTTGATACGAACTGACCGCAAGGCCGTCTGCGTCCTCGTCGATGGCGGCGTCAACCAGCTCTTGCACAGAGCGGTTGTGGCCCAAATGCACCACTTCGGCCCCCTGGCTTTGCAGCAGGCGGCGAATCATGTTGATGGCGGCGTCGTGCCCGTCAAACAGGGAAGACCCGGTGACAAAACGCAGGGGCGTGGTGTTGTGTTCAGAAAGGGGCTTGCCCACCTCCCCGGTGCTGCTTTTCATGACTGTCTCCTGATGCATGGCGGTTGTTTTCCACCGCTCGTTTGAATTTTGATTCTAACCGATCCATGCGCCAAGCGTAGCAAATCACCAAACCGAGGAAAGAAATCAGCAAAACCGTGGAGATGAGCCAGTAGGTGAGGGGCACGCCGTACACGTGAATATGCAGTTGCGGCACAAAGAGCACAATGCCCAGAATCAGAAGCATCCACACCAGCAACAGCCCGCCGGTGATGCGCCGCACCCGTTGCCAATACAGCTCTTCATGGGCGTTGGGAGGGCGCTTGGCTGGCATGGTGCGCGCCCTAAGCCACGAATTGGGGCTTGAAGCGATACACCGCCAAGGTGCTTCGCAAATTGCCCAACCACTGCACCGCCTCGCCATTGAGGAACAATTGCTTGCCCAGGATTCTGTAGCCGATTTGGGCCAACAGGGCCTCGAAATCCTTGACCGTGCACAGGTGAATGTTGGGCGTGTTGTACCACTGGTAGGGCATTTGTTTGGACACCGGCATGCGGCCCATGGCAATGGACCACACATGGTACCAATGCCCAAAATTGGGAAAGCTCACCACGCCCTCTTTGCCCACGCGGGCAATGTCACGCAGAATGCGTTCAGTGTTGTGCATGGCCTGCAGGGTTTGAGACAAGATCACCACGTCAAACGCTTGGTCTTCAAACATGGCCAAACCTTTTTCAAGGTCTTGCTGAATCACGTTGATGCCATTGGCCACACTGCGTTGCACATTGGTGTCGTCAATTTCTACCCCATACCCAGTGGCTTTGCGGGTGTGCATCAGGCGGGCCAAAAAAGAACCATCGCCACAGCCCAGGTCGAGCACGCGGGCGCCCATGGGGATCCAGCTTTCGATCAGGTCAAGGTCGGCACGTGGCACGGCAATCGGCAAAGGTTGCACATCTTGGCGCACGGCGGGGGTGAGCTTTTTCATGTGGACTCCTTGGCCAGCTCGTGGGCAATGCGCTCAAAGTAACCCCGAACCACGTTGTGGTAGCGCTCGTCGGTCAGCAAAAACGCGTCGTGACCATGGGGCGCGTCAATTTCGGCATACGTGACATCGCGCTGGTTGGCCAGCAGGGCTTCTACAATTTCACGGGTGCGCTCGGGCGCAAATCGCCAGTCGGTGGTAAAACTGACCAACAAAAAGCGGGCTTTTGCAGCGGCCAGGGCCTGGGCCAGATCGCCATTGGTGTGGCGCGCCGGGTCAAAGTAATCGAGCGCCTTGGTGATCAGCAGATAGGTGTTGGCGTCAAAGTACTCGGCAAATTTGTCGCCTTGGTAGCGCAGATAGCTCTCGACCTGAAAATCCACATCCAGGCCGTAGTTGTATGCGCCATTGCGCAGGTTGCGGCCAAACTTTTCGGCCATGTCGTCGCCACTGAGGTAAGTGATGTGCCCAATCATTCGGGCCAGACGCAGACCTCGTTTGGGCAGCACACCATGCTCGTAATAGTTGCCGCCGTGGAAGTCGGGGTCAGTCACAATGGCTTGGCGAGCCACTTCGTTGAAGGCAATGTTTTGGGCGCTTAGCTTGGGGGTGGAGGCAATCACCATGCAGTGGCCCACGCGGTCTGGGTAGCTTAGACTCCATTGCAAGGCCTGCATGCCCCCCAAGCTGCCGCCCATGACGGCGGCAAAGCGTTGAATGCCAAACCGGTCGGCCAGGCGGGCTTGGGCATTCACCCAGTCTTGCACGGTGACAAACGGAAAGTCAGCCCCCCAAGGCTTGCCAGTGGCGGGGTTGATGCTGCCGGGGCCGGTGGACCCAAAGCAGGAGCCCAGGTTGTTGACGCCGATCACAAAAAAACGGTTGGTGTCCAGCGGCTTGCCGGGGCCCACCATGTTGTCCCACCAACCCAGGCTTTTGTCGTCGCCCTCGTACAGTCCCGCCACATGGTGGGAGGCGTTCAGGGCGTGGCAAACCAGCACGGCATTGCTTTTGTTGGCGTTCAGGGTGCCGTAGGTTTCTACCATCAACTCGTAACCGGGCAGGGTTTTGCCGCACTCCAAGGGGAGCGGCTCATCGAAGGCAAAAAGTTCGGGCTTCACGAAGCCCACGGACTGAAGGTCTGACACGGTGTTGATACTTATGGTTTGTGACCGGCCTGTGGCCGCAAGTGTTTGAGTATAAATCGCAAAAGGTCGAACCAGCCGGCAAGTGGGGCAGAAGAGTTGACCTCATTCCTCATGCAGTTGACGCATCAGGTCCTCGATTTTATCAATCTCAAAGCTGCGTGTGATTTTCTTGACCAGTTTTTGGGTGACCTCGAAATCGGACTTCAACAGCAATTCCTTCACATCCAACAGTTGGGATGGATGCATGGAGTACTGGGTCAAGCCCATGCCCAGCAACAGGCGGGTCAAGCGAATGTCACCCGCCATTTCGCCACACACGCTGACGGGCACGCCTGCTTTGCCTGCACTTTGAATGACTTCATGCACGAGGCGCAAAACCGCTGGGTGAAGTGGGTCGTAAAGGTGCGCCACCTGATGATCGACCCGGTCGACAGCCAAGGTGTATTGAATCAAGTCGTTGGTGCCAATGGACACAAAGTCGAGATAATTCAAAAAATGCGGCAGGCTGAGCGCTGCGGCAGGCACCTCGATCATGCCACCGATGGGCACGGCCTGGTTGGCCTGAATGCGGCGCTCCGCCAGTTGTTCGCGGGCCATGTCGATGTAAGTGAGGGCCTGCCGTGTTTCGCGCAGGTTGGTGAGCATGGGCAGGAGCATTTTGATGGGGCCATACTTGGCCGCCCGCAAAATGGCCCGCACTTGGGTCAGAAAAATTGCTGGCTCAGCCAGGCTAAAACGAATGGAACGCAAGCCCAAAGCCGAGGTGGAGCTGACCGGCGGTGCGTTGCCACCCGCACCGTCGAATTGCAGGGTTTTGTCGGCACCCAGGTCAAGCGTTCGCACGGTGACAGGCTTGCCCTTCATGGCTTTGACCACTTTGCGATAGGCCTCAAACTGTTCATCTTCCGAAGGCCACTCCTTGCGGTTCATGAACAGAAACTCAGACCTGAAAAGGCCCACGCCATCGGCACCCGCATCCAACACGCCCTTAACGTCTTCGGGCAATTCGATGTTGGCCAACAGCTCAATTCGTCGGCCGCACTGGGTTTTGGCTTCGGTGTTGATGAGGCGCTTCAAGCGCTGGCGCGACAAGGCCAAGATGGCCTGCTTGCGCTGGTATTCGTCGACCACCATGGCGGCGGGGTCCAAAAACACCGCCCCCACTTTGCCATCCACCACCACCAGGTCGCCGTTGTGCACAAACTCAAGCACGCGAGGCACACCCACCACGGCCGGAATACCCAGGCTGCGAGCCACAATGGCCGTGTGCGACGTGGCGCCGCCAAGCTCGGTCACAAAGGCCCCCACACGGCGGCCTTTGAGCTGCACCATGTCGGCGGGTGAAATGTCGTGCGCCACAATCAGCCATGGGTCTTCATTCTCGCCCTCGGGGGGCAGGGGCAAGGCCGTGGCATGGCCGCGTAGGGCCTTTAATACGCGCTCCACCACTTGGCGCACGTCAGCATTTCGTTCGCGGAAGTAGTCGTCCTCAATGGCGGCAAATTGCGCCAAAAGCACTTCCATTTGCTCAACCAGGGCCCACTCGGCGTTGATCAGCTTGGCGGCGATCAGGGCTTTGGGTTCTTCAGACAAAATGGGGTCTTGAAGAATCAGGCTGTGCAGATTGAGCAGGGCATCAAATTCTGCTGGCGAGTCGCTGCTGATCTGGCCGCGAATGTCGGCCAGCTCTTCGGTGACTCGCTTCACCGCATTGTCAAAACGGCGTTTCTCAAACCGCACAGATTTTTTGTCGATGCGGTTGCGGGGAATGTCCCGCATGGCCGTGTCCCACACCAAGGCACGGCTAACTGCGATACCACGCGACACTGCGATGCCATGCAAGGCCAGGGTCATGTTTGCTCCATCTTCTGAGAGGCGCTGTGCACCTTCTTGTTATCTTTTTTTATTGGTTGAGCGGGTACGCTTTTAGGGATTACTCGCCTTCACCAAATTTATCGTTGATCAAATCCACCAGCGCGGCCACCGCCTGCGCTTCATCGGGGCCTTCGGCCTCCAGCCGAACCTCGTGCCCCTTGCCAGCGGCCAACATCATGACGCCCATGATGCTCTTTGCGTTGACACGGCGGCCTTGTTTGGAAATCCACACCTCGGACTGAAAGCGGCTGGCTGTTTGCGTAAGCTTGACCGAAGCCCTGGCGTGCAAACCCAATTTATTGCTGATGGTGATGTCTTGCTGAATCATCGTGTTGAGCCGGGTTGAATGTTTGTCGTTGTGGCGCAGTGGCGCCGGTGCTGACGATGCCATTTCGACCGCCCATGACCAAACGCTCTGCCACTTCCTGAATAAGCATGTTCCTAAAACCCAGGGCGCGAAGCACCATGGGCAAATTGCAACCTGCCACCAGCACGGTGGGCAGGTTAAGCGATTCCATGCCCGCGCGCACGGCCGCATTTGAGGGGGTGGCCCCAAACAGGTCGGTTAAGAACACCACGCCTGCGCCACTGTGCACGCGGCGAGCCGCGTCTTGTACGGTTTTTACGGTCAACTCGATGTCTTCGTCGGCGGGCACATCGACCACCTCAAAGCCCTCAGGCACCGCGCCCATGACATGTTCAACGCAAGCCAGCATGGCTTTGCCCAACGGTGCATGGGTAACCAGAACAAGACCCAGCATTACATCTGCTCCTGCAAATTGTTTTCTATGGCCTGCACAAAAGTGTCTGCCACCGGGAAACCGGTTTGATCCATGATTTCGCGAAAGCAGGTGGGGCTGGTCACGTTCACCTCGGTGAGGTTGCTGCCGATGATGTCGAGCCCCACCAGCAGCAAGCCCCGCGCCTTGAGCGTGGGCGCCAGCGCTCTCGCAATGTGCCAGTCTGAGTCAGACAAGGGCTGAGCCCGCCCAGTTCCGCCTGCGGCCAGGTTGCCACGGTGCTCACCCTCTTTGGGCAGACGGGCCAAGCAAAAAGGCACCGGCTCGCCGTTGATGAGCAACACGCGTTTGTCACCATCCACAATCTCGGGAATATAACGCTGGATCATGGCGGTTTTTTGGCCATGCTCAGTGAGCGTTTCAAGAATGACGCCGGTGTTGGGGTCGCCCTGCTTCATACGAAAAATTGAAGCGCCGCCCATGCCATCCAGCGGCTTGGCGATTGCATCGGGGTGTTGGGCCAAAAAGGCCCGCAATTGCTCGGCGTTGCGCGACACCAAAGTGGGCACCACAAATTGCTCAAACTGTGCAATGGTGAACTTCTCGTTGTGGTCCCGAATGGCGCGTGGACTGTTAAACACCCGCGCGCCCTCTCGCTCAGCCTGCTCCAGCAACCAGGTGGAGGTGACAAACTCTGCATCAAAGGGTGGGTCCTTGCGCATCACCACGGCGCTTAGGTCTTTGAGGGCCACATCTTCTTGCCCCAACACTTTCCACCAGGGCTTTTGAGCACGGTCCACAGAAATCCAACTGACTTGTGCGCGCACGCCCTGCCCAGTCGCCCAGTGCAAGCCACCATCTTCAATGACACCAACCTTCCAACCCCGGCCTTGGGCCGACTCCATCATGGCAATGGTGGAGTCTTTTTTGGGGTTGAGGCTGGTGAGTGGGTCGATGACGCACACAAAGCTGCGTTGGGTCATGCGGCTTTCTCCACTGGAATGGTGGCATCCAACTCTTGCGAGGCGGCCAGGGCAGCCAGCCGGCCAATGACGCCATACGCATAAAAGCGGTTTACAGCCGCATCGGGACGGTCGCTGCAATCGGGTGTGTTGCAGGGGGTCTCGAAGGCCAAGGGCACGAAATGCATGCCGGGGGAGTTTAAGTTTTCGTCGCGGCCACGCCCGGTGTGAACGCGGTAGAAACCGCCCACCACATAGCGGTCGATCATGTACACCACGGGCTCGGCCACCGCGTCGTCAATGCTTTCAAAGGTGTGCACGCCCTCTTGAATGATCACATCGCTCACTTGCAGACCCTCTTTAATCACCGACATTTTATTGCGCTGCTTGCGGTTGAGCGCCAATACTTCTTCGGGGTCTTTGACCGTCATGATGCCCATGCCGTAAGTGCCTGCATCAGCCTTTACCACCACATAGGGCTGCTCGGTGATGCCATATTCGGCGTACTTGGCGCGGGTTTTGGCCAACACCTCAGAGACGGCCTCGGCCAAAGCGTCTTCCCCTACACGCTCATGAAAATTCAACTGGGAGCGCTGGGTGAAATAGGGATTAATCAACCAGGGATCGATGCCAAGCATGGCGCAAAACGAATCAACCACCTTGTCGTATTCCGCGAAGTGGATGCTCTTGCGCCGTGTGGCCCAGCCCGCGTGCAAGGGCGGCAGCACAATTTGGTCTTTGATGTTTTCAAGAATAGCGGGCACGCCCGCAGACAGATCGTTGTTGAGCAGCACAGCGCATGGCTGCAGGCCATCCACCCCCACCCGGTTGCCGTAGCGTTTAAGTGGCTCGAGCACAATTGACTGCCCATCGGGCAGATCAAAGCGGGTGGGCTCGGTGATTTCGTCTGACACGGAGCCCAGGCGAATATCCAAACCTGTTTGCTTCAAAATGGCGGCCAGCCGCGCCACATTGCTTAAATAAAAGGTGTTGCGGGTGTGGCGCTCTGGCACCAGCACCATGCTGCGCGCCTCGGGGCAAATTTTTTCGATGGCGCTCATGGCGGCCTGAATGGCCAAGGGCAACATGTCGGGTGACAAATTGTTAAACCCACCTGGAAAAAGATTGGTATCCACCGGAGCCAACTTAAAACCCGCATTGCGCACATCGACTGAACTGTAGAAAGGGGGTGCGTGGTCGTTCCAGGCCATGCGGAACCAGCGTTCAATCTCGGTGGTTTTGTCCAACATGCGTTTTTCAAGGTCCAGCAGGGGGCCTGTGAGAGCGGTGACGAGGTGGGGGACCATCTACATTCCAAAGTAAAGCACTGTGCCAAGTGTAGCCGAAAACGCCGCGCTGCCGGGCGTTGCGCCTGAAGTGGCGCAGGGCGCTGGGCCTAGGGTTGGCCCTTTGGAGTGTTGTTCGCCGCGTCTCTGGGCCGGGGTGGCACAAGCAAGCCAACCGCTTGCGGCAGCAATTGAAGCTCTAGCAGGCGCTAAGCCTGACCCGCATGCAACCTGAGCCGCCTTCGCTTGCCCAGAAGCCAGCAGGGGCCATTGCCCCTGCAGCGACCTTCAGGACAATCTGCCCGACCGTGCCAAGAATGAACGGTGCCCCCCCCAAGGGGGCAGAGGCCCGACCCGACCGCAGTTTTGGAGGGCGGGCCTCAGTTCAGGCGAGGCTCAGGGAGGGATTAACAGATTGGCCGTCGCAAAGGGGCATGGGCCTGCTGGATTCAGGGAGCAAGTGAACCAGAGAAGCGAACGGTCTACCGATGCTACCCCAGCGCCGCCTTGATCTGATCCAGCGCCGTCGGATCCTCGATGGTCGTCATGTCCCCCGGATCTCGCCCCTCACAAATGGCCTGAATCGACCTTCGCAACAACTTGCCTGAGCGAGTTTTTGGCAACACATTCACAAAAACCACCCGCGCCGGACGAGCCACAGCCCCCAACTGGGCATCCACCACTTTCATGATTTCCCCCTCAAGGGCTTTGGCTTTGGCGGGGTCGCTAATGGGTTCAGCCGCTTTCAAAATGGCAAAGGCCATCGCCACCTGCCCTTTCACCGAGTCGGCCACGCCAACAACAGCCACTTCGGCCACCGCCGGGTGAGATGAAATGCTCTCTTCTATTTCGCGTGTGCCCAAGCGATGCCCAGCCACATTGATCACGTCATCGGTGCGACCCAAAATAAAAAAGTAGCCATCCTCATCCCGAATGCCCCAATCAAAGGTCGAGTACACCTGCCGGGTGGGGAAACTGCTCCAATAGGTTTTTACAAAGCGTTCATCATCGCCCCACACCGTTTGCATACACCCCGGGGGCAAAGGGCCTTCAATGGCCACCACACCTTTCTCCCGCACTTTGCAGGGCTGCGCGGTGTTTTCGTTCAAAACGTTCACATTGAAGCCAAACACAGGAACACCCGGGCTGCCCAATTTGCCCGGCATGGCTTCAACACCGCGCTGCACGGCCAAAATCGGCCAGCCAGTTTCGGTTTGCCAGTAATTGTCGATCACCGGCTTGCCCAAAGCACCAGAAATCCAGTCGGCCGTGGTTTCGTCCAATGGCTCACCAGCCAAAAACAGCGCCTTCAAACTGCTCAAATCGTACTTGCTCAGGTAGGCCGGGTCTTGCTTTTTCAGCACCCGAATCGCAGTGGGGGCAGAAAACAGCACGGACACCTTGTGGTCCTGCACAATCTTCCACCAAATGCCGGCATCTGGCCGAATGGGCACGCCCTCGTACATCACCGTGGCCATACCCGCAATCAGTGGTCCATAAATGATGTAACTGTGCCCCACCACCCAGCCAATGTCGCTGGTGGCAAAAAAGGTTTTGCCCTTCTCGCCCATAAAAATATTCTTCATTGAGGCCGCCAGCGCCACCGCATAACCCCCCACATCGCGCTGCACGCCTTTGGGCTTGCCTGTGGTGCCGCTGGTATACAGAATGTAGCTGGTGTCTGTGGCCTCGAGCCAGGTGACAGGCACCTTGGCATTGGCCAGGCTGCTACGCAGGCTGGCATAGTCCTCGTCGCGGCCAGCCACCCGCTTGCCTGGCGCAAGGCCCCTGTCCACCAACAACACCGAGCTGGGCTTGTGCTGCGCACGTTCAATCGCTTCATCCAGCAAAGGCTTATAAGCCACCACTTTGCCCGCCCGGCTACCCGCATCAGCCGACACAATCACCTTTGGCTTGGCGTCATCAATGCGCGAAGCCAAGCTGTGGGAAGCAAACCCACCGAACACCACCGAGTGAATTGCGCCAATGCGCGCACACGCCAGCATCGCAAAAGCCGCCTCAGGAATCATGGGCATATAAATCAGCACCCGATCCCCCTTCTTGACCCCAAGCTTTTGCAGCATGGCCGCCGCAATTTGCACCTCTTGATGCAACTGCCTGAAAGTGTAGGTTTTTTCTTGCCCAACCTCAGTGGACACATAAATCAACGCAGGTTTGTCACCCAATTGATCCAGATGCCGGTCAATTGCGTTGTGGCACAAATTGGTCTGCCCGCCCACATACCATGCGGCAAAAGGCGGCCTGGAATCGTCCAGCACTTTGTCAAATGGCCGATGCCAATCCACCAGCTCAGCCTGCCTGGCCCAAAATCCCTTTGGATTGCGGATCGACTCCTCGTAAAAACCCAAATAGGTCCCGTTGGACTGATAATTGTTTGCCTCTGCCACAGCACATGTCTCCTCATCCTTGCGCAAGTGCTTCATCGCCTTGCAAAGTTCTCTACCCAAACTCTAGGAAGCAGCGCTTACGACACTCTGACTGGCGCGAATATTTTTTCTTAATAGAAACGGTTCTTATTTGTCTAATGATTATTATTTGATAGACTAAGCGCTGTAAAAAATTCTCTATCGCAACAAAGGATCAACGCACACATGAACAAGCATTTTAAGAAGCTGATTTGCGCATCTTTGGCAGCCCTGGCTGGCGTGGGCTCCGCGGCTCAAGCCAATGAGCAGGTTCTCAACCTGTACTCTGCGCGCCACTATGCAACCGACGAAGCTTTGTATTCCGACTTCACCAAGCAAACCGGCATCACCATCAAGCGCCTCGAACTGGGCGATGAAGCCCTGCTCGAGCGCCTGCGCAACGAAGGTGCTCGCAGCCCTGCCGATGTCATTCTGCTGGTCGATGCCGCTCGCTTGGCCACCGCCCAACAAGAGGGCATGTTCCAGCCGGTCAAGTCCAAGGTATTGGCAGAGCGAATCCCCACCCAATACACTGGCGATCAGGGTTTGTGGTATGCCTTCTCAGCCCGCAGCCGTGTGATTGTGTATAACAAGGCCACCGTGGACCCCAAGCTGGCACAAAACTATGAAGACTTGGCCAAGCCTGCCCTTAAAGGCAAGGTGTGCACACGCACAGGCTCCCATCCCTATATGCTCTCGCTCATGAGCTCGCTGATTGGTCACCTGGGTGAACAAGGTGCAACCGAATGGGCCAAGGGCATGGTGGCCAACATGGCGCGCAGCCCCAAAGGTGGCGACACCGATCAAATTCGCGCGGTGGCCTCTGGTGAATGTGGCGTGGCGCTCACCAACAGCTACTACTTTGTCCGCCTCATGAACTCTTCAAAACCCGAAGACAAAGAAGTGATTGAAAAAGTCGGGTTTGTATGGCCAAACCAGGCCAGCTACGGCGCCCACATGAACGTGTCTGGTGGCGGGGTTGCCGCCAATGCCCCCAACAAGGCCAACGCTGTAAAGTTTTTGGAATACTTGGCCAGCGACAGCGCTCAGCAATATTTTGCCAACGGCAATAACGAGTGGCCCACCGCCAAGGGCGTGAAAACCAACAACGCTGCATTGCAAAGCCTGGGAGACTTCAAAGCCGACGTAACCCCTGCCAAAACCTTGGCAGCCAACACGGCTCTGTCTCAAAAAATCATGGATCGAACCAACTACAAGTAATTCATCCCTGCAGGCCTCGCCATGCAAACAGCCCCCTGTTCCATGGCGCAAGACCCCTTCATTTGAAGGGGTCTTTTTTATTACACATTGCCTTGAAGCTTGTTACACTCCCGAAAGTCAATCTTGTAACCGGCAAGTAAATTGGTAAAAAAAGCGAACGATAAAAACAAAAGCGCAACACCCGTACTCATCAGAAGTGGATCCATTGAGGCCAAAGCCAGCAAGCGATTGGGCACACGCAAGGTGCCGAAAGAGCAACGCATGGAGCAAATTCTCGAAGTGGCCGGTGTTGTGTTTTCCAAGCGCGGATTCCACTCCACAAGCATGGAGGAAATTGCTGAAGGCGCAGGCGTCACCAAGCCCCTGCTTTACCGCTACTTCGGCTCCAAAGACGCACTGTACCTGGCGACCATCACACAGGTGGGCAATCACCTCATGTCGGGCCTTACCATCCTCATGGCCAACCCAAACCCCAAAGAGCGGCTCAAACTCATCATGCTGAGCTTCCTCACTTTCGTGGACAGGCACCGCGAGGGTTGGTCCGTGCTGTACAACGAAGCGCTCACCAGCGTAGGCCCTGTTGGCGAAAAAGTGGCATTCTTCCGCAACAGCTTTATCGATGCTTCAGCGCGCACCATCGAAGAACTCAACACACCCCAGTCCAAAGGCCCACCGGCCAAGGCCTCCATCGAAGCCGTGGCTTTGGCAAACATCATGGTTGGAGCAGTAGAAGCCGGGGCGAGGTGGTGGATTCAACACCCGGAAATCCCGATCAAAGACATGCAAAAGCTCATCGAGAGCAGCTTGCTGCCGGGCTTATCGAACTGAAGCGGGTAGCGCGCATCCAGTGCTGATTCGCTTGCTCCTTGAAGCCAGCAGGTCCATGCCCCTTTGCGACGGCCAATCTGTATTTCCCTCCCTGAGCCTCGCCTGAACTGAGGCCCGCCCTCCAAAACTGAGGTCGGGTCGGGCCTCTGCCCCCTTGGGGGCACCGTTCATTCTTGGCACGGTCGGGCAGATTGTCCTGAAGGTCG
>NZ_CAXQZX010000076.1:0-3015 GCF_964228395.1 Limnobacter sp.
TACAAATGGCATGGACCGGTAAAGTACTGCGCGTGAACCTGACAGCAGGCACCTGCACCAGCGAAGACTTGAGAATGGATTGGGCGAAAAGCTACCTTGGCCAGCGTGGTTTGGCCACCAAGTACTTTGTGGAAGAAGTGAATGCGAAAGTGGATCCACTTTCGCCCGAAAACAAGATTATTTATGCAACAGGCCCGCTGACAGGCACCATGGCCTCCACTGGCGGCCGCTATTCAGTGATCACCAAGGGCCCGCTGACTGGCGCAATTGCCTGCTCAAATTCAGGTGGCTACTTTGGCAATGAATTGAAGAGTGCTGGTTGGGACATGGTGATCATGGAAGGCAAATCGCCCAAGCCTGTGTACCTGCTAATTGAAAATGAAAGTGCGAAATTGATGGATGCTTCTGATCTGTGGGGCAAGAGCGTGTGGGACACCGAGCCTGCCATCAAAACCAAACACCAGGACCCGCTGATGCGTGTGTGCTCAATCGGCAAGGCCGGTGAGAACCAGGTGCTGTATGCAGCCATTGTGAACGACTTGCACCGCGCGGCTGGCCGTTCAGGCGTTGGCGCTGTGATGGGTTCCAAGAACGTGAAAGCAATCGCAGTGCGTGGCACCAAGGGCGTTGGCAATATTTCCAACCCCAAGGAATTCATGAAGGTGACTTACGAGAAGAAAAAAATTCTCGCCGAGAACGCCGTGACCGGTACTGGCCTGCCCACCTATGGCACCCAGGTCTTGATGAACGTGATCAACGAGATGGGTGCCATGCCCACCAACAATCACCGCGATGTTATTTTTGATGGCGCCAAAGACATTTCTGGCGAGAAAATGCACGAGCCCCGCAAAACCGATGGCAAGGCCAACCTGGTCACCAACCAGGCCTGTTTTGGTTGCACCATTGCTTGCGGACGCATTTCCAAAATTGATGAAACCCACTTCACCGTAGAAAACAAGCCGCAGTACCATGGTGCATCTGGCGGTTTGGAATACGAAGCAGCCTGGGCTTTGGGTTCATCGAACGGTGTGAACGATCTGGAAGCACTCACGTATGTGAACTTTCTGTGCAACGAGCATGGCATTGATCCGATTTCTTTGGGCGCCACTGTTTCAGCCGTGATGGAATTGTATGAAATGGGCGTGTTGACTGAAGCGCAATTGGGCTGCAAGGCGCCATTTGGTTCCGCGCAAGCATTGGTGAAGCTCAGTGAAGACACGTGCAATGGCGAAGGTTTTGGCATTGAAATTGGCCAGGGCTCCAAGCGCTTGACGGCCAAGTATGGCCACCCCGAATTGTCGATGAGCGTAAAGGGTCAGGAATTCCCGGCCTACGACTCTCGCGGTATTCAGGGTATGGGTTTGGCGTATGCCACTTCCAACCGCGGTGCCTGCCACTTGCGTGGTTACACCGTGGCATCGGAAGTGCTGGGTATTCCGGTGAAAACCGACCCCTTGGTGACCGATGGAAAGCCAGCTTTGGTGAAAGCATTCCAGGATGCAACAGCCGTGTTCGACTCAGCCGGTATTTGCGTGTTCACCAGCTTTGCCTGGACGCTGGCTGATGTGCAACCACAGGTTGCTGCTGCATGTGGCGATGAGTTCGACATGGCGAATCTGGAAACCATGGGTGAACGCATCTGGAACATGGAACGCCAGTTCAACCTGGAAGCCGGTTTCACCAAGGCTGACGACGACCTGCCTGCACGTTTGAAGAAAGACGCAGCGAAAGTGGGTCCTGCCAAAGGCCTGGTCAACGGCATCGACAAAATGCTGCCTGAGTACTTCGAGCTGCGTGGCTGGGACACCGAGGGTCGCCCAACTTCAGCAACACTGGAGCGCTTGGGGCTATGACTGTAACCACTCCAACACGGCACGTTATCTTGGGTAACGGGCCTGCGGGGGTGGTCGCTGCCGAGCAAATTCGCAAGCAGCGGCCACGCGATTCAATCGTGATGGTGGGTGCCGAACCGGAACCCCCATACTCCCGTATGGCTATTCCATACCTGCTGATTGGCAAGGTGGGTGAAAAGGGCACTTACCTTCGCAAAGACCCCGACCATTTCAAGAAGCAGAATATTCAAGAAATTCGCGCACGCGCCACCAGGCTGGACACGGCAGGCAAGAAAGTTCACCTGGACAATGGCGATGTGCTTGAATACGACAAGCTGCTGATTGCCACTGGTGCGCGGCCAATTTCACCCCCCATTCCTGGGGTGAATTTGCCAGGCGTACACCCTTGCTGGACACTGGAAAATGCACGGCAAATTATCGAGCTGGCCAAGCCCGGCTCGCGCGTGTTGCAAATGGGTGCGGGTTTTATCGGCTGCATCATAATGGAAGCACTGGCCTTGCGCGGCGTGAAGTTGACTGTGGTTGAAATGGGCAACCGCATGGTGCCCCGCATGATGACTGAAGGTGCGGGTTCCATGATTCGCGACTGGTGTATCAAGAAAGGCGTGAATGTGCATTGTTCAACGAAAGTTGAAGCCATTGAAGTGGGTAGCCAGGCTCAACAGCAAAGTCTGATTGAGAAAATTGGCTCTGCGATTGGTTTCGGCACGGCAGTGGCTGCGAAAGACGGTGCACCTTTGCGTGCAAAACTTTCAAACGGTGAAGTGCTGGAAGTGGACTTGGTGATTTCTGCCACGGGTGTGAAACCCAACCTTGACTTTCTCGAAGGCAGTGGCTTGCAGGTGGATCAGGGCTTGCTGGTGGACGATCACATGCAAACCAATATTGCCGATGTGTACGCCGCTGGCGATGTAGCACAGGTTCGCGATTTCTCAACCGGTGAGAAAACCGTGAACATGATTCAACCGGCTGCGGCTGATGATGCACGCATTGCCGCCCAAAACATGATGGGGCAGGGCACACAAACACAAGGCAGTTTGGCAATGAACGTGCTGGACACTTTGGGTTTGATCGCTGCCTCATTTGGGCAGTGGTGGGGTGCAGAGGGTGGGCAAAGCGTCGAGTTGCAAAACAAGGACGAATTTTCCTACATGCGTTTGGA
>NZ_CAXQZX010000077.1:0-41771 GCF_964228395.1 Limnobacter sp.
CAGGGTGCCGTCGAGCTGCATCTACCCGACGAGCTCTACGCGGCTGCAACAAGTCTGGGGGAAGATTTGAAGTTCCTGTTCATCGTGTCTGACATCCAAATTGCTCGTGCAAACGAGGAAAAAATTGTGGTGAGCACCGCCCAAGGGGAGAAGTGCGAGCGCTGCTGGCATGTTCGACCCGACACTGGGGCAGATCCGGAACACCCAGGCATTTGCGGGCGCTGTGTCAGCAATTTGTTCGGTGAAGGTGAGGTACGCAAGCATGTCTAAGCCCGCAGCAGTTCAGCCCACTCAAAAAGCGCAGGCCGCACTCAAGCCCCCCCGCAAATCCATATTGCCGTGGCTGGGTTTCTCGGTCGTGCTCATTTTGCTCGACCAAATCACCAAGCTTTGGGTGCAAGCCCGGCTCGATTTGGGTGCGGTTGTTGAGGTCACTTCGTTTTTTAATCTTGTTCATGTGCTCAACCCTGGAGCTGCATTCAGTTTTTTGGCAGACCAGTCGGGTTGGCAAAAACATTTCCTCTCTGCCGTGGCGGTGGTGGCCAGCATCGTTATTCTGTTCATGATGCGATCATCCAGCCACCGAAAATTCTCCATGATTTGTTTGGCCAGCATTTTGGGCGGGGCCATCGGCAACCTCATCGACAGGCTTTTGCATGGCGCTGTGATCGACTTTCTCGATTTCTACGTGCAGCACTACCATTGGCCCGCTTTCAACGTGGCCGATGTGGCCATCACCGTGGGCGCAATTGGACTCATCATTGACGAACTATTCTTCAATCGCCAACAATCCAGGTAACCACACCAAACGGACCCACCAGCCATGCCCACTGCAGACTTGCCAACGTTGCCAGGCCTTCAAAACTTGAGGCTCGTCTTGGGCGTGTGTGGAGGTATTGCTGCGTACAAATCAGCCGAGCTGCTTCGTTTGCTGGGCAAGCAGGGCTGCAAGGTTCAGGTGGTGATGACCCCGGCTGCCACTCAATTCGTCGCTCCCCTCACCTTCCAGGCCTTGAGTGGTCAACCAGTGCATGTTTCCCAGTGGCCCGAGGGCGCCGCCGACCGTGGCATGCCTCACATCGACATCAGCCGTGCAGCCGACTTCATGCTGATCGCGCCCTGCACCGCCAACAGCATCGCCAAATACGCCCACGGCTTGGCCGATAATTTATTAGACAACCTGGTGCTGGCACGCAATTGCCCCATCGCCGTCGCCCCGGCCATGAATGTGGAAATGTGGAACAATGCCGCCACGCAACGCAACCTTGCACAACTGCGAGCCGACGGCATGCACGTGTTTGGGCCCGCCGCTGGCGAGCAAGCCTGTGGCGAAGTGGGACAAGGCCGCATGCTAGAACCTTCCGAGCTGGTCTATGAGTTGGCTAGGGCTGTGTCCCCAAAGCCACTGGCGGGAAAATCCGTGTTGATCACAGCCGGCCCCACCTTTGAAGCCATCGACCCGGTGCGAGGCATCACCAACCGATCCAGCGGAAAAATGGGCTACGCGTTGGCGCAGGCAGCCTGGCTGCTGGGCGCGCGCGTCACCATTGTGAGTGGACCCACGGCGTTGGCCACGCCTCACGGTTGCGTTCTTCAATCCGTCGAGTCCGCCAAGCAAATGCACAGCGTTGTGATGGAACAACTGAGCCAACACGACTGCTTCATGGGTGTGGCGGCTGTGGCTGACTACGGCATCAAAAGCCCCAGCGCCCACAAGCAAAAAAAGACTGAGGGCGCGGCCCCCGGCCTGGCCATTGAGTTCGACTTAAACCCCGATATTTTGGCCGATGTGGGTGCCATATCCCAACGCACAGGCCAACCGCGCACCGTGATCGGCTTCGCTGCCGAAACCCAGAACCTCGACGAATACGCCACCCAGAAACTACAAAAAAAACGGGCTCACTACATCATTGGCAACCTGGCGCAACATGCTCTTGGGGCCGACCAGGTGGAGCTAACGGCCTACAGCGCCGATCGAGCGCCTGTGCGCCTACCCAAGTTGCCCAAACTGCAGGCGGCGATTCAACTTCTTGAACACCTTGTTATTTAACCCTTTCGAGCCTTGCACATGACCATCCCAGTAGAACTGAAAATCCTCGACCCGCGCATGAACGAGCAGTTGCCCAGCTACGGCACACCGGGTAGCGCAGGCCTGGACTTGCGCGCTTGCCTGGATGCCCCCCTCACCTTACAACCCGGTCAGGCTGAACTGGTGCCCACCGGCTTGGCGATGCACTTGGGTGACCCTGCTTATTGCGCCACCATTTTGCCGAGGTCGGGTTTGGGTCATAAAAAGGGGCTGGTGCTTGGAAATTTGGTCGGCCTCATCGACTCCGATTACCAGGGCCCACTGATGGTATCGCTGTGGAATCGCAGTGCCGTGCCAGTCACAGTCGAGCCCATGGAGCGAATTGCTCAGCTGGTCATATTGCCGGTGGTACAAGCCAGTTTTAATGTGGTCAACGAATTTACACCTTCTGCACGCGGTGAAGGTGGTTTTGGAAGCACCGGCACCCGCTGAATCGTTTTGTAAACCTGCTGTAGCGGAACTTCCAACACGCGATCAACCACGAAGGTGAATCGTTTGTTGCGAGTTCGCTCATGAAATCCAACGCACTCGGGGCCACCAGCGGCATCCCCACTGCCCCACTCACCAAAGCGAGGCAAACCTGGCCAGTTGGGCATGCCAATGCGGGGCACCTGCGCTGGGCCACTGGCGTGTTGTGCGCTATCTTAGCCAGCGTGGCCATATTCACCTTGCTTCAGTTCAAGCAAGCCGATCAAGCGCTCCAAAAACGTCGGCTCCTCGAAGCCGCCATGCAAGACCTCATTGTTCAAAGTGTGCCCCTGCGCCACCTTGAGGCAACCCACATTGCCCAAACAAGGCTCGCATTAGAGCAGCGTGGCTACACTTCCACACAAGACCTGCTCAACCAACTTTCAGCCCGGCTTGCAGTCATCGAGACCGTGGCGCCACAAACCACACCAATTCATGCACAAGCCAAAGCGCTTCGCAAGCAGCTACAGGCCCTCGATCAAGCCGTCTTGCCCCCAAGCCAACTGCCCCCACAACATCTGGACACCTGGTTCTCAACCTTGGCTCAGTTAAATACACACCTGAAGGCGCTAAGCCTAGAACAAGACCAGGCAATGGCGACACTTCAACGCAGCACCATCGTGTTGGCGCTTGCAGTGCTTGGGTGCTGCGTGACCTATGTTGCACAGTCACTGTGGCGTCACTCCCGCTTTAGAAAGCGCCTGCTGGGTGAACTTCATCGAATCACCCAGCAAGCCCGAACCGACCCACTCACGGGTTTGCTTAATCGCAGGGGCTGGCAGCATGCCACCTCGCAGCACTTGCTCGCCACAAGCCGCCAAGCAGGCAGCAAAACCAGCATCGCCATTCTCGACATCGATTATTTCAAGCAATACAACGACACCTATGGCCATGGAGCGGGGGACACCCGTCTACAAGTGTTTGCCGACCTGTTGAAAATGAATTTCCGCCCCGGCGACTGCATTGCCCGCATCGGCGACGAAGAATTCGCAGTGTTGTTACACAATTGCAACGTGGCCGATGCCAAGCGCATCGTGGATCGCATGAGAGCCCAGGCCCCCAGTGAAGTGGGGTTTTCAGCGGGCTTGGCTGAATACGACGCAAAACTCAGCATCAGCCAGATCATGGCCATGGCCGATCAGGCGTTGTACCAAGCAAAAAAGAAAGGCCGCAATCAAAGCGTGGTGGCCAACAAAAACTAAACTGCCCAAGCAAAGGTCAACAAAAAACCCCGCACCAATACTGATGCGGGGTTTTTGATGTGACAGCTTGGAAGCGGCTTAATCCACCGCTACTTCAGTGCCATTCTCTGACTCTTCGCCGGCGGCACCTTCCGAGAAGGTAAGCACAACCTCATCCTTGCCATCGTCGTAATCCACGGACACCTTGCCACCGTTAACCAACTTGCCAAACAGCAGTTCGTCCGCCAAGGCTTTGCGAATGGTGTCTTGAATAAGACGCTGCATAGGGCGCGCGCCCATCAAGGGGTCAAAGCCTTTCTTGGCCAAGTGCTTGCGCAAAGCATCGGTGAACACCGCATCCACTTTCTTCTGGTGCAATTGCTCCTCGAGCTCCATCAAGAACTTGTCCACCACTCTCAGGATAATTTCCTCGTCCAGGGCGCGGAAGGAGATGATCGAGTCCAAGCGGTTGCGGAATTCAGGCGTGAACATGCGCTTGATGTCTTCCATCTCGTCGCCCTGCACTTTGGCCTCCATAAAGCCAATGCCACGCTTGGTCAAAGCCTCGGCACCCGCGTTGGTCGTCATGATGATGATCACATTGCGGAAGTCTGCCTTGCGACCGTTGTTGTCGGTCAAGGTGCCGTTGTCCATCACCTGCAACAAAATGTTGAACACATCGGGATGAGCCTTTTCGATTTCATCGAGCAACAGCACACAATGCGGCTTCTTGGTGATGGCCTCGGTCAGCAAACCACCTTGGTCAAAACCAACGTACCCGGGTGGCGCGCCAATCAAACGACTCACCGCATGGCGCTCCATGTACTCGGACATGTCGAAACGCAGCAACTCCACGCCCAATATAAACGCCAGTTGCTTGGCCACCTCGGTTTTACCCACCCCGGTGGGACCGCTGAACAACAACGAACCAATCGGCTTGTCGGCCTTGCCCAAACCTGCACGCGACATTTTAATAGCCGCTGCCAGCGCATCAATGGCGGGGTCTTGACCAAACACGGTGGCTTTCAAATCCCGGTCGAGGGTAGACAGCTTGTTGCGATCGTCGGTGTTGACCGACTGAGGCGGAATGCGGGCAATTTTGGACACGATGTCCTCAATATCCCCTTTGGTGATGGTTTTGCGCTGCTTGCTCTTGGGCAAAATGCGTTGCGCGGCACCGGCCTCGTCAATCACGTCAATGGCTTTGTCTGGCAAATGGCGGTCATTGATGAACTTGGCTGACAGCTCCGCAGCCGCGGAAATGGCCGCGCTGGAGTACTTCACGCCATGGTGATCTTCAAAACGGCTCTTCAAACCGCGCAGAATTTCGATGGTTTGCTCAACGGTGGGCTCGGACACATCGATTTTCTGGAATCGGCGTGACAAGGCGTGGTCTTTCTCGAAAATGCCGCGGTATTCGGTGAATGTGGTCGCACCAATGCACTTGAGCTGACCAGAGGACAAGGCAGGCTTGAGCAGGTTGGACGCATCCAGCGTGCCGCCCGATGCAGACCCAGCACCAATCAGCGTGTGGATTTCATCAATAAACAAAATGGAATCCGGGTTGGCCTTCAACTGCTTGAGCACCGACTTCAGACGTTGCTCGAAGTCACCGCGGTATTTGGTGCCAGCCAGCAAGGCGCCCATGTCCAGGGAATGCACTTGGGCACTCTCAAGAATTTCGGGCACATCGCCTTTTACAATGCGCCAAGCCAAACCCTCGGCAATGGCTGTTTTACCCACACCGGCCTCGCCCACCAGCAAGGGGTTGTTTTTACGGCGGCGGCACAGCACTTGAATAACACGCTCAACTTCCTGCTCGCGACCAATCAGGGGGTCGATCTTGCCATCTTTGGCCATCACGTTGAGGTTTTGGGTGTACTGGTCCAGGGGCGATTGCTTGTCGCCGGTGGTTTGTGCGGCCTCAGCTTCTTGCTCCTGATTTTCGTTTTGCTGGTTTTCCTGCTTGGGAGCTGGGGCCTGAGGCGTTTTGGTAATGCCATGCGAAATGTAATTCACCACATCCAGGCGTGTAATGCCCTGCTGATGCAGGTAATACACGGCGTGGGAATCCTTTTCGCCGAAAATGGCCACCAGCACATTGGCGCCGGTAACCTCTTTTTTGCCATTTGACGTGCTTTGCACATGCATGATGGCACGCTGAATCACACGCTGAAAACCCAAGGTGGGCTGCGTGTCGACCTCGTCTTGGCCCGACACCACGGGTGTGTTGTCTTTGATAAAGTTTTGAAGGTTTTTGCGAATCTCTTCGATGTCGCACGAACAGGACCTCAACACCTCGGCTGCAGAGGGGTTATCCAACAAGGCCAGCAGCAGGTGCTCCACCGTGATGAATTCGTGCTTTTGCTGACGGGCGTCAACAAAAGCCATGTGCAAACTTACTTCCAACTCTTGCGCAATCATGTTTCCTCCATCACGCACTGCAGCGGGTGTTGATGCTGCCTTGCGAAACTGCTTACCAGCTCGACCTTGGTCGAGGCAATGTCTTTGGGATATACACCGCAAACCCCTTTGCCCTCACGATGCACTTTCAGCATGATTTGGGTGGCCTGCTCTCGTCCCTTACCAAAAAACTTCTGCAAAACAATCACAACAAATTCCATGGGCGTGTAGTCGTCGTTCAGTAAAACGACTTGGTACATCGGGGGCAGCTTCGCTTTTTGCGTCTGCGCTTCAAGAACGGTTGATGGACTGTTTTGCGAACTCATAACTTCATTGTAATCACTTCTAAGGGGCATGCAACAAGGATTAGAGACCATTCCGCAGCCTTTATTGAAGGCTAGAAATTTCGCTGAAAAGCGGGTGACATATCCTGTTGAAAATTATGCAAATCTGGCTTTTGAAAATCAATTTCCGAATGGGTGGATTCGACCCCTTAAAAACGGTTACTTCTTGGACATGGGGTCGGCTTTGTCTATCACAAGGGGTAAACCCTTAAAAAATGTATTGATTGTATGGTTGACCCGCGCCACAACTGGCCAAAGAATAGTGTTCAAGCCGTTCTTAGTCGGCGAGTGATTGGGCTTTCCCAAGGGCTCCCAATCGTAGTATCAGTTTTTTGAAGGAGGTCTCGCGATGGCGACCGGTACCGTTAAATGGTTCAATGACGCAAAAGGTTTTGGCTTTATTACCCCTGATCAGGGCTCAGACGAGCTTTTTGCACACTTTTCCGCTATCCAGGCATCTGGGTTCCGCACCTTGAAGGAAGGTCAAAAGGTTTCTTTCGAAGTGGTCGATGGCCCCAAGGGCAAGCAGGCTCAAAACATCACTGTCATGGACGCCACAAGCGCCGCTTGACCAACGCTTTCAAGCAAGCATAAAAAAAGCCGGCCCCAAGCCGGCTTTTTTGTTTGGGGCACATCGAATTACATGTTTTCGATCATCACCTTGCCAAAGCCAGAACAGCTCACCTGAGTAGCGCCATCCATCAGTCGTGCAAAGTCGTAGGTCACCTTTTTGGATGCGATGGATTTTTCCATGGATGTCAGAATGAGGTCAGCTGCCTCGGTCCAGCCCATGTGGCGCAGCATCATTTCTGACGACAGAATTTGCGAACCGGGGTTCACATAGTCTTTGCCGGCGTATTTGGGTGCTGTGCCATGGGTGGCCTCAAACATTGCAATGGAGTCAGACAGGTTGGCACCGGGGGCGATACCGATACCGCCCACCTGTGCGGCCAAAGCATCAGAGATGTAGTCACCGTTCAGGTTCATGGTGGCGATCACGCTGTATTCGGCTGGGCGCAACAAGATTTGCTGCAGGAAGGCATCCGCAATCACGTCCTTGATCACGATGTCGCCATGGGCCGCCTTGATTTTCATCCAGGGGCCACCGTCGAGCAGCTCGGCGCCAAACTCGCGTTGAGCCAGTTCGTAGCCCCACTTGGCAAACGCACCTTCGGTGTACTTCATGATGTTGCCCTTGTGGACCAGGGTGACTGAGGGCTTCTTGTTGTCAATGGCGTACTGGATTGCCTTGCGGAACAAACGCTCGGTGCCTTCTTTGGAAATGGGCTTGATGCCAATGCCCGAGGTTTCTGGGAAGCGAATCTTGGTTACACCCATTTCTTCCTGCAAAAACTTGATCAGCTTTTTGGCCTTCTCGCCTTGCGCTTCGTATTCAATACCCGCGTAAATGTCCTCGGAGTTTTCCCGGAAAATCACCATGTCGGTTTTGTGGGGCTCTTTGACCGGGCTGGGTACGCCTTGGAAGTAGCGCACGGGCCGCAGGCAAACGTACAGGTCGAGCTGCTGGCGCAGGGCGACGTTAATGGAGCGAATGCCTCCGCCGACAGGCGTGGTCAGCGGGCCTTTGACAGAAACCACGTATTCTTTCAACACTTCGAGGGTTTCGTCGGGCAGCCACACGTCAGGGCCGTACACCTTGGTTGATTTTTCGCCGGCGTAAATTTCCATCCAGCTGATTTTGCGCTTGCCACCATAGGCCTTGGCCACGGCCGCGTCCACCACATCAATCATCACGGGGGTGATGTCGAACCCTGTGCCGTCTCCTTCAATGTAAGGAATGATGGGTTGATCGGGCACGTTCAAGGAGTAGTCGCTGTTGACGGTAATCTTCTCTCCGACGCTGGGTACTTTAATGTGTTGGTACATGGTCTCTCCGCTGCTTCTTGGGGGTGTTAGAGGGAACACTCTAGTGTATCCGCTCCGCCTCGAAATCACAATTATTCCGCAATATGAAACGCCATTCCTCATGGCGTTATGGCACTATAATAACTTGATCTTCTTGCAGTTCTCTGACGGTCACGACCTTTTCAGGCTTTAGCACCGCATGACACACCATACATTTAAAAACATCACCGCTGCAATCGCCACGGATTGGCCAAGGCAGGCAAATCGAGTTGCAAGGTTTGCCCTGCTGATGTGGTTTGTCAGCCTACAGGCTGCATGCGCTGCCCCCCTCGCGGTGCCACCCAATTTTCTGCCCGCCGCAGTTGTGCACATCCGGGGTGTCGAGATTCAGGCCGAAGTGGCCAACACACCAGCCACGCGGCAAACGGGATTAATGCACCGCAGAAGCCTTGAAAAAAACCATGGCATGCTGTTTGTGTTCGAAGGCCCGCACATCCAGTGCATGTGGATGAAAAACACCTTGATTGACCTGGATGTGGCCTTTATTGATGAATCGCTCAACATTGTGAACATCGAAACGATGCGGGCTGGCACCACCCAAATTCACTGCTCAACACAGCCTGTTGCACTGGCGCTTGAAATGAACGCCGGGTGGTTTGCACGAAATGGGGCCGGGCCTGGTACGCGGGTGGATTGGGCGATGGCCAAATAGACGTTGTGGTTCTTGTAAAAAAAACGGCCCAACACATTGTTGAGCCGTTTTTAATTTGCTTGGGTGCTACATCACGATGGCGTGATTAGCCCTCGAAGTTCTTGGAAACGAATTCCCAGTTCACCAAATTCCAGAAGGTTTCTACGTACTTAGGACGTGCATTGCGGTAGTCGATGTAGTAGGCGTGTTCCCACAGGTCGCAGGTCATCAAGGGTTTGTCTTGCGTGGTCAGGGGAGTGGCGGCATTGCTGGTGTTGACGATATCAACGGTGCCGTCGGGCTTCTTGACCAGCCATGTCCAGCTTGAGCCGAAGTTGCCTACAGCGCTTTTGCTGAAAGCTTCTTTGAACGCATCAAAGCTGCCAAATTTGGCGTTGATGGCCTCGGCCAATTTACCAGTGGGTGCGCCGCCACCGTTGGGCGACAGGCAGTGCCAGTAAAAAGTGTGGTTCCAAATTTGAGCAGCATTGTTGAATACACCGCCTGTTGATTTTTTTACGATGTCTTCCAGGCTGGAATTTTCGAATTCAGTGCCCTTGATCAAGTTGTTCAAGTTGGTCACGTAAGCAGCGTGGTGCTTGCCGTAATGGTATTCCAGGGTTTCTTTAGAAATGTGGGGCGCCAGGGCGTCCATGGCATATGGCAATTCGGGCAATGTATGTTGCATGTCAAGTATCCTCTCTCACTTCAAACATCAGAATGGGTTAGCTGGGGGCATCTCGTGTGTTTTCAAGACAAATTCTATCCTGATTTTGCGCCACCGCCTGCGCTGCTGGCCCCAGCCCGGGCTTTGCCTTCTACGGTTAACATCAATTTGCCATCGGCCAACGTGGCCACCACTGCATCGCCTGGCTTTGCGGAGGCAGCCCGTCCCAGCACCTCGCCGCTGGGCTGCTTTTGTAAAAAGGCAAAACCACGATCCAGGGTGCGTTGGGGAGAAGCCGCTTGCAATACACCAGCGACTTGCGACAGGCGTGTCTCCAAGCGCTCAAGATTTCGACGAAGCCCAACGCTGTGCGCCAGAACTTGTGAATCAAACACGCGCTGTTGGTGTTGAATGGTCTGCCGGGCCGCCACGGTCATAATCGCTTGTTGATGAAGCAGCGTTTGCTGTTTGAATTTGATGCCTTGCACCAAGGCCGAGGGCAAGCGCGCGGCCAGTCCATTCAACCGCGCCCCGAGCGCCTGTACATACGCGGTAGGGGTCACCAAACCGAGCTCTGCGCGGTCCACCGCCTGGCTCCAAGCCAACCATTGTTGCCGGGCCCGGCGGCCAAGTTGTTGCGATAACCGGTCAATGTGGGCCAACAGCTCTTGGGTGGGGGCACTCACCAACTCCGCAGCGGCCGTGGGCGTGGCGGCGCGTACATCGGCAGCCAATTCGGCCAAGGTGACGTCCGACTCGTGCCCCACCCCAACAACAATCGGGGTGTGACAAGCGGCCACAGCACGCACCACTTCTTCCATATTGAAGCACCAGAGGTCTTCCAGGCTGCCACCGCCACGGCATAACACGAGGGCGTCGTGGCCTGCCGCATCTGCCTTGCCCAGGGCCAGGGCGATCTGCGATGCAGCCAACTCGCCTTGGACTGGCGTGTGGTAGACCGTGTATTGCACATGGGGGCACCGGCGCTTCAAGGCTTGCCGCACATCGGCCAAGGCTGCCGCCTGCAAGGAGGTAACCACGCCGAGGCTAAAGACCATGCCGGGCAAACGGCGCTTGCGATCTGAATCAAACAGGCCTTCTTGGGCCAAGCGATTTTTGAGCTGAAGGTACTGCTCGTGCAAACTACCCTGACCGGCCTTGCGCATGACCTCAACAATCAGCTGAAGCTCGCCCCGCTGTTCGTAAATCGCCAATTGCGCCAGCACCTCCACCTGCTCGCCCACCACGGGCCGAAAGCCAGCCAACACATTTCGGGGCCGAAACATCACGGCTTTGATCTGCGCTTGCGCGTCTTTGAGCGTGAGGTACCAATGCCCCGAAGAAGCCGGGGTGAAGCTGGCGATTTCACCTTTTAGGCGCACGGCCGAGTGATGTTGCCGCAATTGATCATTGAGCAAACGGACAAACTGGCTAATGCTAAAAATGGGTTTGGGGTCAATCATTTATCGACAAACCATGGACTCGGCGAGGTACATTTCCACAACCGCTAGCAAAAACAAAGTTACCGTGCAAGCCGCAGGAGAAAGGCATTAAACCGTTCAACATATTGATTTTTATGGATTTAATTTAACCATGACACTGCACAAAAAGTTCATCTTTCGATGATTTTTGAGCAAAATCAAAAACGGAAGTGCTTTTTCCACAAAGTTATCCACAATTACATGAATTTCACGCAATAAAGGCGTTTGTGTAACTAACGCTTTTTCGCTACAGTCGCTGTCTTATTCACGAGGAGTCTACTGTGTGGGCGATCATCACAGCCGCTGGTTGGCCGATTTGGCCTTTGATTTTTGCATCCATCATTGCCCTGGGCATCATCTTTGAACGATGCTGGGCCCTGCGTGAAAGCAATTGGTTGCCCCCCCAGTTGGTGGCGGATGTATGTCGCGGTTTGGGCAACTTCAAAGACAAGCAAAATTTGGCGCGACTCGCAGGGCACAGCCCTTTGGGTGCAATGCTGGCCGCAGGCATTGTGGCGCACGCCCGCGGCGAATCGCCCGATGATGCCATGCAAACCCAAGCCGGCAGCCTTCAAGCCAACATGGAAAAGCACCTCGATGTGCTTTCCATGATTGCCAGTGCAGCGCCTTTGATGGGGCTGCTGGGTACGGTCATCGGAATGATCGAGATCTTCGCTGTTCAGGGCAGCAGTGTGCAATCCCCAGAGGCAATCGCCGCGGGCATCGCGGTGGCCTTGTACAACACTGCATTTGGCCTGATTGTGGCTATTCCTGCCTTGGTGGCCTATCGCCTGTTCAGGATTCGAATCAACACCCTGCTAGATAAAATTGGTGAGGCCATCAAGCCCTTTGAGGATTTGCTGGAACCCAATCGCAAAGCCAGACCATGAAAATCAAGCGCACTCAGCCAGGGCCGGAGGCCCCAGACATCAACCTGATTCCACTGATCGATGTGCTGTTGGTGATTGTTATTTTCTTGGTGGTTTCAACCACGTTTTTAAAGCCAAGTGCTCTGGCGGTTGACCTTCCTAGCACCCAGGCGGCACAAACACAAACCGAACAACCCGACGCCTTGCGCATACGTGTTGGGCGGGATGGCAACTTTGCCTATGGCAACCAAACAACCCTGGATGCCAAACAATTGCGCAGCGAACTCACCAAGGCGCTAGCCTCCTTGCCCAGCGACCCGCTGGGGCGACGCGCCATTGTAGAGGCCGACGCGGCGGCCAGCCATCAGTCGGTGGTCACGGTCATGGACGTTTTGGCAGGTTTGGGTGTGGCCAGGGTGTCGATTGCTACATCTGGCAAGCAACCATGAGCAAACCCTCGGGCAACCCGTGGCGTGCCCGCCTTGAAGAGCGCTTGCTCGGCATCTGGTACCAAGGCCAACCCACCGGCTTTTGGCTGGCCATCGCCTTAAATGGCCTCACCCTGCTGCACCGCCTGGCAAGATTTTTAAGCCAGCAAAGCACCAAAGTGACACAAAGTAAAACCCGCACCCAACCCGCTGTGCTGGTGATAGGCAACCTGATTGCTGGTGGTGCCGGCAAAACCCCGATTGTGATGGCCGTGTGCCAACACTGCGCCCAAAGGGATGTGCGTGTTGGGGTGGTTAGCCGTGGTTACGGCCGCCGCAATCAACTGCCCTGCCTGCTGAACCAAACCATGTTGGCCAGCCAAAGCTTGGACCAATTGGTGGAGCAGTTCGGCGACGAGCCTGTGTTTTTGGCGCAGCAAACCGGCTGCCCGGTGGCGGTGGGCCAGAACCGCCAGGCGGCAGTCGACCTTTTGTGTGCCCACCACCCAGACCTACAGCTTGTGGTGTCGGATGACGGGCTTCAACACCACCGCCTGCGACGCAGCCTGGAATGGGTTGTGTTTGACAGACGTGGACAGGGCAACGGGCGTCTGTTGCCCGCCGGCCCGTTGCGTGAGCCCAGCCAAAGGCTTGGGCACGTGGACGCCGTTCTAGCCAGCAATGTGGAGGTGTCAGCCCTTGCTGACATGCTACAAACCTCAGCGGGGCCCCATTGGCATGCGGTGCAGGTGCGCTTAAGCGGGTTTACTCAGCCTGCCACGCAAGAACACCTCAACTGCGAACAGGCGCTGGCGCGGTGGCGCAACAAGGGCGTGGCAGCTTTCACAGGCCTGGGGAACCCAGACAAGCTTTTTTCCGCCCTTCGGACAATTGGTTTGTCCTTGGCAAGAAGCCAGCCATTGCCAGACCACTTTCAATACCCTGCTGATTATTGCAAGGCCTTCACTGAAGATGTGCTGATTACCACGGGCAAAGATGCCGTAAAATTGGCTCCATATGACCCACGTTTGTGGGTGGCCAATATTGAAGTTGAATTGCCTGCTGCCCTGACCCAAGCCCTAGAGGACCACATTGGACACTCAATTGATTGACATTCTTGTTTGCCCCATTTGCAAGGGCCCACTCGAAAAACGCCCGACGGACGGATTCCTGGTTTGCAAGGCAGACAAACTGGCGTTTCCGGTGCGCGACGGCATTCCAATCATGCTGGTGGAACAGGCCGAACCCTTGAACAACCCTGCCTCGCCCCAATGATGGGCCAACATGCCCCGCTGGGAGCCATTTGATCATGTTCAAAGCCGTGATTCCTGCGCGCCATGCCTCTACCCGCTTACCCGGTAAGCCATTGCTGGATATTGGTGGAAAACCGATGGTGGTCCGCGTCGCCGAGCAAGCCCTGAAGTCGGGCGCAGAAGAAGTGTTGGTAGCCACCGACCATGAAGACATTGCCCGGGTCTGCGAGCAGCATGGCCTGGAGGCATTGATGACCCGCAGCGACTGGCCCACTGGCACGGATCGCATTGCCGAGGTGGTGCAAACCAAAGGCTGGGGAGACTCTACCGTGGTGGTGAACGTGCAAGGCGATGAACCCCTGATCGACCCAAAATTAATCGACCTGGTTGCCCAGGCATTGCTGGGCGGAGACCAACACATCGCCACCTGTGCACACCCCATCCATGACTGGGCTGAGTTTAAGAACCCCAACGTGGTCAAGGTGGCCTTGCGGGTTGATGGCGAGGCACTTTATTTCTCCAGGGCCCCCATCCCCTACCCTCGCGACCACTTTGCAGCCGAACAATGGCCTGCAGGCGGCCCCAGTGATCATCTTGGTCTGCGTCACATTGGCCTGTATGCCTACAAAGCCGGCTTTCTTCGACAATACCAAACCCTGGCCCCCGCCCCCGTGGAACAGTTGGAGTCGCTAGAACAACTGCGCGCGCTGGCCAACGGCTATCGCATAAAAGTGTGTATTATTCAGGATGCCCCGCTGCCAGGCGTGGACACTGCAGAAGATCTGGCTCGGGCCAGGGCGCTGTTTGAGTCCAACGCGGGTCGGGAATAAAAAATATTCTACCCAGGCCCTAGGGCCATGCTGGCGATTCCCAGGTAAGTTTGCTGCAAGGCCACACCTCCATAATCGCCGCATCAAAGGGTCGATCACCCTACACAAATTGGTTCGAAACTGCTGGCGCATGCAAGGTTCGAACACCGGATTTAAAACTCTTGAGGCGACTATGCGTTTAATTTTATTGGGAGCGCCCGGTGCTGGCAAAGGCACACAGGCCACATTCATCAAAGAAAAGTTTGGCATTCCCCAAATTTCCACCGGAGACATGCTCCGCGCCGCTGTGAAAGCGGGCACACCTTTGGGCGTCGAAGCCAAAAAAGTGATGGATGCAGGCGGCCTGGTGTCCGATGACATCATCATCAACCTGGTTAAAGAGCGCTTGAAAGAAGCCGATTGCGCCAACGGCTATCTGTTCGACGGTTTTCCACGCACCATCCCACAAGCGGAGGCCATGAAACAGGCTGGCGTAAAAATCGACTTCGTGCTTGAAATTGACGTGCCACACAGCGAGATCATCGAACGCATGAGCGGCCGCCGCACCCACCCCGCCTCTGGGCGCACCTATCACATCAAATTCAACCCGCCCAAGCAGGAAGGATTAGACGATGTAACAGGCGAGCCCTTGGTGCAGCGCGACGACGACAAAGAAGAAACAGTGCGCAAGCGTTTGGATGTTTACGAAAACCAAACGCGCCCCTTGGTGGACTATTACGGACAATGGGCCGCCACAGGCGACAGCAATGCACCAAAGTACCGCAAAATTGCCGGCGTGGGTTCTGTGGACGAAATTCGCCAACGGGCTTTTGACGCCCTAAAGTAAGCACCATCTGCCACATGGTCGGCAATGCGTAAAAAAGCACCTCTACGGAGGTGCTTTTTTGTTGGTGCATGCCCTATGGCCCATGCCCATCGCGCGTGTTTATTGGGGATGTTTGTGAGGTCGTGGGCCTGGGCTTTTGCAACAAGCGCCGGGGCCCCAAACCCAAGGCCGCCAGCACGCCGAAGTAAACCAGCCCGCTAGCGGCAATAACGCCCAACACGGCAAGCACGCGCAAGCTCGGCTGGCTGCCCATGGCCAGCCAGTCGAACTGCTGGTTCAAGACCAGCAACACAGCGGCCATGGCCACACAGGCCAAACACACTTTGAGGAAATACACCGCCCAGCCCGGCCCCGGCTGATACATGCCCTTGCGTCGCAAGCCCACATAGAGCACACCCGCGTTGACCAAAGCACCCAGCCCCACGGACAAAGGCAAACCCGCATGCCCAAGCCAGGGCACAAACACCAAGTTCATCAACTGGGTGAGCACCACCACCGCCACGCCGATTTTTACGGGGGTTTTGATGTCTTGTTTGGCATAAAAGCCCGGCGCAAGAATTTTAACCAGCACCAAGCCACTCAAACCCAGGCTGTAGGCCATCACGGCTTGGCTGGTCATGGCGACATCGTGTGCATCAAACCGGCCATAATGAAATAGCAGGGCCACCATGGCTTCGCTGAACAAACCCAAGCCCAAGGCTGCAGGCAAGGCCAACAACACCGTGAGCCGCAGCCCCCAGTCCATCAAGCCAGAGTACTCTTGCTGGCTTTTGGAAGCCGCAGCGGTGAGGGAGGGCAGCAACACTGTGCCCAGCGCCACACCCAGCAAAGCCGTGGGAAATTCCATCAAACGGTCACCGTAAGAGATCCACGACACACTGCCCTTCTCCAAGTGAGATGCGATGTTGGTGTTGATGATTAGACTGATTTGAGCCACCGACACAGCCAAACTGGCGGGCAACATATTGGCCAGCACCCGACGAACCCGCTCATCTGCCCAGGCTTGCCGAAGTCGCCCCCAACCGCCGAAAGGGTTGATCAGACAACCCGCGCGAGCCAAGCCGAACCACAGCACAAGCACCTGCAACAATCCACCCACCATCACCGCAATGGCAAAGGCCAACACGGCCTGCTCAAAATAAGGAGCCAACACCAAGGCTCCTGCAATGAAACTGAGGTTGAGCAACACCGGCGCAAACGCTGGCAATGCAAATGAGCGGAATGTGTTGAGCAAACCCGAGGCCAATGCCACCATGGAGATCAACAAGATATAAGGGAACATCCACTGGGTCAGGGTGACAGTGAGTTCATATTGATCTGAACCAGACGGCAGGCCACTGGCCATGCCAAACACCACCCAGCCAGCGCCCAAGGTGCCTGCCAGTACCACCAGCAGAAGAACCCAAAACAGCAACACGCTGGCACGCTGCGCGAGGTCAATCGCAGCCTGCTTACCAGCCTGAGCGTTGGTTTGGGCCAACACGGGAATAAAGGCCTGGGAAAACGCACCCTCTGCAAACAGGCGGCGCAGCAGGTTGGGAATGCGGAATGCGATAAAAAAAGCGTCGGATTCTGCACCTGCGCCCAACATGCGTGCAGTGACTGTTTCTCGAATCAGGCCGGTCACGCGAGATAGCATGGTCATCGCGCTGACCGCAGCGGCCGATTTCAATAAATTCATATAGAGATTGTGAAAGGGCTGTTATTTTGTTAAAATTGCGGGTTTTCGAAGTCTACACCCTGGGACGTTACTAAGATGGCCAACTCAGCACAAGCGCGCAAGCGCGCCAAACAAGCCGCGAAAGCTAACGCGCACAACTCTGCAATTCGTTCTGCCATGCGCACCGCCGTGAAAAAAGTTCGCGCTGCCGTGCAAGCCGGTGACAAAGCCGCTGCCCAAGCAGTTTATCGCGAAACCACCAGCGTGCTGGACCGCGTGGCCGACAAAGACCTGATTCACAAAAACAAGGCTGCCCGCCAAAAGTCGCGCTTGTCTGCCCTCGTGAAAGGCATGGCCGCCTAAAGATTGCCGGGCTGAGTTTGGCTCTGCCCACTTTGGCCAGCAAGTTTGGCCACGTTGCAGGCTAAAGGCGCAAGCAAAACTAAGCGAAAAACCCCGAACAGCATGATGCTTTCGGGGTTTTTGTATTGACCAACTTCCGGCAAATACGGGATTACCGCTAGGGGGGCAGTGGCTTAATCGTCGGGCAACAAGCAGGCATCAATGACTTGCAGGTCATTGTCTTTGGCAAAATTCAAAACAAAGTTCATGGCCATCGGCTCAAGGTCACGTAAACGCTCGTCCACCACCACGCATTTCACGCCATCCATCACAATGGGTTTGGCATAGGGGCTATAGACAAGGTGCTGCTGGCTGCTGTGACGGCCTGGGGGACGGTAGCAAGACAACACCCCACACAGGCGCTCTGCCCAGTCAGACGGCCGAAACACCTTGCCCTTGGAGGTGGTGCCGACGATGAAAATCTCTTTGGCTTTGACCGTTTCTGGTTCAGCCATGCTCAGTGTGCTCCCAAGGAAAACGTGTGGGCAGGTGGCCTCACAAATGTTCCTGAATTGTGGCAACCCTGGCTTACAACAGACTGATCAGTTGCAAGCCAGGCCAATTTAACGGTCGATGCGAGCGTAAGCCGAGTGATTGTGGATGGACTCAAAGTTTTCAGCCTCCACGGTGTACTGCCCCACCTCCTCGAGTTTGTTCAAGGCGATGGCCACATCACGCACCAAGTCTTCGACAAACTTGGGGTTGTCGTAGGCGCGCTCAGTGACATACTTCTCGTCTGGGCGCTTAAGCAGCCCCCACAATTCGCACGAGGCCTGCTGTTCAATTGCCTGAATCAGCTTGGCGATGTCGATGTTGTTCTTTAGCTGAACACGGGCGGTCACATGGGAGCGCTGGTTGTGGGCACCGTACTCCGAAATTTTCTTGGAGCAAGGGCACAGGCTGGTAACAGGCACCACCACGGTGAGGTGAATGTCTTGACCCTCCGAATTGGCACTGCCTTCCAGCGTCAGTTGATAATCCATGAGGCTGGACACCCCACTGATGGGGGCAACCTTGGACAGGAAATAGGGCAAGCTCATCTTGATGCGCCCCGAGGGTGCATCAAGGCGCTGCAACATGTCTGCGAGCATGGCCCGGAAGCCCTCAACCGTTAAGGTGTTGCCTTGGGACTCTTCGAGCAGGGCCACAAAGCGAGACATGTGGGTGCCCTTTTGATCAGCGGGCAAAAACACGGTCATCTCGAACTCGGCCACAGAGGGCATGGGCTTTTGGCCTTCGAGCGCGATAAGCACCGGGTACTTTACAGACCGAATGCCCACTGATTGGATCGCAATGTGGCGGGTGTCGATGCTGCTTTGGACATCGGGAATGGCTTGGTCGATTGGGTTGACCACGGCGTTCTCCAAGCCTTTGTCACGTGTATTCATAACTTCCTCATGTGTTTGCAGCGCGCCCTGCTACATGGCGCACTACATTGGTGTGGCGATCAAAAAGTTCGCCAAAGTGCTGCTTGATGGACGTTTCGATGCCTTGGGCGTCCAGGCCAAGATTCTTGAGCAGGAGAGCGGGGTCTCCGTGATCGATGAATTCGTCGGGCAAGCCCAACTGCAATACTGGGTTGGTAAAGCCCTGCGCATGCAGAAATTCGCTTACCGCGGACCCTGCACCACCCATGATACAGCCCTCCTCCACCGTCACAAAGCTGTAGCGTTGCTCTGCAAACTGGCGAATGAGGTGTTCATCCAGAGGTTTAACCCAGCGCATGTCCACCAGGCTGGCCCCCAAACTGCGAGCAGCAACCAGCCCTGGTTCGCACATGGAGCCGAAAGCCAAAATTACAAGCTTGATGCTGGCATCTGCCGGGGAGTAACGCACAACAGCCTTGCCAATCTCGACGGTGTCCAAAGATTCGTCAGCGACCACCCCAGGGCCGGTACCCCGCGGATAACGCACCGATGCGCATCCTGGGTGCTGGTAGGCCGTGCTCAACAATTTACGGCATTCGTCTTCATTGGATGGCGCGGCAATCACCATGTTTGGAATGCAACGCAGGTAAGCGATGTCGTAATTCCCGGCGTGGGTGGCTCCGTCTGCGCCCACCAAGCCTGCGCGATCCAAGGCAAAGGTCACGTCCAGATTTTGCAAAGCCACGTCGTGAATCAATTGGTCGTAAGCGCGTTGCAAAAAGGTCGAGTAAATGGCCACCACGGGCTTCATGCCCTCGCAGGCCAACCCTGCACCAAAGGTCACCGCGTGTTGCTCGGCAATGCCCACATCAAAATACCGAGAGGGGAAACGGCGCTCAAATTCGACCATTCCCGAGCCCTCACGCATGGCCGGTGTAATGCCAATTAGGCGTCGATCAGACTGGGCCATGTCGCACAACCACTTGCCAAACACCTGGGTGTAGGTGGGCGGCTTGGGGCCAGTGGCCTTTTGAATGCCCACGGTGGGGTCGAACTTGCCAGGGCCATGGTACAGAATGGGGTCTTGCTCAGCCAGTTTGTAACCAGCGCCCTTTTTGGTGATGACATGCAAAAACACCGGGCCTTTTAATGCGCGAAGGTTTTGCAAAGTGGGCACCAGTGCGTCCAGGTCGTGTCCGTCGATGGGGCCATAGTAGTTAAATCCGAACTCTTCAAACAAGGTGGCAGGGGTCATCATGCCCTTGACATGCTCTTCAAGGCGGTGAGCCAATTCATACAGCGGTGGGGCAACTCCCAACAAACCTTTGCCCATTTCTTTGACGTTGTTCATCATTCGGCCCGACAACAACTTGGCCAAGTATTTGTTCAGCGCCCCCACTGGCGGCGAAATCGACATGTCGTTGTCGTTCAGGATGACCAGCAAATCGATGTCAGGCGTAACGCCAGCATTGTTCATGGCCTCGAAAGCCATGCCTGCGGTCATGGAGCCATCGCCAATAATGGCCACGTGTTTGCGGTTGACTCCCAAATTGCGGGAGGCCACCGCCATGCCAAGCGCAGCCGAAATCGATGTGCTGGAATGGGCGGTACCAAAAGCGTCGTACTCAGACTCAGAACGCTTGGGAAAACCAGAAATGCCGCCATATTGGCGCAGGCCAGGCATGGCATCCCGGCGGCCGGTGAGGATTTTATGCGGGTAGGTTTGATGGCCCACATCCCACACCAGTCGGTCGTTGGGCGTGTTAAACACATAATGCAAAGCGACAGTCAGCTCAACCGTGCCCAAATTGGACGACAGGTGCCCCCCCGTGCGCGACACCTGCTCAACAATGTAATTGCGCAACTCATCGGCCAGGCGCGGCAACTGTTGCACATCCAGACGGCGCAAGTCGGCGGGGCAATCAATTTTTTTCAGCAGGTCTGTCATGATTTTCGGTTGGTTATGAGTTCTGCCAAGGCCAGCAAAGGCCCATTGCGCTCAGCGTTTAAGGCTTCACATGCCTCAAACGCCTGGCACCTCAAATCTTCAAGCAGCGCTTTTGCTGCGGGCATTCCCATGAGGCTCACCATGGTTGGCTTGTTGTTCAGGGCATCTTTGCCAGAGGTTTTGCCCAACATCTCGCTGGTCGACTCGACATCTAATATGTCGTCTATTGTTTGGTAAGCCAAGCCCAAAACCTTGGCAAACACCTCTAAATTGGCCAAGTCTTCTGCCTTGGCGGCGGGGTTACTAAGGTACCCCAAGCGCACCGAGGCCGCAATTAAATCACCGGTTTTGCGCGCATGCATGTGCTTGAGGTCAGCCAGTGACATGGATTTCCCCACGTGCGCCAAGTCGATGGCCTGACCCGCCGCCATGCCATGGAGGCCCGAGGCCCGAGCCAGCACTTTGATTTGCTCCAGCAAAATGCCAGGGCTGGCGCAGGCAGATTCGGCCAACCACTGAAATGCGGTGGTTTGCAATGCATCCCCAGCCAGCAACGCAAATGCCTCACCGTGCTGCACGTGGCATGTGGGTTTGCCGCGGCGAAGGGTGTCGTTGTCCATGCAGGGAAGGTCGTCGTGAACCAAGGAATAAGCATGCATGGCCTCAATCGCACAGGCGGCGTCCGTGAGCGCTTGCATGGGTGTGCCAACGGCATGACCGCTGGCCAGCACCAACAATGCCCGAAGCCTTTTACCGCCTTCCAAAAGCCCATAAGCCATGGCCTGGTTGAGCGCGTCGGAGGGGCCACCGAACTTACCGAGCTTGGCTGCTAGCGCCTGCTCAAAGCCAGCACGGGCCTCTTCTACCCAAGCGTGAGCGAGCATGCGTGTCACCCTGCCTCACCTGCCCCAGGGGCCTGCAGGCTGCTTTCGATGGCCTGAACCTCTTCGCGAACCTGCGAAAGGCGATCGCGACAATATTTCACCAACTGCGCGCCGCGTTTGTAATCTGTCAACAAGGCATCCAGACCCAATTGTTGATTGTCCATGGCTGCCACCAAGGATTCCAATTCCGCCATGGCTGCCTCGAACGATTCGGGTGGCTGGAACGCGTCCTCAGGGGCGTTGGTCTTGGTTGTTTGGGTGCTCATGGGAACTACCGACGATGCAAAGTCCTCTATTTTACTGCGAGATTGCACAAAGGCGAAAAGTCTTTGGCCGTAATGCAGACTAAAGGGTACAATCCCCCTTCGCATTTTGTCTTTTTGTTCAACAAGTTAATTTGCATCGGCGTCGAACAGGGCGCTGTTGAAGGGAGGTCCCCGGGATCATGTCCGATTTGAGTGATTTGTCCAATGTGTCACAGGCGTTGTCACAGTCAGGTTTGCAGCCCCATGTATCGGCTTACTTTGACGAGCGTGTTCTGAAGGATGAGATCCAACTACTCTATCGAGATGGACCGGGCTATGTCGGCCACACCCACTGGGTGCCAGAGGCTGGCGACTGGCGTTCCCTGCCCTGGGAAAACGATGGCCGCTTGTTGGTCAACAATGGTCAAGGTATTGAATTGTTGTCCAACGTTTGCCGCCACCGGCAAGCGGTGATGCTCAAAGGCCATGGCAATTCCAGCAATATTGTGTGCCCATTACACCGCTGGACTTACGACCTGAAAGGTGAACTGCTGGGCGCCCCCCACTTTCAGCAACAGCCCTGCACCAAGCTGCAGTCTTTTGACCTGCAAAATTGGCGTGGGCTGCTGTTCAACGGTGGCCGCAATGTGCTCAAAGACCTCGAAAAAGTGCCTTTCCTGGAAGAAATCGATTTTTCTGCCTTTCAGCTTGATTCGGTCAAAACCAACACCCTGCCATACAACTGGAAAACATTCATCGAGGTCTACCTGGAGGATTACCATGTGGAGCCTTTCCACCCAGGCCTGGGTCAATTTGTGAGTTGTTCGGACCTGCAGTGGTACTACGGCGAGAACTGGAGCGTTCAATCGGTGGGCATCAAGTCGGGCCTACGCCGCCCGGGCACCCCGGTGTACCGCCAGTGGCACGATGCAGTCATGAAATTCAGCAATGGCGTGGAGCCCAAGTATGGCGCGATCTGGTTCTGCATGTACCCCAATGTGATGGTCGAGTGGTACCCCCATGTGCTGGTGGTTTCTACCTTGCATCCCATGGGCCCTCAAGAGACCTTGAACGTGGTTGAATTTTATTACCCTGAGGAAATTCGACTGTTCGAACGCGAATTTGTTGAAGCCGAGCAAGCGGCCTACATGGAAACCGCTGTGGAAGATGACGAAATTGCAGAACGCATGGACCATGGGCGCAAGGTCTTAATGCAGCGCGGTGAAACCGATGCCGGACCGTATCAAAGCCCAATGGAAGATGGCATGGAGCACTTCCATCGATGGTACGCCAGAGCCATGAGCCCCAGCATTGCCCCGGGGCACTCGCTAAAGGGGACCAAGTAAGACCTGGTGGCGCCGCAATAGAAAATTACTATTCCAAACTTTTGGTTTTGTTCAACTTTTTTCTGGTACATTGGTTGGACAATAATAAAACTCTTGGAATATTAGCCTATGCGCGGCACCAACGATTCGACTGGGCCGGTCCTGAAAGGCGGTGGGCCCGCCTACCTCCAGATTCTGGATGTGCTTACCCGTGAAATCTCCCAGCAGGTTTGGAAGGTGGGCGAGGCTTTGCCCAATGAAAAAAAGCTGTCCGAGCGCTTTGGCGTATCCATCGGCACGGTTCGACGAGCGGTAGAGTCGCTTGAAAAAGCGGGCTTCGTGAGCAAAATGCAAGGCTTGGGCACCTTCGTCAAGGACACTGGCAACCTGCCTGTTTATCACTCCAATCTTCCGTTCAAATTGCATGCCCAATGGCTTGCAGAGGAACCCAGTCCAAAGGTTCGGTCTAATCTAATTCGACTCGAGAAGATGTCAGCGGGGCATGAAGAGGCAAATGCTTTGGGCCTGCAGATCGGCGACCCCATCTGGTCCATTGAGGTTCGCCACCAACTTGGCCAACAACTGATCGCCCTTGAACAACTGTGCGTGTCTACCCGTGTGTTTCCCACTCTGAGCATGGACATGCTGACGCAATCCGATGGTAATTTGTATCGCCTGGCTGCCGAGGTATTCCAGACCCGCGTTGGACAAATGGTTGACGAGGTGTCTGTTCGTAGCATGGACTCCCGCATTGCCAACCTCTTTAACAAACACATCGACACGCCCAGCCTACGCGTGTTTCGCATCACACGATCCTTGGACAACACCCCGATCGAGAAGCGAGAGGTGTGGGTCGACCCCAGCTACGCTCACTACAAGGCGACGCCGGGCAGCCACTGAAGGGATCCACGCCGAACTGCGCTAGAATCCCACCCCATGCAAGCACTCTGGATGTTGGTGGCCTGCCTGTGCTTTGGCACCATGGGCCTGATGATTAAACTGGCGGCCAATTCGGCAAGCCTGGGCGAAATTGTGTTGTTTCGCGGTCTGGTGCCGGCCCTGGCCCTGGCAATTTGGGCGCTGCTGTCGGGCTTTACTCTCAAAAGCCCGGTGTTTGGGCTTCACCTTCGGCGCAATGTGGCCGGCATTGTGGCCATGTGGTGCGGTTTTTATGCCACCACGCAGCTGCCTTTGGCCACAGCCACCACCTTGATGTACACCTCCCCTTTGTTTATTGCGCTCATTCTTTGGTTTTGGTTTGGCGAAAACAAAAACCGTGCGGAAAAAACTGCCATTGCAGTGGGTTTTGCCGGTGTACTTGCAGTGCTTCAGCCTGTGCTGGAAAGCCAACAACTGCCAACAGCGTTGATTGGCCTGGCTGGGGGCGCAGTGTCTGCCCTGGCTTACCTTCAATTGAAAAGCCTGGGGCAGGTCAAAGAGCCCGAGTGGAGAACCGTGATGTACTTTGGGGTGACCGCCACCGTCACAGGCGGCGCCTACCTCTTAAGCACAGGCCACGCGCATGCACTTGACCATGCTTTTTCAAGACTGGACCTGACTGGGCTGGCCTGGCTCCTGGGTCTGGGTTTGTTTGGGGGCGCCGGCAATTTGGCGCTGACACGCAGCTTTGGCAGCGGTTCAACCTGGATGTCGGCTGCGCTTCAGTACTTCACCATTTTGGTGTCGACCTTTTACGGCATTGTGGTGTTGGGTGACATTCCCACCGGCGCAACCTGGTTGGGTGCGGTGTTAATCATCGCCTGTGGGGTGTTGTCGGCCTACGCCACCCACCTGAAAAAAACCAGATGATGGCACGGCTTTAATGGTGGTGGTGCAGCACTTGCGCCAAGGTGGCCACCAAGGCAACACCGGCACCAATGCACAGCAATTGGACCAGGCTTTCGCCGATTCGAATGCGTTGTTGCATTTGGGGAATGAGGTCCGCCACGGCCACATACAAAAAACTCGCGGCCGCCAACACCAAGGCATACGGCAGCAGGCCTTGAATTTGGGTAAACAGGGTGTAGCCCAACGCGGCGCCAATTACCGCCGCTACGCCAGCAATCACCATGAGTCGTAGCGCTTTGGCCCGGGCAATACCAGCATTGCGCAGCACCAGGTAATCGCCAGTTTGCTGGGGTATTTCGTGCAAAACCACGCTCAGTGTGGTTACCAGCCCCAACTGGGAATCAACCAAAAAGGCGCTGGCAATTAACAAGCCATCGGCAAAATTGTGAAGGGAATCCCCGACTACGATGAGCAGGCCACCGCGGCCGGCCTCTTGCCGGTCAAAGCCGTGGTGGTGGTCGTGACCATCGTGCTCATGGTGGTGGCTGTGGCGAAAAATCGAAAACTTTTCCAGCACGAAAAAAAACAGCAAGCCTGCCAGCAGCAGGCCAAACACATCGTGATGATCCATGCCTTTGTCCATGGACTCGGGCAGCAAATGCAACAAAGCGGCCCCCAGCAACACACCAGTGGAGACGCTCACCATGGGCTCTAGGGATTTTGCAATCACTCGGGCTGTGAGCCACGCCGAAGCCAAAATGGCCAGCCCCGTGCCCAGGGCGGCTGCGGTCATCACCAGCAATAAACTTGAATGCACGATTTGGGCGCTTTAGAAGAATTAAAGGACGTTTTTGCCTCGCAAGAAGGCAAGCGCCTGATTGTACGCCTGTTTTGCCGCGGTGGAGTTGTATGTGTTTCTGTAATCGGCGTGAAACCCGTGTTGTGCATTGGCAAACACCGTGATTGACGATGCCGCTGCATTGACATTGCTGCCAGCGGCCTTAGTTAGCGCCAAGCGCATTTGCTCGACTGTATCCAGGGGGATGCCAGAATCTTCTGCGCCATACAAACCAAGCACAGGGGCCTTAAGGCCGGCCGCTATATCAACCGGGTGTTTGGGAGTCAGCGGGGAAACATTGCCCACCAAGCGCCCGTACCAAGCCACGCCTGCCTTGACATTCGGGTTGTGCGCCGCATACAGCCATGTGATGCGCCCGCCCCAGCAAAAGCCGGTTACTGCAAGCCTGCCTACGTCTCCACCCTCACCCGCGGCATGTTCGACGCACTTGTCGAGGTCACGCATCACCTGCGCGTCGTCCATTTTGGCAATTACGTTTTCAAGGATGGAGGCCACCGTGGCGTACTGCCCGGGTTCAGAGTGACGGAAAAATATCTCGGGGGCAATCGCATACAAACCCGCCTGCGCCAAGCGCCGGCAAACATCCTCAATGTAGGCATGCACGCCAAAAATTTCTGGCACCACCAAAATAACAGGTGGATTTTTTTTGTGCATGGGGCGTGTACGGTAGGCAAACATGTCATCGTCGCCCACATCCACAAACACGCGCCCCTCCTCCAGACCAGCGGCTGAAGTGGTGATGGCCTGCGACAGCACGGGGTTGGCCGCCACAGCGAACCCACCCGCAGTGAAGCCCTTGAGGAGGGTGCGTCGATCGATGCTCAATTTGCCCGCGCCTGCCAGAGAATTGATGTGTTCTTCCTGCTCCGGGTCATTGGTGTTGCTTTTGCTCACGGCCATCCTCCTTGACTCTTCATGCTGCCCATCAATGGGCTTCTTCCCAGTTGTTGCCGACCCCGCAGCCCACCTCAAGGGGCACGCGCAGTTTGGCCACGCTGGTCATGATTTCAGGCACACGCGCTTTTATCAATTCGAGTTCACCCTTGGGTACTTCAAGAATCACTTCGTCGTGTACCTGCATGATCATCTTCGAGGCGAGCTTTTCTTGGTGCAACCAATTGGACAATTCCACCATGGCCATTTTGATTAGGTCGGCGGAGGTGCCCTGCATGGGCGCATTGATGGCTGCTCGCTCGGCTGCAGCACGCCTCGGACCGTTGGGGCTTTTGATTTCGGGTAACCACAAACGCCTTCCAAACACGGTGCTCACATAGCCCTCCGCTTTGGCCTGCTGGCGAATGTTTTCCATGTACTGGGCAACCCCAGGGTAGCGGGTGAAATAACGATCGATGTACAACTTGGCTGCATCACGAGTAATGCCAAGGTTGGCTGCCAGCCCAAAGGCACTCATGCCGTAAATGAGTCCAAAGTTGATCACTTTGGCGGTGCGACGGTGATCAGAGTTGACCTCTTGCAAACTGACACCAAAAATTTCAGAGGCGGTGGCACTGTGGATGTCCAGCCCCTCGTTAAATGCAGAAATAAGCGCCTCATCCCCAGAAATGTGGGCCATGATACGCAACTCAATTTGCGAATAATCTGCAGACACCAACACGTGGTCGGGCGGTGCAATAAAAGCCTCGCGCACGCGACGGCCCTCTGCAGTTCGCACCGGAATATTCTGAAGATTGGGCTCATTGCTGGCCAAGCGGCCAGTGACTGCCACCGCTTGGGCATAGGTGGTGTGCACACGCCCTGTGTTGGAATTGACCATGCGGGGCAGTTTGTCGGTGTAGGTGCTTTTTAGCTTGGCCAAACCACGATGCTCGAGCAACTTGGCCGGCAAGGGGTAATCTTCTGCCAACTTGGACAGAACCTCTTCATCGGTGGAGGGGGCACCGCTTGCGGTTTTTTTAACCACAGGCAAACCCAGTTTATCAAAGAGCAACTCGCCAATTTGCTTGGGTGAATTGAGGTTAAACGACCCGCCCGCCAACTCAAAGGCCTGCTCCTCGATTCGCTTGAGCTTGTCGGCAATTTCGCTGCTTTGTTGATCCAGCTTGTTGCTATCAATCAAGACGCCGTTGCGCTCTACCTCGAACAGCACTTGCGCAAAAGGCAGCTCGATGTTGTTGTACAGCGCTTGCAGGTCTTTGGTTTTGGCCAGCTCATCGTTGAGCACGTGGGCCAGGCGCAGGGTGACCTCGGCATCCTCGGCCGCGTAACGTGTGGCTGTTTCAATGGGCACTTGGTCAAAGCTTATTTGGCTGGCGCCTTTGCCCGCGACTTCTTCGTATTTGATGGTGTTGTAGTTCAACCAACGCAGGGCCAGAGCATCCATGCCATGCGGCTTGTGGGCCTCCAGAACATAGGAGGCCAGCATGGTGTCGCCCACAAGGCCTTTTACCCATACCCCCTGGTTGGCCAGCACGTGCAAATCGTACTTGGCATTTTGAGCCACCTTGGGGCTGCGCTCGTCCTCGAACCATGGCTTAAGCCGCGCCAACACTTCTTCGGCGTGCAATTGAGGCTCCGAGGTTAGGTCTTGATGCGCCAAGGGGATGTAATAGCCCACGCCTGGCTCCAAGGCAAAAGACAAACCCACCAAACGCGCCACCATGGCATCCAACGAATCGGTTTCTGTGTCAAAGGCCACAAACCGCCCGGCTTTGGCCGCTGCCTGCAGAGCCAGCAGCAAAGCGTCCATGGCCGTGTCGGTGTTTACACACTCGGTGCGAATAGAGTCGATGCCCTGCGTGGGCGAGTCGAACAAACTTTGCGGCTCAAGAACACTATTGGGAGCGGCACCCGCCTTGGTGTTGTTGCCTGACGAGCCAGCGCTCTCCTCGCTGGCACCGCCCAAAGCCCGAAACCAGGTTTTAAATTCAAAACGCTGGAACAGATTGCGCAAGGCGTCGGTGTCTTCTGCACCTGCTTTGAGTTGGCCTTCGATGTGCCTGGCCAATTCAAACTCACAGTCGGTTTTGACAGTGACCAAAAACTTGGCAGTGGGCAGCCAATCAAGGGCTTTTTGCAGGTTTTCTCCCACCTTGCCACCAATTTTTTCGGCGTTGGCCACGATGCCATCGAGTGTTTTGTACTCGGCCAACCACTTGGCGGCCGTTTTGGGCCCCACTTTGTCCACACCGGGCACGTTGTCTACCGAGTCGCCCACCAGGGTGAGGTAATCCACGATTTGCTCGGGGTACACACCAAACTTTTCAAACACAGCATCGCGAGTCATCACGGCATTTTTCATGGTGTCGACCAGACGAACTTTGTCGCTGACCAGTTGGGCGAGGTCTTTGTCGCCAGTAGAGACCACCACTTCATCAAAGCCCTGCTCCACCGCCACACGTGCCAATGTGCCAATCACATCGTCGGCCTCAATGCCGGGCTCCATGATGATGGGCCAGCCCAGGGCGCGGGTGACCTCGTGAATGTGGGGGATTTGGGCAGCAAGGTCCTCGGGCATGCTGGCGCGCGTGGCCTTGTATTCTGCATAAACATCGTCGCGGAATGTTTTGCCAGGCGCATCAAACACACAGGCGATACAATGGGTGTCGGTTTGTTCGCCGGTGTAGTCGGCGCGCAAGCGGCGCAACATGTTGACCATCCCGTAAATTGCACCGGTGGGCTCACCGGCGCGATTGCGCAGGTCAGGCATTGCATGGAATGCGCGGTACAGGTAGCTGGATCCATCAACAAGGAGTAAACGCTTCATATGACAACCAAAAATAAAAACATTCCGACATTGCGCCACTTGCCTTCCAAGGAACAGTCCACCGCTGTGAAGGCCCGCGAGTCGTGGCATGTGCTTGGCATTATGGCAGAGTTCATTGAAGCGACTGAAAAGCTCTCGGCAATTCGCCCTTCGGTGTCCATCTTCGGCAGCGCACGTACACCCACCGACCACCCTTACTACACCCTCACCGAGAGCATCGCGCGGGCATTGTCCGATGCAGGCTTTGCCGTCATCAGCGGCGGTGGGCCAGGCATCATGGAGGCCGCCAACAAAGGGGCGCACGCTGGCGCTTCGCCCAGTGTTGGGCTTAACATCGAGCTGCCTTTTGAACAACATGGCAACCCCTACCAAAACATTTCGCTAACCTTCCGCCATTTTTTTGCGCGTAAAGTGGCCTTTGCAAAATACGCCAGCGCGTATGTGGTGATGCCCGGTGGCTTTGGCACACTGGACGAGCTTTTTGAAGCACTCACTTTGATACAAACCAGCAAGGGTCGAAAAATCCCGATTGTGTTGGTGGGTGCAGCCTTTTGGGGCGGGCTGATCGACTGGATTAAAAGCCATCTGCTTGGCGAAGGCATGATCAGCCCCGGGGACTTGGACCTGTTTGAAGTGGTCGAGACCCCAGACCAAGTGCTTGAATGCATTTTCCGCTTCTATGAGAAACGCACCTTCAACCCCTCGGACAGCGAGACAGAGAAGTTGCTTGACCTCTAATTTGGCGGGCAAACCCGGGTAAAATCCAGCTTGCTTAGTTCAGGCCCGCTGAATTTGCATTGCTCAACCCAGGACATTGAATGGCTGTTTTTACCCGCATTACCCATGAAGAACTACAGGATTGGCTGACCGGCCGAGATTGCGGTGAATTGCTCTCGTTTGAAGGCATTGAATCGGGTATTGAGAACACCAACTATTTTGTAAACACAAGCACTGGCCGATTTGTATTGACCATTTTCGAGAAACTCACGGCCAAGGAATTGCCTTTTTACTTGGGCCTGATGGGTCACTTGGCAGGCAAACATCTGCCGGTGCCAGGACCTGTGGCTGGGCAGCGGGGCGAGCTTTTTTCAAATCTCAAGGGCAAACCTGCAACCCTGGTGAATTGCTTGAAAGGCCGCTCAGTTGAACAGCCCAATGCCATACAGTGCGCGGCCATTGGCGATTTTTTGGCCAAGGCGCATTTGGCGGTACAAGACTTTGCTGGCAGCCTGCCCAACCCGCGGGATTTGAACTGGATCGCGGGGGTGCAAAGCCAACTCCAAATGCACCTGCCCGAATCGGTTCGCAGCCTTCTTCAAAGCGAAATTGCCCACCAGCAGACCGTTGTGCAAACCCCAGCTCACCGGGCATTGCCCCGGGGTGCCGTGCATGCGGACCTTTTTCGCGACAATGCCCTGATGCTAGGCGATGCCTTGGGCGGGGTGATCGACTTTTACTTTGCTGGCATCGACACCTTTTTGTTTGACCTGGCCGTGACCGCAAACGATTGGTGCATACACCTGGACACTGGCGAGCTGGATGCACTCCGTTTACAAGCCATGCTCGAGGCCTACCAGGCGGTGCGCCCACTCTCCACGGAAGAGCGGGCCATGTGGCCGAATGCGCTGCGGGCCGCCGCGCTACGATTTTGGACCTCAAGGCTCTTTGACTACTACATGCCACGCGAAGCGGAGGTACTCAATGTCAAAGACCCCGGTCATTTTGAGCGCGTGTTGCAGGCTCGCCGAGCTGGCTTGCCTTTTGAGTTGTAAACGATTTTATTTAAGAGGACCCACGCCATGGCAACGCACGTCAAAACCTGCACCCCAAGCACCGGGTGGGAATGGCTGATGCAGGGTTTGCGCCTTTTCAAACAAAAGCCTGGGGAGTTGTTCCTGTTCGGCAACACGTACTTATTCATTATTTTGTTTGTTGGCATGCTCATCCCCTACCTGGGAGCAGCCATTGTGACCCTTGCCACGCCGGCCCTGGGGTACGGCATCATGACGGCCGGCCGCATGGCCCAAAAAGGCATGCGGGTTGGGCCAGCGGTGATGTTCACCGCTTTTACCCAGGCCGAGCGGGCCAAGCTCAATCATTTCTTGGTGCTGGGCGGCATTTATACCGCGGGTTTTGCCATCATCAAACTGATTGCACATTTGTTTTTGGGGCCTCAACCCGAAGCCACTTTGGGCGATCTTCAAGGCGGCAACCCCGAGGCCAGCGCAGCGCTGTTTGAGTACGTCGTCATGTATATGGTGGTGGTTGGGGTTCTAAGCCTGCCCATTTTGCTGGCCTTTTGGTATGCACCTGTGCTGGTGGGTTGGCACAACATGAAGCCGGTGCAGGCGCTGTTTTCGAGTTGGGTGGCCGTGTGGCGCAACAAGACCACTTTCCTGATCTATGGCATGGGCTGGCTTATTCTAAGCCTTGGGTTTAGCTCGGTTTTTTTAACCCTGTTCACCATGCTGGGCTTACCAGCCCCGATCTTGAGCGCATTGAACATGCTGGCGGTGGCCATCGTGATGGCGGTCTCGCTGTGCACGCTTTACCCCACCTACCAAAGCGTGTTTGAGCAAGACCCGCATCTGGATGAGTTGGTTTAACCGGCTTTGCTCAATTTGGCAAGGCTTAGCATGAGCCACTTCATGCCCTGTTTGCCGAAGTTGATTTGAATCCGCTCATCATCGCCATCGCCTTCGTAAGCCACCACCACGCCGGTGCCAAACTTGGCGTGCTCAACGCCAGTCCCGATGGGGTAGGGGCGGCTGCTTGACTTGCTTGCATAGGTAATGCCCGCAGGCTTGGCATGGCCCCACACTTGATTGTCTAAAGCATCCCAGCCCTGGCTTGCAATATGGGCGCGCTTGGGCGTTAGCCACTTCAGCACATCATCAGGAAGCTCATCCAGAAATCTTGAGCGGATGTGATATCGAATTTGCCCATGTAACATGCGCTGCTGAGCGTGGCTTAAAAAGAGCTGTTCCCGAGCGCGGGTAATGGCCACATACATCAATCGACGTTCTTCCTCCACCGCCTCTACACTGCTGCCATCACCGGCCTCGATGGTATTTCCCACACTGTTTTCGTGGGGGAACAAGCCCTCTTCCAGCCCCGTTACAAACACACAGTGAAACTCCAGCCCTTTGGCCGCGTGCGCGGTCATCAACTGAACAGCCTGCTCGCCTGGGGCCGCTGCATTGTCACCCGCCTCTAACGAAGCGTGCGACAAAAAGTCCGCCAAGGGGGTGATCAATTTTTCTTCGTCCAGCATGGTGGCTGCAGCGTCTTGATAATAGCCCTCTGCCACAGCAAAAGAGGCGGCTGCGTTGACCAATTCCTTCAAGTTCTCGACACGATCTTCACCATCTTTGTCGGCTTGGTAATGGGCCAACAGGCCAGAGTCCGCAATCACCTTGTCAACCAAGGCCGCCAACCCCAAACCCCGGGTCTCGAATCGCAAACGATCAATCAGCTCCGAGAATTTGTTCAGGCTCGCCTGCGCTCGCCCTTCCATGTAACGAATTGCGCGGAACAATGATGTTTGATTGCTGGTGGCCAAATCCTGAAGCTGCTCAATGCTCCGAGCGCCAATGCCACGGGTGGGAAAATTCACCACCCTAGAGAAGGAATTGTCGTCGTCGGCATTGTCGAGCAAGCGTAAGTAAGCCAAAGCGTGCTTGATTTCAGCCCGCTCAAAAAAGCGCAAACCACCGTAGACGCGATAGGCAATGCCGGCGTTGAACAACGCTTGCTCCACCACCCGCGATTGCGCATTGGAGCGGTAAAGAATTGCGATATCAGATCGGCTGTAGCCCTCCTCCAAGGTGAGCTTCTTGATGCGGTCAATCACAAACGCTGCTTCGTCTTGATCACTGACAGCCTCATACACCCGAATGGCCTCGCCCTCCCCGGCATCGGTCCAAAGGTCTTTGCCCAAACGCGCTTTGTTGTTGGCAATAAGCACATTGGCGGCCTTCAGTACATTGCCCACTGAGCGGTAGTTCTGCTCCAGCTTGATGCGGTTTTGAACATTGAAATCGCGTTCAAACTGCGCCATGTTGGCCACACGCGCGCCACGGAAAGCGTAAATCGACTGGTCATCATCACCCACCGCAAAGATACAACCCTGTGGGCCAGCCAGGCGTTTCAACCATTGGTATTGCAAGGTGTTGGTGTCTTGAAACTCGTCGACCAAAATGTACTTGAAGCGTGCCTGGTAATGCTCGCGCAAGGCCGGGTTGGCGCCCAACAACTCAAAACTGCGAAGCAACAACTCGGCAAAGTCCACGACTCCCTCACGCTGGCACTGAATTTCGTAGGCCTCGTACAGGCGCACCATCATGCGGTTGTACTCGTCGTACGCATCCACATCTTTGGGGCGCAGGCCCTGCTCTTTGGCAGAGCCAATGAAGTAGCTCAACTGCTTCGGTGGAAATTTATCTGCATCGATGTTGAGCACCTTGTACATGCGCTTAATGGCAGACAACTGGTCTTGCATGTCCAGAATTTGAAAGGCCTGTGGAAGCCCAGCCTCTTTCCAGTGCGCGCGCAACATGCGATTGCACAAGCCATGAAATGTGCCTACCCACATGCTGCGGGTGTTGATGGGCAACATGCTGGAGATTCTGTGCAACATCTCTTTGGCGGCCTTGTTGGTGAAAGTAACCGCCAACACGCCCCCCGGGCTCACCTGCCCTGTTTGGATCAACCAGGCAATTCTCGCCGTGAGCACCTTGGTTTTGCCACTGCCAGCACCCGCAAGAATTAAAGCAGATTCTCGCGGCAGCGTAACAGCCGCCAGTTGTTCGGGGTTCAGGCTTTCTAACAAAGACACGTTTGGCACCAGGGTTGCTTCAAATCCTGTTGATTTTAACAGTGTTTCGCGATGGGGCATTCCGCTTAAAAAACAGAAACACCGATATAATGCTCGATTGGCCCAGTCAGGCTGCAAAGGGCAGCCCGCGCTGCAAACCCCTCAAATTTTTGCCACCCACCATGCTCGACAAATACGCCGCCCAAGACATTGAAACCGCCGTGCAAGGCCAATGGAAAAAAACGGACGCCTACAAGGCAGAGGCTTTTGCAAAAAATGCGCAGGGCCAACTCAAGCCCAAGTATTACTGTGTGTCCATGCTGCCCTACCCCAGTGGCAAATTGCACATGGGGCACGTGCGCAACTACACCATCAACGATGTCATGATCCGCCAAAAACGCATGCAGGGTTACAACACCCTGATGCCCATGGGTTGGGATGCGTTCGGCATGCCAGCCGAAAATGCGGCCATGGCCAATGGCAAACCGCCCGCCGCGTGGACCTACAGCAACATCGACTACATGAAAAAGCAAATGGAGTCGATGGGCCTTGCCATCGATTGGTCCAAAGAAGTTGCCACCTGCAAGCCCGACTACTACAAATGGAACCAGTGGTTGTTTTTGAAGATGCTTGAAAAAGGCATCGTGTACAAAAAAACCGGCACAGTAAACTGGGACCCCATCGACCAAACCGTGCTGGCCAATGAGCAGGTCATTGATGGCAAAGGCTGGCGCTCGGGCGCCGTGGTCGAAAAGCGCGACATCCCCATGTATTACATGGCCATTACCAACTACGCCGATGTGCTGCTCGATGACCTTCACGGTTTGCAGTGGCCCGAGCGTGTCAAAGTGATGCAAGAAAACTGGATTGGAAAATCCACCGGTGTGCGCTTTGCGTTTACCCACAGCATCACAGACCAGCAAGGTCAACTGGTGCAGGACGGCAAACTGTATGTGTTTACCACACGGGCTGACACCATCATGGGTGTCACGTTTTGTGCAGTCGCCGCCGAGCATCCTCTTGCAACCTTGGCTGCACAACACAACCCCGCGCTTCAGGCTTTTATTGCCGAATGCAAAGCTGGCGGTGTAGCCGAAGCCGACATGGCCACCATGGAAAAAAAGGGCATGGCCACTGGCCTGAAGGTCACCCACCCACTCACTGGCGAGGAAGTGCCGGTTTGGGTCGGAAACTATGTGCTTATGAGCTATGGCGACGGTGCTGTGATGGGCGTGCCCGCCCATGATGAACGCGACTTTGCGTTTGCGCTAAAGTACGGTCTGCCAATTAAACAGGTCATCGACGTCGAAGGCGAAGTGTTCAACAACGCCCAATGGGCCGAGTGGTATGGCGACAAAACCCGCGGCGTGTGCACTGCCAGCGGCCCCTTGGATGGACTGAATCACAACGAGGCTGTCGACAAAGTGGCTGAACTGCTGGCCTCCAAAAGCTTGGGTGAAAAGCGCATTCAATTCCGCTTGCGTGACTGGGGTATCTCGCGCCAGCGTTACTGGGGCACGCCCATCCCCATCATTCACTGCGACGCTTGTGGCGATGTGCCCGTGCCAGAAGCCGATCTGCCCGTGGTGTTGCCAGAAGACCTCGTTCCAGACGGCAGCGGCAACCCGTTGGCCAAGAGCGCAGCCTTTTACGAATGCAAGTGCCCAAAATGCGGCAAGCCCGCACGCCGTGAAACCGACACCATGGACACCTTCGTGGATTCCAGTTGGTACTTCACACGCTATGTGTGTAACAACGCCACCACCATGACCGATGAGCGCAGTGATTACTGGATGCCCATGGACCAGTACATCGGTGGCATTGAGCACGCCATTTTGCATTTGTTGTACAGCCGCTTCTGGACCAAAGTCATGAACGACCTTGGGCTGGTGAAATTCCGCGAACCCGCCACTGCCCTGCTCACTCAAGGCATGGTGCTCAACGACACGTACTACACCGAAGAGGCCAACGGCAAAAAAACCTGGATCAACCCAGCCGAAGTTGCAGTGGAGTTCGACGACAAAGGCCGCCCAGTGGCCGCACGTCTGGCCAGCAGTGGCTTGCCAGTCCACATTGGGGGCGTTGAAAAAATGTCGAAGTCTAAAAACAACGGCATTGATCCGCAGGCCTTGATCGATCAATATGGCGCCGACACTGCGCGTCTGTTCACCATGTTTGCAGCACCACCCGAGCAAAGCCTGGAGTGGAGCGGATCGGGTGTGGAGGGTGCACACCGATTCCTGAAACGCTTGTACCAGTTGGCGTTGAATCATCAAGAAGTCATCAAGGCCCAGCCAGCATTGAATGCGGGGGACTTGGGTAAATCCGCACAAAACGCCCGCCGCGATGTGCATGAAATCCTCAAACAGGCCAACTTCGATTACGAGCGCCACCAGTACAACACCGTGGTGTCTGCAGGCATGAAAATGCTCAACACCTTGGATGCGTTTGCAAGCGAGGCCAACTCATTGGCTGACCAAGCGGTGCTTACCGAGGGAATGGGCATTTTGCTGCGCGTGCTTTATCCGATTGTGCCGCACATCACCTGTCACTTGTGGAGCAGCCTCAATTACAGCGCCCAACATGGAGATTTGCTGGATGCGCCTTGGCCTGAGGTGGACGACAAAGCCTTGGTGCGTTCAGAATTAACGTTAATGGTGCAGGTCAACGGCAAACTGCGTGGCAGCGTCGAGGTGGCTGCAGACGCCGACAAAACCAGCATCGAGGCCGCTGCCTTGGCCAGCGATGCTGCGCAAAAGTTCATGGAAGGCAAAGCGCCCAAAAAAGTCATCGTTGTGCCAGGCAAACTGGTCAACATTGTGGTGTAAAGCACCAAAGGAACAAGCCCATGAATCGAGCTCTAAGGTGGTTTTTGCTCCTCGCTCTAAGCGCAGCGCTTGCCGCATGCGGTTTTCAACTGCGCGGGCAATACAGCTTCGATTTTGATCGTATCACGCTGCGTGGGCTCGACAATTCTGAAATGCAGAAGAACATGGACCTGCAGCTACAGATTCTCGACCTGAAAGTGAACCCGGCCAGCGGCGCTCCTCTCACCCTGAACCTGCTTCGGGAAACCCGCGACCGGAGCATTGTTACTTTCAGTGCCAGTGGCCGAGCCCGTGAAGTGCGCATCACTTATGAGCTGTTTTATGAGGTCACGGATGCCAAAGGTGAATACCTCATAGCCACCAGCCAACTCAGCCAACGGCGCGAATTGCTCTACAGCGACGATCAAATTTTGGGCAAAGAAGCCGAAGAAAGCCGTCTTTACACCGAAATGCAACGCGACATTGCAAGGCAGATCATCAGCCGCTTGAGCGCATTGCAGCTGGGCACACAAGACGGTGCTGCCCCAACTCAAAACGGTCGCCAGTGAAACAGATCCCCTTGGACACTTGGCTGAGCATGCTTGATGCGGGCCAGGCAGCCCCCTTGCCACCGTTTGTGTGCGTGTTCACCGATGAGCCACTGTTTTTAACGCAGGCCACCGACGCGTATCGTGCAAGGCTGCGCAAACTGCACGATTGCCAGCGCCAAGTGCTGGATCTGGATCGGCAGTTTGATGAACAGGCGTTTTTGAGCCTGTTTGCAGAAGTGTCACTGTTTGGTGACATCACCTTGGTCGACCTTCGCCTAAACCAGCCCAAACTCAACAAAGAACCAGCCGCTGCGCTGGCCACCGCCAGCCAATGGATTGCTGAGGGCAAAACCAGCAATCACCTGCTCATCAGCGGTCCAAAACTCAACAAGACCCAAGAAAAATCCGCAGGCTTTGCCGAAATCTTTCAATTTGGCTGCGAAATCCAATGCCGCCCCGTGACTGCCGACAGTCTGCCCGGCTGGATCGCCCAAACAGCCAAACGAAAACACCTGAACCTGGACCGCGAAACCTGCCTCTGGTTGGCCGAAAAAACAGAAGGCAATTTGCTGGTGGCCCACCAAACCATCGAAAAGCTGGCACTAGAGGCCGCCACAGGCGGGGAAACCGGCCTCGAGCAAGTGCAGCACATGGTTGCCAACTCGGCGCGGTTTAATGTGTTCGACCTGGGCCCAAGCCTGTTGGCCGGTGATGCAAAACGGATCACCCGCATGCTAGAAGGCCTGTGCGCCGAAGGCGAAGCCGCCACCTTGGTGCTTTGGGCCATGCAAGAAGAAATTCGTGCGATTCGAGACACACAAGTGGCCATGCGGCGCGGAATGTCTTTGTCCGATGCCTGCAGACAAAATAGAATTTGGGGTGCTAGGCAGAGCAACATCGCCCAAGCCCTAAAACGTCACACACCTGGCACCTTGCAAGCTCTCACCGCTTGGTGCTACCAGGCTGAAAAAACGATCAAAGGCATGAGAACCGGCGAGCCTTGGACCCTGCTTGAAATCATCGGACTGGGCATTGCCGGGGTGCAACCGCCCGCCCACTGGAATTGAATATGAGCATTGAACAACACATACTGGCCATTGGTCAAAAAGCACGTGCCGCCTCTGCGGCCATGGGCCGCGCCAGCACAGCGGCGAAAAACCAGGCCCTGCTTGAAACCGCGCGGCTAATTCGCGCCAACAAAACCGCCCTGCAAACCGCCAATCACGAAGACATGGCTCAGGCCCAGGCCAACGGTCTGGAGCCCGCCTTGCTTGACCGCTTGGCTTTGAGCGACCAAGCCATCGAAACCATGGCCTTGGGCTTGGAGCAAATTGCACAATTGCCCGACCCCATCGGCGAAATGAGCGACTTCAAAAACCGCCCTTCCGGTATTTTGGTTGGCAAAATGCGTGTACCACTGGGGGTCATTGGCATCATTTATGAATCGCGCCCTAACGTGACCGTGGATGCAGCAGGGCTATGCATCAAATCGGGCAACAGCACGATTTTGCGTGGGGGGTCTGAAGCATTTCGCTGCAACCAAGCACTGGCCGATTTGGTGGCTCAGGGCTTGGCGGCTGCAGGGCTGCCCGCTGACGCAGTACAAGTCATCGACACCACAGACCGTGCTGCGGTGGGCACCCTCATTACCATGACCGAATACGTGGACGTGATTGTGCCCCGGGGTGGCAAAAGCCTGATTGAACGAATTTCACGCGAGGCCAAGGTGCCTGTGATTAAACACCTCGATGGCATCTGCCATGTGTTCATCGACGAGTCGGCCAATGTTGAACAGGCCATCAACATTGCAGACAACGCAAAAACACATCGCTTTGGCACTTGCAACACCATGGAAACCCTTCTGGTGCACCAGCACAGTGCCAAATCTGTGCTGCCAGCCTTGGCTACCCGCTACGCCAGCAAAGGGGTTGAGCTGCGCGGCTGCAAGCGCACCCTCGCCCTACTGCCCAGCGCCAAACCTGCCACCGAGCAAGACTGGGACACCGAATATCTCGCCCCCATTCTGGCCATCAAAATCGTGGAGCATCTAGACCAAGCCATTGCCCACATCAACCGCCATGGTTCGCACCACACCGACAGCATCGTCACCGAAAACCACAGCCACGCCATGCGATTTGTGCGCGAGGTCGATTCCGCCTCTGTCATGGTCAACGCCTCTACCCGGTTTGCCGACGGCTTTGAATATGGTTTAGGTGCCGAAATTGGCATTTCCACCGATAAAATTCACGCCCGCGGCCCGGTGGGCCTAGAGGGACTAACCAGTCAAAAGTACGTGGTGTTTGGCCACGGCGAAATTCGTCAATAAAGGAGTAGTACACATGGACGGATACCTTTGGGTTAAATCATTTCACATTCTTTTTGTCGCCGCATGGTTTGCGGGCCTGTTTTACCTGCCACGCATTTATGTCAACCTGGCGATGGAAACCGAGCCTGCAGCCACTGCCCGATTGCTGTTGATGGCCAAAAAACTCTACAAATTCATGACCCTTCTGGCCATTCCCGCCCTTCTTCTGGGTTTTGCCTTGGTGGGGGTCTACCAAATTGGCATCGGTGGTCAAAGCGGCTGGTTGCACGCCAAAATCCTGATTGTGTTTTTGATCGCCGGCTATCACCATGGCTGCGGTCGCTTGCTGCGCAAATTTGAACGCGGCGAAAACACCAAAAGCCACACTTTTTACCGTTGGTTCAATGAGGTGCCTGTGGTGCTCATGGCGATTGCCATCATTCTTGTGGTGGTTAAACCCTTCTGATGCAAACCCACTCCAACAAAAAGCCTGCCGCCAGCCAGGCTAGCACGCGAAGCAAAGCGCGTGACAACTCCGCCACGCGCCCGGTCTATTCCTGCTTTGCCAGTTGCCCGCGAGGCCTTGAGCCCCTGCTCACTCAGGAACTTGAGACCATGGGTGCCAAACGCCTCCGTGCCGTCACGGGTGGCTGCACATTTGAAGCCAGTTGGCGACAGGCCACGCGCATGACCTACTGGAGCCGCTTTGCTGGTCGAATCGGTCTGGAATTGGCACGCGGACCATTCTCTGGTGACGAAGACCTTTACAAACTGGCCAAAAGCGTCGATTGGCAAAATTGGTTCAAGCTGTCTCACACCTTTCGGGTGGACCTGAACAACCTGGGTGCAGACCTAAAAAGCCCCCGCTTCACCCAATTGCGTTTGAAAGACGGCGTGTGCGATGCCTTCAACGAGCAATTCGACGAGCGGCCCAATGTGTCTGTTGATGCACCCGACGTGCGTATTTTTGCCGCTGTCACGCCCTCTGAGGCCATGATTTACATTGACCTCGCCGGGGAAAATCTTTTCAAACGCGGATGGCGTCAAGAGCAAGGCGTGGCCCCACTGAAAGAAAACCTGGCCGCGGGCCTCTGGCGAATTGCTCATCAAAGCGCAGCGGGCCAAAGCTCAAACGTGTTTCTCGACCCGTTTTGCGGCAGCGGCACCCTGGTGATCGAATCCCTGTCAGCCTTGTGTGATCGAGCTCCGGGCCTTGAGCGGGCATTTGCCTTCGAAAACCTCAAGCCCTTCAAAGCCGAGTGGGGTCAAGAGTTGCAAGAAGACGCCAACAACCGTTTCAACAAAGGTTTGGATCGCGCGCTGGCCGAGCGCCCCTTCACCTGGTTTGCAAGCGACATCACCGAGGTGTTGGTTGGCATGGCCATTGAAAACACCCAACGGGCTGGCTTTGAAGAATTGCTGGAGGCTGGGCTCGTGCAGTTCGCGCAACGCGACGCGCTCACCGTTGAGCCACCCGCCCCGGCTGGCATTGTTTTAAGCAACCCGCCGTATGGTGAACGGGTCCGAGCCAAAGGTGCAGACGTGCCCGAAGACGAGGCCTATGAACGACTTTTTAAAGCCTACGGCGATGTGCTTAAAAACAAATTTTCAGGCTGGACTGCCTTTTTGTTCTCGGGCGATTTGCAAATCAAACACACCTTGGGTTTAAGCCCCAAGCGCAAAACACCTCTGTT
>NZ_CAXQZX010000078.1:0-36247 GCF_964228395.1 Limnobacter sp.
TTTGATGGGTGGCCAAGGTGCCAGAGCGCATGCCACGCTCGTGACCGCCACCATGCATTTGAGCATCAATGCGAATGCGCGGCTTGCGGCGCACATACAAGGCACCAATGCCTTTGGGGCCGTAGGTTTTGTGAGCCGAAAAGCTCATGAGGTCCACTTTGAGGGTTTGCAGGTCGATGGCCACCTTGCCAGTGGCTTGCGCTGCGTCCACATGGAAAATAATGCCCTTTTCGCGGCACAGCTCACCAATGGCTGGAATGTCTTGAATGACACCAATTTCGTTGTTGACGAACATCACCGAGATTAAAACGGTGTCAGGGCGAATGGCGGCTTTCAAGGCGTCCATATTCACCAGGCCGTTTTCTTGTACATCCAGGTAGGTGGCTTCAAAGCCATGGCGCTCAAGATCGCGGAAGGTGTCTAGCACTGCTTTGTGCTCTGTTTTGAGGGTGATGATGTGCTTGCCCTTGGTTTGACCATAGAACATGGCCGCACCCTTGATGGCCAGGTTATTCGATTCGGTGGCGCCCGAGGTCCACACAATTTCGCGCGGGTCTGCGTTGACCAAAGCGGCCACGTCTTCACGGGCTTTTTCGACGGCTTCTTCGGCCGTCCAGCCATAGGCGTGGCTGCGGGATGCCGGGTTGCCAAAGCTCTCGCGCAGGTAGGGGATCATGGCGTCGACCACGCGTGGGTCCACCGGGGTGGTTGCGCTGTAATCGAGGTAAATCGGCATCTTCATACAAGTAACTCCAATCAACTGCTGTTATTTAGTGTGTGGTGCTTGCGGCTGGGGCATTAGACGCCGCCGGCCTTTCACGAAACTGAATGGTTCGTGAGGAATTTTTTTCTCGCTGCTTGTCGACCAGGCACTGAATAGACACAGAGCCCAAGTACTCCAGCATTTTGCGATTCAGGCTGCTCCACAGGTCGTGGGTCATGCACTGGCCTTCTTCGGTGCAGTTTTCTTTGCCGCCACACTGGGTGGCATCCAAAGGCTCGTCGACCGCCAAAATGATGTCGGCCACGCTCACGGCGTGCAAAGGCTTGGTGATTTGGTAACCGCCCCCAGGGCCACGAACGCTGTCGACCAATTCGTGGCGACGCAGCTTCGAAAACAGCTGCTCCAGGTAAGACAGTGAAATACTTTGCCGCTGACTGATGCCGGCAAGCGACACCGGCCCCGTGTCTTGCTGCAGGGCAAGATCAATCATGGCGGTAACGGCAAATCGGCCTTTCGTGGTCAAGCGCATGGCAACCTTCTTAATTCCGAGTATTTTGGTCAAGTATAGCAAAACCCACTAATTTACTCAAGAATTCAGGCCTAGGGTTTGGCCTGATGGCGTGACACGGCAAGGGTGTGGCGTTGTTTGATTCAGCGGCGGCGTTGCGCGATGAATCACTGAGCCGGGTGGCTGTTAATCACACGGGTTGGAAGGTTGCGCCGCCTCTAGGGCGGCGCTAAGGCAGGGTACTAAGCTAGGGCACTAAGCCAGGGCACTAAGGCAGCTTAGGCTGCAGCAAACTGGAACACGCGCTTGCGCAACACTTCCAGCAAGCCGGTGCAGCTGTCTTCAATGTAGTTCAACACAGTGTCGAACCCATCGGGGCCACCGTAGTAGGGGTCGGGCACGGTGGCCTCGTCGTGCTCGGTGGCGTAGCGCATCATGAGCTGGATTTTGTGCTGGTACTGGCGTGGGCACTGCTGCTGCAGCAGGCTCATGTTGTCCCAGTCCATGGCCAAAATCATGTCGCTGTCGCGAAAGTCGTCAGCGCTCACCTGGCGGCTTACCAGGCCAGAAATGTCGTACCCGCGCTTGGCGGCCGCAGCCACGGCGCGTGGGTCGGGGTTTTTGCCCAAGTGGTAGGCGTGTGTGCCTGCAGACTCCACAGAAATTTCCTGGTCCAGTTGGGCGTCTTTCACCATTTGCCTGAATACACCTTCCGCTGTTGGAGAGCGGCAAATGTTACCCATGCACACAAACAAGACTTTGCTTTTCATATTGGCTTCCTTTGACTGAACCCACAATTTAAGAACGTTCCAAACTTTGTAGCGCATACGCCGCTAGGCGCTTCGCTTGGCATCCAGGGAGGCAATGTTGCTTTCTCCCTTGCTGCCGAATACCTGCTCTTTCAGCACGCCCAGTTGGTCTCGAACCCGGGCGGCCTTTTCAAATTCAAGGTTTTTGGCATGCTCCAGCATGAGCTTTTCAAGCCGTTTAATTTCTTTGGCGGCTTGTTTTTCACCCAACGGGGCTTCTTCCAGAGCCTTCTCAGCCTTGCGGGCTTTGGAGGCGTTTGGATCAAACACGCCGTCGATTAGTTCCTTCACCTGCTTGTTCACCCCGCGCGGCGTAATGCCGTTGGCCAGGTTGAAATCAATCTGCTTTTGCCTGCGCCGCTGGGTTTCGCCCATGGCCAATTCCATGGAATCGGTCACCCGGTCGGCGTACAAAATGGCCTTGCCGTTCAAATTGCGCGCAGCCCGGCCAATGGTTTGGATCAAACTGCGTTCGCTGCGTAAAAAACCTTCCTTGTCGGCATCCAGTATTGCAACTAGGGACACTTCTGGAATATCCAAGCCCTCGCGCAACAAATTAATGCCCACCAGCACATCAAATTCACCCAGGCGCAGGTCGCGAATAATTTCAACCCGCTCCACGGTGTCGATGTCGGAATGCAAATACCGAACCTTCACACCGTTGTCGCTTAGGTAATCAGTGAGGTCTTCAGCCATGCGTTTGGTGAGCGTGGTCACCAGCACACGATCGCCGGCGCGAGTCCTCTCGTGGATCTCGCCGAGCAGATCGTCGACCTGGGTGGTGGCAGGGCGCACTTCAATCACGGGGTCGATTAACCCGGTGGGGCGCACCAATTGTTCAACCACTTGGCCAGAGTGCTCTTTCTCGTAATTCGAGGGCGTGGCTGAAACAAACACTGGTTGCCGCATTTTCCCCTCGAATTCCTCGAAACGCAAGGGGCGGTTATCCATGGCAGATGGCAGACGAAAGCCGAAGTTAACCAGGGTTTCTTTGCGCGAGCGGTCCCCGCGGTACATGCCGCCCAACTGCCCAATGGTCACGTGGCTTTCGTCGATGATCATGAGCGCGTCTTTGGGCAAGTAATCAACCAAGGTGGGTGGAGGTTCGCCGGGCGCCGCACCACTTAAATGGCGGCTGTAATTTTCGATGCCTTTGCAAAAACCCAGCTCTTGGAGCATTTCAAGATCGAAGCGGGTGCGTTGTTCCAAGCGCTGAGCCTCGACAAGTTTGCCATTTTTAACAAAAAAATCAACCTGTTGGCGCAGCTCTTCTTTGATGGTCTCGATGGCGCGCAGCACGGTGGCCCGTGGCGTCACATAGTGGCTGCTGGGGTAAATGGTGAAGCGCGGAATTTTTTGGCGAATTTTGCCTGTCAAGGGGTCAAAGAGCTGAATGCCGTCGATTTCATCGTCAAACAGGTCGATGCGCACAGCCAATTCAGAATGTTCGGCCGGGTAAACGTCGATGGTGTCGCCCCGCACACGGAATGTTCCCCGTGAAAAATCCAGGTCGTTGCGCTTGTATTGCATGGCAATCAGGCGTTTTAGGATGTCGCGCTGGCTTAGCTTGTCGCCATGGCGCAGGCTGAGGATCATGGCGTGGTAGTCGCTGGGGTCCCCAATGCCGTAAATGCAGCTGACTGTGGCCACAATGATGGTGTCGCGCCGCTCCAGCAGGCTTTTGGTGGCCGACAGGCGCATTTGCTCAATGTGCTCGTTGATGGAACTGTCTTTTTCGATGAACAAATCGCGGCTGGGCACGTAGGCCTCGGGCTGGTAGTAATCGTAGTAACTCACGAAGTACTCCACCGCATTTTTGGGGAAAAACTCCCGCATTTCGGCGTACAGCTGGGCGGCCAGTGTTTTGTTGGGCGCCAACACCAGGGCTGGGCGGCCGGTTTGGGCGATGACGTTTGCCATGGTGTAGGTTTTTCCAGAGCCTGTTACCCCCAAAAGCGTTTGGAAGAACTCGCCGTCACCCAGGCCTTCAACCAAGCGGGCAATCGCCGTCGGCTGGTCCCCAGCGGGTGGGTAGGGCTGGTACAACTGGAAGGGGCTGTCTGGAAAACTGACGAAACCTGGGGCCATGTTAGAATGCTGGTTTTGGGTTGCTGCTATTTAAGAGGGCCCGTAAAACGCGAGGTCGTGATGTTTGCCAGCCACAATTGGGCGAATAACAAAACCGGGATTCTATAAACGGTTTTAAGTAGGCAGGCATTGCCGTAGAATCATGACGTCGCATTTTTGAGCCCCGCCCTGCAAAAACACGCAAGGTTTGTGATAGGCCAATCCTGCATTATCGTCGGAAATTGTTTTTATTTCCAGACTTGACTTTTTCTTTTTTCACTCGCAACAAACGGAATCATGCTTTCAAATCGCGCACTTACGATCAAACCATCCCCAACCCTTGCAGTGACTGCCAAGGCCGCACAACTGAAAGCCGAGGGCAAGGACATCATTGGCCTGGGCGCGGGCGAACCTGACTTCGACACCCCCGATCACATCAAAGAGGCTGCCAAAAAGGCGATTGACGCCGGCTTTACCAAGTACACCGCCGTGGGCGGCACGGTGGGTTTGAAAAACGCGGTGATCGCCAAACTGAAGCGTGACAACGGCCTTGAATACAAAGCCAATGAAGTGGTTGTGGGTGTGGGTGGCAAGCAGTGTATTTTCAACATGGTGTTGGCCACCATCAACGATGGTGACGAGGTGGTAATACCTGCGCCTTACTGGGTGAGCTACGCCGACATCGTAGAAATTGCAGGCGGCGTGCCCAAGCTGGTGTTTGCCGGCATTGAACAGGGCTTTAAAATCACGCCCGCCCAATTGGAAGCGGCCATTACCCCCAAAACCAAGATGTTCATGATCAACAGCCCCAGCAACCCCACGGGCGCTGTGTACAGCAAGGAAGAGCTGGCTGCTTTAGGCGAGGTGTTGCTGAAGCACCCCAATATTATTGTGGCCACCGACGACATGTATGAGCACATCAACCTCACTGGCGCGCCGTTTGTGAACATCCTGAATGCCTGCCCGGCGTTGAAAGACCGCACCGTGGTGCTCAACGGCGTTTCCAAGGCCTACAGCATGACCGGCTGGCGCATTGGTTTTGCTGCGGGCCCAGCCAAGCTGATCGATGTGATGACCAACCTGCAAAGCCAGTCCACCTCCAACCCCACGTCCATTTCCCAGGTGGCGGCCGAGGCCGCGCTGAATGGCGACCAGGATTGCTTGAAACCCATGGTGGCCGCCTTCCGCGAGCGCAACGAATTCGTGTTCAAGGCGCTCAATGCTGTGCCCACCATTCAATGCCTGAAGGCCGAAGGCGCCTTTTATGCATTTGTGGACGCCCGCAAGGCCATCGAAAAGCTGGCCGCCGAGGGCAAAATCAAGGCTGCCAACGATTTGGAACTGACTGCTTACCTGTTGGAAGCAGGTGTGGCGGTGGTGCCCGGCTCAGCCTTTGGTGCAGACGGTTACTTCCGCATTTCGTTTGCCACCAGCATGAGCAACCTGGAAAAAGCCTGCGAGCGCATTGGCAAAGCATTGGGCTGAGCCTTGCTCTGCCTAAGTTGTAGGCAAGTGGCGAAATTTTTTCGGTGCGTTGGCCCAAATAAGGCCGTAATTGGGCTTTAAGGGTTGCACAAAAAAATTTCGCTGCTATAATCTCGGCTCTTTCCCCGATAGCTCAGTCGGTAGAGCGACGGACTGTTAATCCGCAGGTCCCTGGTTCGAGTCCAGGTCGGGGAGCCAAATACTGAAGTCGAATCAAGCCCTTACGGTTTTTAGCCGAAAGGGCTTTTTTCTTTTCTGGGCCAGTCGGTACGTATTCGGTACGATAGGGGAGGGGTTTCACAGTTGCTGTCGCATTGCGAATCAACTTGTTTACCTTGTGGGTTGCAATCGCGATCTAATTGCATGAGTTGAAAAGCTTCGTTTTAATATTTTTATAGTGGCTCAATTGGTGAGCCTGCTTGTGTTCATAATTACCGAAGTTCCAACGGAAGAGTTGTTTGGGGTTTGTTTGCAATTCAAGTCACGCGATTCTATGGTTTGGTTCTCTTGATTTCCAAGCAGCCCCCCCATTTTGGTCCCGTTCATCGGTAGAAGAAATCTAGTCGCGACACTTTCCAATGATCGATAATTACCGGAGCAGAAAGTCGACATATGCACGACTTCATTAGAGATAAAGTTTGACCAATCCCGTTCACTTTGAAGGGAAGCCTCAGCGAATTTTTAGTGTCGGTATTGTTTGTGGATAACGTACTAAAGCGCAACGACCGGATCACGCCACTGTGAGGAAAGAATGGTTGATAAAGAACCTGTTTTTTTAGGTGTACCTTGTGGATGTAGCGGCGGAAACCCCAATTGTTTTAAGTGTGGGGGATGGGGCTTCTTAGATAAGATCGGCCGGGGAAGATCCTCCCCCCCTACTTCGGAATTAGGTCTAAAAAACTTTACGTTAAAGGGGCGGCGAAAAAAGAGAGTGATCCACCCTGGCGCACTTTTTAAAGAATGTCCAAAATGCGGCGTGAAAGTAAGGAGGCTTTCAAAGCACCTCCGCAAAGTACATGACGATGATTCGGTTTGCTAACTTTTAAAGACCTTTGCTGGGGCTTGTTATGGTCAGGTATTGAAAAATTCAATTGGAGGGAAATCCATCTCTGCGGCGGAAAATTTGCTACAAGAAGCTGACTTTTTCGGTGACCTCCTGCGCCCGTATCAAAGTACGGAGAATAAAAGAATCTCTATAAGGCTAGGCTTAAGGAAATATTTGTAATGCCTGAAAGATATCGACTCTCTTTTACCACCGGCGGTTTGTTCCTGCGAGAGTCTGAGGTGGTTATCGCTTCCTACCTCAGATTAAGCGATTGGAAGAAGGTTCGGGATGTTGTGCGTCAGGAAAACTTGCTTCAGGTGCGCACCGAGGCGGCGTCTACGCGCATTAGTAAAGAGGTCATTTCTCGTTTGGAAATGCTTGACCAAGCCGAACTCGACGCTTATCCAGACCTATCGCTTCGAGACCAAGCGTACTTGCTTTGGGTGGGGGTGTGTCGCCGCTATAGTTTTCTGAGGGAGTTTGCAATTGAAGTCTTGCGCGAACACTACTTGTCTTTGCGTCGTGAACTGACGATTGGTGAGTATGACAATTTTTTCAATAGCAAGGCGCTTTGGCATCAGGAGCTGGACCAGCTTGCCAGATCAACTCAGCAAAAGCTGAGGCAAAATCTTTTTCGCATGCTGCGTGAGGCAAGTCTTGTCTCTGATCAGCAAATTATTCAGCCGGTGCTGCTTAGCCCAGCACTAGCAGAACTGCTGGCTCGTAACGATGTAAAAGACTTCGTTGTATTCCCCATTTCTGACTTAGAAGTAAAAAGGTGGCAGGCATGAGCCCAAAAATAAGTCATCAGTCACTTTCAAACCGCTTTGAACATCTTATTAAAGTAATTAGTGGTGAACGCTTCTTACAGATGCGGGGGCTAAACAACGACCTGCCATTTTACATTTGCGAGTTTAAAGCTTCAGAAGCGAATGAGATGGAGCGCTTGCGCCGTCAGCTTATTAACACCTTGGCCAGCAGTAGCGTTGAATGCCTCGGAGGGCGTGGTGTAAAGGTTTTGGAAATCAATCTGTACGACCTTTGCATCGAAATGTTGAAAGCCCGTGAGGGCAGCTGTGAGGGGGTGTGCCTGTGGGATGAAATTCTTAGCATTGAGGCGAACGCTGAAAAGGATGGGCTGCTAGAACTGCTTCAAAACGTTCTAGGAATCGAGGAATACCTCATCCCAGCTATTGGCGAACGGCTCCAAACCGCTGAGTTTGACGTACTGTTTTTATCTGGTATCGGGGAAGTGTTTCCGTACATTCGCTCCCACAATGTACTCAACAATTTGCAAAGTACTGCGAAAGATAAGCCCACAATCCTTTTTTTCCCGGGTGAGTATCGGCATTCGCTGGAGCAAGGGGCTTCCCTGGAGTTGTTTGGTTTGCTGCATGACGACAAGTATTACCGTGCATTTAATATTTATGAAATTCAGGCTTAAGGAAACAGTCGATGGAGCTAAATCGCATTTTTCGGCAACCAGTCAACCGCCCGATAGAAGGCGTGATCAAGGCTGACGATGAGAGCAGTCTTTATGTAGAACTTAACGAATATGTGCTGACCGATGAAGTCGCCAAACGTTTGGAACATTTTCTTGACGCGTATAACAATTACCACGGCGCAAACGGTGTTTGGGTTTCGGGCTTTTTCGGCTCCGGCAAGTCACACCTGCTAAAAATGCTGGCTGTGTTGCTGGAAAATCGTGCTATTGACGGTAGTTCAGCTCTCGACATTTTCCTGCCCAAGATCCCGAAAGAGGATGAACTACTACGGGCATCACTCAAAAAGGCCGTGGCGATTCCTTCCAAAAGCATTCTGTTCAATATCGACCAGAAGGCCGACATCATCAGCAAGACTCAGATCGACGCTTTGCTCTCGGTGTTTGTGAAGGTCTTCAACGAGATGTGCGGCTATTTTGGCAAGCAAGGGTACATCGCCCAGTTCGAGCGAGACCTGGACAGTCGAAACCAATTGGAGCCGTTCAAAGAAACCTACCACCGCTATGCCAATAAGCCTTGGGAACGTGGGCGAGAGCAAGCTCTTCTCGAATCGGGCAACATTGCACGTGCTTACGCCGACATCACTGGCGAGGACCCCGCCTTGACCAAGGGCATCCTTGACAAGTACCGAGCTCAATACAGCGTCTCTATTGAAGATTTTGGTAACCAGGTAAAAGCGTGGTTGGATAATAAACCAGCCAACTTCCGTCTTAATTTTTTTGTCGATGAGGTGGGGCAGTACATCGCTGAAAACACCAAGCTCATGACCAACCTGCAGACGGTGGCTGAAAGTTTAGCCACAAAATGCCAAGGACGAGCTTGGATCTTTGTTACCGCGCAAGAGGATATGAACTCTGTGTTGGGGGACATGAGCAAACAGCAAAGCAATGACTTTTCAAAGATTCAGGCCCGTTTTGCTAACCGCATGAAGCTTACCAGTGCGGATGTGGCTGAGGTGATTCAGAAGCGTTTGCTGACCAAAAACGAAACCGGCGCCGAGCTGCTGAAAACCACCTACAGCCAGCAATTTAATAATTTCAAAACCCTGTTTGAGTTTGCAGATGGCGGGCAGCAGTACAGCAATTTTCGCGACGAAACCCACTTTGTCTACTGCTACCCCTTTGTGCCCTATCAGTTCCCCTTGTTTCAGTCGGCAATCCGTGGCATCTCGATGCACAACGGTTTTGAGGGCAAAGCAAATTCTGTGGGCGAACGCTCTATGCTGGGTGTTTTCCGAGAAGTTGCTATTGCAATTGACAACGCGCCAGTGGGCCAATTGGCAACTTTTGATCGCATGTTTGAAGGCATTCGGGGTGCACTTAAAAGTGCTATCCAAAGTGCCATCAACAATGCTGAGCGCCATCTGGGGAACGAGTACGCGGTTCGCGTCCTAAAAACCCTGTTTTTGGTCAAGTATGTCAAAGAGTTCAAGGCCACCGTTCGAAACCTCAGTGTGTTGATGCTCGAACGTTTTGGAGAGGATCTTCCTGCCCAGCGCAAGAACCTTGAAGCAGCGCTTAGCCTACTTGAGCAGCAGACTTACATTCAGCGCAATGCAGATGTGTACGAATACCTGACCGATGAAGAAAAAGATGTCGAAGAGGAGATCAAGAACACTGAAGTTGAAGCCGCAGATATTCTGAAGGAGCTTGAAACCTTACTGTTTGACGGTGTGATCAAGCAACGCAAGATCCGACACAGCAACGGCCAAGACTACCCCTACACCCGCAAATTGGACGACCGAACGCTTAGCCGAGAGCATGAGTTGGCCATCCACATCATCACGCCGTTGTCAGAAAACTTTGACAACATCACTTTGCAGCGTATGCAAAGCATGGGCAGGGACGAACTACGAGTGGTGTTGCCCGCCGATGCGCGTTTCATGCAAGACCTGACGATGCACAAACGCACGGAAAAATACATCCGCCAGAACAGCAACACTCAGCAGGAGGCTATAAAACGCATCCTGGACGCCAAAGGCTTTCAAAACACAGAGCGATTGAATGACCTGCAAGTGCGCGCAAGAGCCATGCTTGGCAAAGCAACACTGATGATCAACGCTGCTGATGTAGAGGTTACTAGTGAGGATGGCCAAACCCGCGTACTGGCTGGTTTTGGTTATTTAATTCAGACTACCTATCCGAATTTGCGCATGCTTCGCGATGTGCCCTTCAATGAAGCAGACATCGGCAAGCACCTGCGCATGATGGAAGATGGTCTGCTGGCCAATGATGCCACCAGCCTCACCGAGCCTGAGCAGGAAATATTGGCCTTCATTCAGAGCAACGCACGCAGCGGTGTGCGCACCACGGTCAAGAGTTTGCTTGAGCGTTTTGAGCGCAAGAATTATGGTTGGTACTACGCTGCCATTTTGTGTAACTTGGCGTTGCTTTGTGCCCGAGGTAAGGTCGAGGTTCGCCAGGATAGTAATTCACTTCAGCAGGACGCCCTAGAGCGTAGTTTGCGCAACACCAATGCTCATGCCTCGCTGGTGCTCGAACCTCAGGTTGAATTCAGTGCCTCCCAGGTTCGTGCCTTAAAAGAGTTTTTTGCAGACTTTTTCGACAAGCCAGCCAGCAGCAACGAAGCGCGTGCCATGGCCCGTGAGGCGATCGACGCCCTCAAAGAAATGGAAATTGAATTGGCTGGCTTGCTTGGTCAAAAAAACGATTACCCCTTTTTGGCTGTGTTGGACCCGGTAATCGCAACTCTCAAGGATTTGGCCGGCAAAACCGACCAGTGGTTTCTGACTGATTTGGGGCGTGCCGAGAATGCACTGCTGGACACCAAAGAAACCATCATCGACCCCGTGCGGCGTTTCATGAGTAGCCCTCAAAGGCAGATCTATGAACAAGCACGCTTGTTGGTTGCCGCGCAGGAAGATAATTTTGCCTATGTTGGGGCTGCCGGGGTGGAGGTGGTTCGCAATCTTCTTGCTGACACTAAACCTTGGCAGGGCAACCGCCTGCAGCAAGTCAAACCGCAATTGGATGAGTTACAACAAGCCATTGCAAATCAGCTTGCCACTGAAAGGGAGCTTGCAAATGCGCGCCTAGCCGAGCTGGAACAAAAGCTGCAGTCTACGGTTGAGTATGCTCAGCTTTCAACGGCTAATCAGTCGCTGTTCAACAAGCCATTTGGTGAAACCCGCCAGGCTTTACAAAATCAAAAGCGAATCGCAATGATCCGCGACTTGCTCCGGCATTTCGAGGACGAGCGATTCCCGCAGTTGTTGCTTCAGCTTGACCAATTTGCGCGCGCTGCTGTGCAGACCACAGTTTCAGGCACAGATACGGAGCCGCAGGTAGTTACTTCCGCTGGCCAAGCGCCCAGCGTACCAATCACTTCAACACCACAACCAAGAGAAACAAAACTGGTACCTGCCCGTACTATCAAAGTGAGCTTTGGTAAGCCTTGGCTCAGCAGTGAGGCCGAGCTGGATGACTACCTTCATAAGCAGCGCGAAGCGTGGTTGAAAGAAATTCAGGCGGGCAATCGAGTCCAAATATAAATGGGAGCGCCATGAGTAAATTTATGGCTGTAGGGAAAGGCAAATGGACACCAGCAAACTAAAAAAATTCGCTCAATTTGCGCGCCGCACACTTGGGGAGCAGGTAAGCGCCAAGCTGGCCTTGGTGCTATCAGCAGGCAGTGCTGCGCGGCGTGAAAACGCCGACGCCGTCAAGAAGCTGGAGGATGCAATTAGCCTGCACGGCAAAGATCAAGTGATTGAACGAGTGGCATACACCTGGTTTAACCGTTTTTGTGCATTGCGCTTCATGGATGTGAACCGATATACCCGAATCGGTATCGTGTCACCCTCAGAAGGCCAATTTCAGCCGGAAATTTTGCTAGAAGCAAAGATGGGGCACATGGATGCGGATATGGTGCCCAGCAAGATACAACAGCAAGTGACCGATCTGCTTGCTGGTACGGCACCCAGCCATGACCCTCAGGGAGAGGCCTATCGCCTTCTGGTTGTGGCAGCTTGTAACAGCTGGCATGAATCCATGCCTTTTCTGTTTGAGCGCATCAACGACTACACCGAGCTGCTGATGCCTGACGATCTGCTTTCCGGTAATTCCATTTTGGCGTATACCCGCGAAGCCATGACACCAGACGCCTGCAAAGATGTCGAAGTGATCGGCTGGCTTTACCAGTTTTATATTTCCGAAAAGAAAGATGCCGTTTTTGAAAGGCTGAAGAAAAATCAAAAGATCACGCCGGAGAACATCCCGGCTGCCACCCAGCTCTTTACGCCACATTGGATTGTGCGCTATCTGGTGGACAACTCCCTGGGCCGCCTGTGGTTGCTCAACCGCCCGCATTCGAAGTTGGCAGAGAAGATGGAGTATTACATCCCGCCAGAAATGGGTAGCGGCGAGCTGGGCAACGATTTTCTACGCATTAGTAAGCCTGAGGACCTCAAGGTGTGTGACCCAGCCTGTGGCTCTGGCCATATGCTCACGTATGCCTTTGACCTGCTGTACGCCATTTATGAAGAAGAGGGCTACGACGTTGCGGAGATCCCAGAGAAAATTCTGGCACACAACCTGTACGGTATCGAACTCGATGAACGTGCGGGTGAGCTAGCCGCATTCGCCTTGACAATGAAGGCCCGTGCCCAACACCGCCGATTTTTCAACAAACGCATTAAACCGAACATTACAGTGCTGGAGAAGATTTGCTTCAGCCCTGAGGAACTGGATGAGTACATGGGCTATGTGGGCCGAAACCTTTTCACGCATGGCCTGCGCGAAACCTTGCAGCAGTTCAGCGAGGCCGATAACTTCGGCTCGCTCATCGTGCCCAAGGTGGGCAATGTGGCTGATGTACTGGCTACGCTGGAAGCCAATGATATGGCCGGAAACCTCTTCCTAGCCGATACCCATCAGCGCGTGCTCAAGGTGCTGCGCATGGCCGAAGCCCTCAGCCCACGCTATGCGGTGGTGGTGGCCAACCCGCCCTACATGGGCGGCAAAGGGATGAACGGGCGGCTGAGTGTGTGGGCGAGGGAGAACTACCCGAACAGCAAGTCCGACCTGTTTGCGATGTTCATTGAACGCAATCTGGATCTAACGGAGAACGGCGGCGCGGTCGCCATGATCACCATGCAGAGTTGGATGTTCCTGTCGTCCTTCGAAGCTTTGCGCAGCCGCATCTTGAACCAGCACACCATTCTCTCGATGGCCCACTTGGGTGCACGGGCCTTCGACAGCATCGGTGGTGAAGTGGTGTCTACGACCGCTTTTGTGCTGGAGAACACACACAAGCCGGAGTACCGAGGAGCGTACCTGCGCCTGGTTGATGGCAACTCGGAAGCTGAAAAGATGGAGATGATGGTAAAGGCCATCGCTCAAGGCAGGGCGGCATGATCACTCAACTGCAGCTTAAGAATTTCACCGCTTTCACTGAGTTGGCGATCGACTTTTCGCCCGGCATCAACATCATAATTGGCGAGAACGGTACTGGCAAAACCCAGCTGCTCAAAGCCGTACTGGCCTTGAGCGGACCGGAGGCCAGCGGGGAGCAGGCTGATGAACAACTGGCCCGCAAGCTGTGCCGCCTATATCAGCCGCTCAGCGGAAAAGTGGGCGAGCTGCGTCGTGCAGGTACCCGAGGTGATGCGCAGCTGAGCACGACCTTTGCGTCCGGCCAACTCATCACTGCCAAGTTCAACGGCAGCGCCGAGGTGGTCAAGGTAACGTCGACATCAGTTGGCGAGGCTTTACCCGCCATCTTCATTCCGACCAAGGAGGTGCTATCGCTGGTGCGCGGCCTGACTGCCGAGCAGCCAGACTTGCCCACTATCGAACGGATCTTTGACGATACCTATTTGGATTTGGCGAACGCGTTGCGGATCGAAGATGACGGGAAGCTGCTAAAGAAGACCCAGAACAATCCAAGGCACTCCACCATCGTTCCGAGATTAACCAATCTGATTGGTGGGCGTTACTTGTTCAAGGCAGGTGGTTTCTCCTTCCAAGCAGGCATGTACGTCGATCAGCTGGGCGAAAGCACCGCTGATGAGGAATTGGCACCTCAAAGCTTCAAGGACTCGAAGCTTCGCTTCGCACCAAAGCAGACTCCGCTTATGTCCAGCGGCATGACGGCCGAAGGCTTCCGCAAGATCGGCGTGCTTCAACGCCTGCTTAGCAACGGCAGCCTCAACCCTGGCACAAGCGGCCCGCTGCTTTGGGACGAGCCTGAATCCAACCTCAACCCCAAGCTGATGCGGGATCTGGTGCAGGCCTTGCTTGAACTTGCACGAAATGGACAGCAAGTCATCCTGGCCACACACGACTACGTGCTGCTCAAGTGGTTCGACCTGTTGCTGGATAAGGGTAAGGGGGATCAGGTGCGCTTTCACGTACTTTCCCGTGATGCCGACTCTGGTCAGGTACGTCGGGACAGTATGGACGACTACCGCGCCATTGAGCCGAACGCCATAGCCGATACTTTCAACGAGCTGACCAAGGAACAGGTGGCTCGCAAGATGGGGGCCTTGGGGAAATGAAACTGCGCGAGCGCGACCTGGAGATCGACTTTACAAATGCGATCGACGCCATTGTTTTCGATCAGATGAAGGCCGACCAACCAGGCTATCACGGTATCGGGCAAATGCATCGCGTCGATTTCGTGGTCGAGCTTGAGGAGGCGATTCTCTTTGTTGAGGTGAAAGACCCGGGTAACCCAAAGGCACAGGCTGAGGGGTTGGCGAAGTTTCATGGCGAACTGCAAGACGGAACGCTCAGCGACACCTTTACCGCCAAGTTCATTGACACCTTCCTGTATCGCTGGGCCGAGGAGTGCCTGCAAAAGCCGGTTCACTACATCAGCCTAGTCACGCTAGAAGACAACGAGTTGCTGCCGAATCTCTCGGACGAGATCGCCAAGAAGCTTCCACCAATGGGTAAGTCTGTGCCGCGCTGGAAACGCCAGTTGGTGGAGAACTGCCAGGTTTTCAACATCGAGCTTTGGAACGCGAGCTTTCCGAAATGGCCGGCAGCTCGCATCGCGAAGGCACAGCAATGAATCATGCCCAGGGGAGAGAAAAATGACTGCCAACACGCTCAAGATTCGCGATGACCATCAGCCGCTGAGGTTCACGGCAGAAGCTGACGCGTTCAAGCTTGAAGATAGCTCGCAAGCCGCATGGCTTACTGGCAAGACATTCGGGCTCAAGGAGCTCCGCAACCGTATCGAGCCGTGGCTGACATCGTTGTTCCAGTCAGAGCATCTGTCGCTGCTCGCTGGTTCGGGTCTCACCCACGCAATACATTACTTGGCTGTCGGCAAGGGTGCCGTAGGCATGGGCGCCTTGGCGCTAAGTCACCATCAAACCGAAATCAATCAGGCTGCCGAGAAAGCGGCAGCAGCAGCCGGGCGGGAGAAGGGCAATTTAGAGGACCAGCTACGCGTTGCTAACGAGCTGCTGCGTGGTCTGGAGATCCTGCAGCAGAAAACAGAAGCCGATGCTCTGCGCACTGAGCTTAAGACCGGCATGCGGGATTTCGCTAAGTTGATCCTGAAGAGCGAAGAAGGAATCGCCAGCGCAGCTGAGGACAAGCGGAAGGAGGCCTTCAACACCCTCGTCACATTCTTGATGAGCTTTGCCAGTCGCACCGGAGCGCGTGACCGGCTGAACATCTTCACCACCAACTACGACCGGTTGATTGAGGCGGGGGCGGAGTTGGCTGGGCTGCATCTGCTGGACCGCTTCCTGGGCAATCTGATGCCCATCTTCCGGTCATCTCGCCTGGATTTGGACATGCACTACAACCCGCCCGGTATCCGTGGCGAGCCGCGCTACCTGGAAGGCGTGGCCCGCTACACCAAGCTGCATGGCTCGGTGGATTGGGTGCAGACAGGCAAAAACATCCGCCGTATCGGTTTGCCGTTTGGAGCCACCTGCGTTGAACCTTACCTGCAGGCACCCGGCCTGAGCGCAGCCTCGGCGCATGAGCTGATGATCTACCCCAACGCCGCCAAGGACAGGGAGACTGCTGACTACCCTTACGTGGAGCTGTTCCGTGACCTCGCGGCAGCGGTGTGCCGGCCAAACAGCACGCTGGTGACCTACGGCTACAGCTTTGGCGATGAGCACATCAATCGCGTCATCCGCGACATGCTCACCAGTCCCTCGACACATCTGGTGGTGATCTCGTGTGACGATCCGTTGGGCCGGGTCATGCAGACCTACCAAGAGCTGGGCCGGCCCTCCCAGATCAGCCTGTTGATCGGCCCGGCATTGGCAAACTTGACGACGCTGACCGAGCACTACCTGCCCAAGCCCGCTATCGACAAGACCACCTTTCGTATGAGCGAACTGCTCAAGCAGCGCATGGTAACGGACCCGCAACCTACCAAAGCTGCAGCCCTAGAAGCTGGCGCTTCTGATGGGAGTGACTTTGTATGAGCATGTCCCCCCTAGCTTATGCCGACTCCTTGCGCATCGGCACCATTGACTTCGTCTCACCCGACGAAATCAAGGTGCTGCTCGACATCGAGGCACCCGATGGCGTGGCCCTCAATACCGGCACACCGCGCCCCTTCCCACGTATTAATGGCTATGTACTGATACCAAGCGACGACGGGCATCTGGTCGCCCAGGTCGAGTGGATCACCATCGAGCGTTCGCAATACCCCAAGCGCAAGGGCATGCAGGACTTCGGCCTGGTGGATTTGCCCTATCCCTTGCGCAAGATGAGCCTCAACCCGCTGGGGGTGCTCGCTTACGAGAGCAAAGACGCAAACGGCGATGACGTCTATCGCTTCCGGCGCGGCGTCGAAAGTTACCCCACCGTCGGCGATGCAGTACTACTGCCCACGCAAAGCCAGCTACGCGCCATCGTCGAGTCTGGCGACAACAGGCATGTGCTGATCGGTACCAGCCCGCTTGCCGCCAATGCCGAAGTCAAGATCGACCCAGACCGCCTGTTCGGCCGCCATCTGGCTGTGCTGGGAAACACTGGCAGCGGCAAGTCATGCTCGGTCGCAGGCTTGATCCGCTGGTCAATGGATGAGGCCCAAAAAGCCCGAGGGGGCGCGGACCCCAACGCCCGCTTCATCGTGCTCGACCCCAATGGCGAGTACGCCAACACCTTCCGCGATATGAGCAAGGTGCGGGTGTTTGCTGTCGAGCCAGGCGAAGGCGTAGAACAGCTGCAGATCCCGCTCTGGTTCTGGAACAGCGCGGAATGGGGGGCTTTCACCCAGGCGAGCGCCAGGACGCAGCGGCCGACCTTGGTGCAGGCGCTTCGATCAGTTCGCGACGGCGTGTTCGGCGCGACGGTGACGCCTAGCCATGAGATGCGCCGCTATCTGCGCACCCTGGTCAGCATCCTGCAACTGGAGCGCAATGCCGGTAGTCCATGGGGTAAGTTCCCCCAGCCCAAAGCCTTCTTTGAAAAGCTGAAGAAGTGGCAGGAAGGATTGGCTGATCAGGACTCATTCTCAGAGGACGAAAAATCTGCACTCAGTGCTGCCCGAGACAAGATCACAGGTTTGATCAATGCTCGCCTCGGTCAATACCCAACCTACGAGTTCACGCGCGGCGACGTTGACGAACTGCTGTCGCTGATCCAGTCAGCACACGCTACGTTCGGCGGCAGCGATACCGACATCTTGCCCATCGACGCAGACGTGCCGCGCCCATTCACCGGCGACCAGCTTCTCCGCAGCGTCGAGGCCACGGCCGAACTGCTCGGCGTCTCCGAGTACGTCGAGACCATGCAGATGCGCATTCGCACCCTGCTGTCGGACAGCCGCATGAAGATCGTCTCGGGCAGCGCCCAAGATCTGACGCTGGACGACTGGCTGCGAAGCTACATCGGCGACAACGAGGCATCGAACGGTTCGGTTACCGTCATCGATCTCTCGCTGGTGCCTGCCGAGGTGGTGCACATCATCACGGCCGTGATCGCCCGCATGACGCTGGAGGCACTGCAGCGCTACCGCAAGCTGCAGCACGGCAAGACCCTGCCCACCGTGCTGGTGATGGAAGAGGCGCACACCTTCATCAAGCGCTACCACGACGACGCAGAGAACCAGAACTCGGCCGCCATCTGCTGCCAGGTCTTCGAGAAAATCGCCCGCGAGGGTCGCAAGTTTGGGCTAGGCCTCGTGTTGTCCTCGCAACGCCCCAGCGAGCTGTCGCCCACGGTTCTGTCCCAGTGCAACAGCTACCTGCTGCACCGCATCAGCAACGACCGCGACCAGGAACTGGTTCACAAATTGGTGCCCGACAACCTGCGCGGCCTGCTGGGTGATTTGCCATCTCTGCCATCCCGTCACGCCATCCTGCTCGGTTGGGCGTCTGAGCTGCCGGTATTAGTACAGATGAACGCGCTGCCTGAGCAGCACCGTCCGAAATCGGATGACCCGGATTTCTGGGCGGTTTGGTCAGGCCAGGGCGGCAAAGGCCAGACCGTCGAACGCCCAGTGGACTGGAAGTCGGTTGCCGACGACTGGCAGCAGATCGGTGCCCCAGCGCAAGAGCAAGATTTGGAGAACTACGATGAGTAACAGCCCAACAAGCCAGGCCAAGCAGGGCATGGAGAAGTATTTCTTTCGGGCCTCCGCAGCGGAATTTAGAAAAATTCCCGGCAGCCCGGTTGCTTACTGGCTATCAGACGCGATTATCAAATCCTTTGAGAGAGGGGATTTGATTTCAAGCCACTGCGCCACTCGAAAGGGAATGGCAACTGGACTTAATGCAGTTTTCGTTCGCGGGTGGCACGAAGTCTCGATAAAGGAAATTGGATTCAATAAATCCCGACTAGAAGCACAAAAGTCCCTCCTTCGGTGGTTCCCATATGCCAATGGAGGCGAATACAGAAAGTGGTATGGGAACTTTGATGATGTTGTCAACTGGGAAAATGACGGACGCCGACTACAGACTGAGGAGCATGAGAGTGGGCGAATTCGTGCTGTCAACTTAAATTTGGACTTCATCTTTAAGCCAGGCCTTTCCTGGACTTCAATTACCAGCGGTGCTTTTTCGATAAGGAAGCTCCCCAAGGGATTCCTGTTTAGCTCGGCGTCGAATGCCATGTTCTGCGATGGCGACTCAAGCCCATATGCAGGACTTCTAAATTCAAAGGCGCATGTCATTCTGGGAAAGGCAATAAATCCAACCTTGAATGCCAACCCCGGAGATATTGGAAAAATCCCTCTGACCGACAAAACAATTGATGTCTCCAAGACCGTCGAATCAATAACAGCTTATTCACAGCGAGATTGGGACTCCTATGAAGTCTCTTGGGACTTCTCTTGCCTCCCTCTGCTGCAAGCCGACTATCGCCAGCCTACGCTCAAGGCCAGCTACCAGAAGCTCCGCACCCACTGGTGCGAGATGACGCTGGAAATGCAGCGCCTGGAGGAAGAGAACAACCGCATCTTCATCGACGCCTATGGCCTGCAGGATGAGCTGACGCCCGAGGTACCCCTGAACGAGATCACGCTCACCTGCAACCCGCATTACCGCTACGGCGGCGACAAGAGCGAAGAAGAGCTGGAAGCCCTGCTGCTGGCCGACACCATGCGTGAGCTGGTGAGCTACGCCGTGGGCTGCATGCTGGGCCGTTACAGCCTTGACAAGCCGGGGCTGATTCTGGCCAACCAGGGCGAGACGCTGGCCGACTACCTGGCCCAGGTGCCGGAGCCCAGCTTCCCGGCTGATGACGACAACGTGATCCCGGTGCTGGACGGCGACTGGTTTGCCGACGACATCACGCTGCGCTTCCGGCAGTTCCTGCGCGTGGCATTCGGCGAAGAGCACTACGACGAGAACCTGGCCTTCATCGAGCAGGCGCTGAACGTGAAGGGCAAGCGCAACTACAGCCTGCGCGACTATTTTCTGAGCGAGTTCTACGCCGATCATGTGAAGCGCTACAAGAAACGCCCCATCTACTGGCTGTTCAGCAGCCCCAAGGGCAGCTTCAGCGCGCTGATCTACATGCACCGCTACCGCCCGGACACGGTGAGCGTGGTGCTGAAGTACCTGCGCGACTATCGCGAGAAGCTCAGCACCGAAAAGGACCGCCAAGCGTCGGTGAGCATCAACCCGGCCACAAGCCAGGGCGACAAGACGCGCGCCTTGAAGGAAGTGGACCGCCTGGCCAAAGTGCTGGCCGAGCTGGAGGACTATGAGCGTGAGGTGCTCTACCCGAAGGCCACCGAGCAAATCGCCATCGACCTCGACGACGGCGTGAAGGTGAACTACCTGAAGTTCGGCGCGGCGCTCAAGAAGATCACCGGCTTGGACGCGAAGGAAGAGGATTGAGTATGAACCAAGAACACACGCCCAGCCCTGTACCGGTTAACACGCCCGCAATGTATACAGAGTTATTGGCCTCGGTGAAGGAGCGTGTACGCGCTGCGCAATATTCCGCTCTAAGGGCTGTTAACACCGAGCTGGTTGGCTTGTATTGGGATATCGGGCGCTTGATTGCAGAGCGTCAAGCCCAGGCAGGTTGGGGGCGTGCTGTGGTGGAAAACCTGTCTGCTGATTTGCGGCGGGAGTTCCCGGGTACGGCCGGGTTTTCGGTTCAAAACCTTTGGTACATGCGGCAGTTTTATTCGGAATGCCATGCCGATGAAAGACTCCAACCACTGGTTGGAGAAATAGCTTGGCCAACTACCACCACCTGAGGCCATTGCCGCGTTGCTAGAGGGAATACAAAAATGTGTAACGTCAAGATCCAGCAGGCGCTGGGCAATCTGTTTGAAAAGCAGCGCATCGTGTTCTGGTACGACACGCGGCGCGAGTTTCGAGCCGACTTCGATTCACTGGCGCTGCCCGGCGTAGAAAAGATTGAGCTGGCCAACAACGAGTTTGGTGTGAAATACCGCGTGCTGCGCGAGCAGCCAGAGCAGAAGTTCTTGCTGTTCAAGGATGGGCCAGAGCCTGAATACCTGGCCAACTGGCTGCTGGATGTACAGCTGGCCAGTGGCAGTACCTTCCGCACAGACCAGGTGGCGCTGTGGTTGGCTGAACTTGAATTGGGGCCCGATGCTTATCCTTTATTAGAAGCGCATGTGGGCTTTTTCGAGTCGGCAAAGCGTCGTGAAAAACTGAAGGAGCTGCTTGAGCAAGGTGATAGCCACCATGCGCTGCGCCAAAAAATGTTGGCGGTTTGTGTGGGTTGCGAGCCTCGCTTAGACGTGATGCTGGAAAGTTTATTGGGCGAGCTGGCCAATGGCACTGAGGCTCGGATCAAGCTAATTGATCGTAGCGGTTTGAGCCCCCATTTTTGGGAACTGATGAAGAGGGCCTACGGCTACAGCAGCGAGCAACCGGGCCTGCAGGATTTTGTTATTGAACTATTCAAGACTTGCTTTTTAACCGAGGTGGATGCTGAGTTCAAAACTCAGTTGTCCTCCGAGGCCAAAGTATTTATCAAGCGCTGGAAAGACAGCCGTTCACATGCTGAAGCGTTTGAGAGTTTGTCTGCTCAGTGTGCAGGTATTTTGCACGTGGAAGACAAGTTACAGGCCTTGGACTACCGCAAGTTGGGTGCAGTGGACGAGTTCGAGGCGATTGACCGCAAGGTATTAAGTGAGTTGGTGCGTGAGCTTGTTGGCCGCACAGTGTCCGCTCAAGATGTGGAGCAGTGTATTCGCTTGCGTAGGCAGGGGCACTGGTTTTCGCATTATCAGCACGTCTACTTGGCGATTGAACACGGTGCGCAGTTTATTCAGCAGCTGGATTTGGCGCAGTTGGAGATGAACTCCTTGGCGGATGGCGTTCAGAAATACAGCCAAAACTGGTACCAATTGGATCAGCGTTACCGAAAGTTTATATACCACGCCAGGGAGTCAGGCCAGGCGTCGCTTTTACTCGGGTTAAACCAGTTAATTGAAAATCTGTACACCAATAACTATTTGTCACGTCTGAATGTTCGGTGGCAACAGTTTGTTGATGGATGCCAACGGTGGGAAGCCCCACCTGTGGTGAGCCAATCCAAGTTCTTCTCGCATTTTGTGCAGCCCTACATCGAACGCAAGGGAAAGGTTTGCGTAATCATCTCGGACGCCTTCCGTTTCGAGGTGGGGGAAGAGCTGCAAAGTTTGATTCGCCGTGAAGATCGCTTTGATGCAGAACTGGTCCCAGTCTTGGCTTGCTTACCTAGCTATACACAACTGGGTATGGCTGCTTTACTTCCGAATCAATCGTTGCAGTTGTCCGAGGATGGCTCAGGAGAGGCTTTGGTCGACGGCATCAGCGCAACAGGCTCGAACAATCGCGCCCGAATTTTGGCTCAAACCGTGGCTTTGTCAGCCGTTGTATTGGCCAAGGATGTGCTGGTGATGGGTAAAGAGGAATCTCGAGCATTGGTACGTGACCATGATGTGGTCTATGTTTATCACAACCTAATCGACAAGACCGGTGATACCCGGGATACCGAAGAGCGGGTTTTCGGGGCGGCGGAAGAAACATTGGATGAATTGTTGCGGGTGATTAAAAAACTTGCCAATGCAAATGCCAGCAACCTTCTGGTAACTGCCGACCATGGTTTTATCTATCAAAACCACCCCCTGCAAGACAGTGACTTTGTAAGCACCGAGCCCGTAGGGGCAGAGATCCTCTACACCGACCGCCGGTTTGTGCTGGGTAGAGGATTGCGTGAAAACAGCAGTTTTAAGGCGTTTCAACCCGAGCAGCTGGGCTTAGGGGGCACACTTCAGGTTCAGATCCCCAAGTCTATTAACCGCATGCGTTTAAAGGGCTCCGGCAGCCGGTTTGTGCATGGCGGGGCCACCTTGCAAGAGGTTGTAATTCCCGTCATCAGCATCAATAAAAAACGCCAAAGTGATGTGGGTAAAGTTGAGGTCGAGCTGATCGGTGGCGGTGGCAAAACCATCACAACTGGGCAGTTGGCAGTGGTGTTGTATCAAACAGAGCCAGTGACCGAAAAGCGGCAGGCCAGAAAATTGCGGGCAGGCCTGTACTCGCTGGCAGGCGAGGCCATTTCAGACACGCACGACCTTAGCTTTGATTTTGCCTCTGACAACCCTCGGGAGCGTGAGGTAGCGCTTCGATTCATCCTAAGCCGGAAGGCCGAAGCGTATAACAACCAACAAGTGGAATTGCGTTTGGAAGAGCCCGTGGAGGGAACGTCGCACCTCACGCGGTATTTGGCGGTGCGTTACACCATACGCCGTTCGTTTACAAGTGAATTTGACTTTTGAAGAATAAGCTGAGGCATTACTGATGAGCCAATTGGACGATAAGATCAATCAGCACTTTGCCGGGCTGGTTGTTCGAAAAGACCTGGTCAAAGCCGTTAAGGGCAACGCCATAGTACCTACCTACGTGCTGGAATATTTGCTGGGGCAGTATTGCGCAACCAATGATGAGGCCACCATACAAGCCGGGATTGACACTGTTCGGGAGATATTGCGAAAGCATTATGTACACCGCAACGAGGCTGGGTTGGTGCGGTCCACCATCAAGGAAAAAGGTCGGCACAAAGTGATTGACCGAATCAGTGTGGCGCTGAATGATAAGTCTGATGCCTATGAGGCCGAATTTTCCAACCTGGGTGTCAAGAAGGTGGTAATCGATTCCGCTACGGTAAAAGCTCACCCGAAGTTATTGGTTGGCGGGGTGTGGTGTATTGCAGATTTAGAATACATGTTCACCGAGGATAAAAATGCCACCCCCTGGATATTGGCATCGATCAAGCCAATTCAGCTTTCACATTTTGACTTTGATGCCTATGTGGAGGCCCGTAAACAGTTCACCACTGAGGAGTGGATAGATCTGTTGATTCAAAGCGTGGGTTTCAACCCGCAGCTGTTTGGTAAGCGCAATAAGCTCAGCCAGTTGGTGCGCTTGATTCCATTTTGTGAACGTAACTTCAACCTCATTGAATTGGGGCCAAAGGGTACCGGTAAATCACACATTTACTCTGAGTTTTCACCCCATGGGATTCTAATTTCAGGTGGCGAGGTTACAGTTCCTAAACTTTTTGTGAACAACAGTTCGGGCAAGCTTGGTCTTGTTGGGTATTGGGATACGGTTGCGTTTGATGAGTTTGCTGGCAAGCAGAAGAAGGTGGACAAGGCGCTGGTGGACATCATGAAGAACTACATGGCCAACAAGTCGTTCTCACGTGGTGTAGAAACCTTGGGGGCAGAGGCCAGCATGGTGTTTGTAGGCAACACGGACCATACCGTGCCCTACATGCTTAAACACTCCGATCTATTTGATCCCTTGCCAGAAAAGTTTCATGACTCGGCATTCCTTGACCGCCTGCACAGTTACATCCCAGGTTGGGAGGTGGATGTCATTCGTGGTGAGATGTTTTCCAGCGGCTTCGGCTTCGTGGTGGATTACCTAGCAGAAATTTTGCGATCGCTGCGCAGTCACGATTTTTCAGATCGCTACAAGGCTTATTTCAGGTTGTCTGACGACCTTTCAACTCGTGACCGCGATGGAATAAATAAGACGTTTTCCGGGTTGATGAAAATTTTGTTCCCAGGTGGTGATGCAAGTCAGCAGGAAATTGAGGACATTTTGCGTGTGGCGATTGAGGGCCGTAAACGGGTGAAGGATCAACTGCTGCGGATTGACTCTACGTACCCGGCTGTTCGGTTTTCTTACTTCAACTCATCGGGCTCTGAATGCTTGGTTACAACTTTGGAAGAGGATGAGTACCCCAATTCCTATCACCGGCAAATTCAAGTGGAGGGTGGTATCGTGCCGGGTTCAGTTCAGGAAACTGAACAATTCGAGCATGTAGCGGCTAGGCCTGTTGCTCCATCCGCAAGTGCTGCTGCTGCAACTCCAACTGGCGGAGATGCGATTCAATTGAAAGAGAAGCATTTGGTTTTTCAGGAAAATCAGCGTGGGGTGAATTTCGACAAACTTTTTGGACCTTATTTGGCTGGCGCACGCCGAATAGTGATCACAGACCCTTACTTAAGAATGTTCCACCAGCAACGAAACCTGATGGAGTTGTTAGAGACCATCAGCAAAGTCAGTGGCCCTGAGGATGAAGTTGCGGTGCACGTTGTAACGGTCGAAGATGAGTTTGGCGGTGATCGCCAAAGCGAGAATTTCCAGAAAATTACAGATGCATGCTCGGCCATCGGCATTCAATTTTCTTGGGTGTATGACAGAACCGGTACCAAGCATGACCGCGACATCATGACTGACCACGGGTGGAAAATCGTGCTCAGCAGGGGGTTGGATATTTTTCAGCGTTTTGAACTAAATGACGCATTCAGCTTTACCAACCGGATGCAGCAGCATAGACAATGCAAAGAGTTCAATGTGACCTTTGTCAAGATATAGTTTGGTGGTAGTCGGTGAGGTGAGCCTGGGCGGAACGATTGAGCCAATACACAAGGCAGTATGATTGGCCGAACACGCGGTGGAAAAGGGTGCAAAAGCGCTGGCGCTGCCGGTCTCTTGCCGCAGGTAATTGTTCAATTTGTCTGTCGACATGGCCACGAAGCTGGATATTGAGTTTTACCAAGATGGGCGGGATGCCTTGTTGAAGGCCTTGGCGGATTGATTAGGAATTTGTAGCCGATTTTTGTCGGTTATATAGTTCCAAAAGCCATGCATGACGGTTTGACAAAGGAGGTTTGAAATGAACCGTGAGCTTTTGATTAAACAGCTTAAAGAGTCATTTCAATCGCGTGTTTTCTTCAAATTTTCAGATGCAGAGCTCAACGAGCTTGCCAGTCCTCATATCATCAAAGTGCTTGAGGAACTCGCGAACTCCAAAGATTTCTCTGCTAGAGATAAGAAACGAATCTTGAACTTACACGAAAAGCTGAAGATGCGCTTGAATTCTACTTCTGGTGTAGCTGGACCAGCATCAAGGACTTCTACACAGTACGGTGCAAAGTCTGGAGTTTTGGATGCAGGTGGTTTTGTAAGAAAGGTTCGTGGTTGAGTTATGCCCGACAGTTCAAAAGGGGGTATTACCATTTGACGCGAGTTCCTTAGGTCAATTCGTAAATATTTCAAAGCTCACTCCATGAGCCTGTGCTTGAGTAAATTGAAAACTCAGCTACAGCGCAGTCATCAATTGATGCCTCACAAGCTTAGGTAGGCTGGATGGTCTAAACGGCTTAAGTTGCTGCCTAGGTGATCCAAAAGGTTTGCCATGCCTTGTTGGGGGGCGCAGTATTCATTGGTTCCGTTCAAGCAAGGAGCAAGAACAATGGTTGAAATGAGGGGTAGTGAGCTAATTTTCCGGTTTCCCCAGGTGCACGAGGACGCTGTCTGTCGCGTCAGTTTTCAGCGAACGCTGCGTATTCCTGATGACAATCGATCGTACCCCCTGCCGCCGGGGTTGGGACGTTTTCCGCTAGAGCACGTTCAGATGCATTCCCCACGGTTACCTGCGGCATGGTCTAAACACGGTGGTGTTTTGTTGCCCATGTATCAGTCTGAGGCCATGTGGATAAACTTTGACTCAGAGACAGGTGGCCGACACAGTCAAGGTTACCCGTTTGCGATCAAAGTAGCTGCCGGGAAGATCAACGCGATTTCCGGTGAAGCATGGGGGGATGAATTGGTTGAGCACCCTCAAGATTATGTGGTGGTGCCGGACCAACCATGGCTTGATGGCTTTTGTATTCAAAAAGGATTGATTCGGCAATTTGTGGCCATGCCCCTTGGCCAAGGGTATTCGGCAGAGGAGCAGCTTACTGGCGAGGCGGTAATGGGCGGGCTACAGATAATTGTGTATCCAATGAAAAAAGACCATTACAAAAAACTGCTTCAAAAAAGAGAGTCCATGAAAGCCCCCGAAATTTATTGCTCTATGTCTGTGGTGCAAGAGCCATCCATGGGCCTAGCGCCAGGAGGTTTAATGCATCAAGAGATCTACGAGGATCGGTACGGTTTTGATGCTTGGGAGACCGGTTGCTCAAGCCGATGTTTTGTTCACATCTTAAATAGTGAGCAGTGGGCCGCTGCAATCGGTAAACCAGCACCCGGCCAAGCCCCCACAGCAGCAGAGTACACCGATGCTGGTTTGCCATGGTTTGAGTACTACAACGATCAAATCGCTCACCTGCCAGGGGCTACAAGCTTGGCCGCGTTGGACAGCGTGGCAGCCAAAGGAATAAAACTTGGCCAAACACCATTGAAAGAAAACGATCCGGTAACACCGGGCAAGGTCGTTGGCTGTGGGCCTAAGTCCGATGAGGTAAAAGACGGAACTTGGTAGTCACACTGTATTTCATCTCTTCCAAGCTCATTGTATGAGCTTGGATATTGTTAATGTGATGGGGTGTTGAACTTGTCCCTACCACCTCATGAATCAGACTTCAATCTCACCAAAATCACGACTGAATCCGCGGGTTGGTCGGGGGCTTGAGCAGTTAAGCAAAGGCCTGATCCAACTCGCAAAGCACTGTCATGCTCGGTTTGAGCGATGGAAGATGCTTCGCTTTTTCCAGTTTCTAAGGCAATTTGAAGTGGATTACATTTCCCCGCCTGACGAGTTCTTAAGGATCAATAAGGCGTGGAGCGAAAGCCAAGGGGCAAGGCGCCGCTGGCGCAATCATTCCACGCTTTTTAAGCGTTGGGTGATTCGTGAGGCGCTACAAAATAAATTTAGGGCCAGTGTCGGGATCTATGGTCGCTACCGAGCCTTTGCAGATGCTCAGTTTGACTATGAACTGCCCGAATCGATTAAAAATGTACAGGTGCAAATCGAGATTGAAGTCGACGAGATGGCCTTGTTCATCGACCTGTTCCACAGTGCAACCAATATTTCAAAAACAAGGCTGGCTGTGTATTGGCTGGTTCGTGAGGGGCTGGGGGGTTATGTGCTCACCGACGTTGAAGCGTATGAACGCGAATTATTTGGCAAGCATCGGATGATCAAGCCGGATGGTTTGCAACCAGCGCCAAAGCCATAGTCCGAATACGATTGGCCAAGGCTTTTGGGGCCTGCACTGTGCAGTCTCCCCCGTATTTCAAAATGTCCATCACCAGTTCGCGGTCATCGGTGTATGGGACTTCTAACTGGTAGTGGCCATCAGGCAACACTTTTCCCTTTTGCGCGGAGTGCCATTTCTCGCTGGCCACCCAGCGAGAGCGCTCTGCAGAAAATACCAGCGTGGCCCATTGCACGTTTTTACCTGAAAAAATACCGTAGCCAGCACCCAAGACTTCATCGAGTAGTTTTTGGGCGACGTTTTTGCTCTTTACTTCCAGAATTTCTGCATGCTTGATTGAGTCGACTGAAAAAGCACGCAGACCATCGCGCAGGTGGCACCAAGCATCCATGTACCAGTTGTCTCGGTAATGCACCAGCCGCTGGGGGGAAACTTCGCGTTCTGTTACTTCGTCTGTTCCCTTGGCGTGGTATCTGATCAAAAGCCTTTTGCGTCGCAGCAACGCCGAACCCAAGGCCTGGAAGTGCTCAAGCTCAAAGTGGCGGGCCCCCACGGTTTGGATTTTGATTCGCTTTTGAATCTCCTCCACAGGGTTGTCCGCCGCTCCAAGCATGCCGCTAAGGCGCGCAAGCAGGGGCTGAATGTGTGGTCCAAGCAAACCGCCCGTATCCAGGTTGGCCAATAGGTGCTGCATGGTGAGCAAGGCATGAATTTCATCGGCTGAGAACCATAGACCCGGGAGTTCATACTGAGGACCAATCTTGTTGGTGGTTCTTTCAAACCGGTAGCCGCCAAGATCGCGGTCAAACACAATCGGGGCGTTAAGACGATCCTTTAAGTAGGCCAAATCTCGCTTGAGGGTAGCAAGAGAAACACCGAGGCGCTCGAGTAACTCGTCTTTGGTGATGAATTGCCGCCCCGCAAGCATTTGGTCGATTTGATAAATGCGTTCCATCATGCTCATCGGAGTCTCCTGGTCGATCTTTGAAGCAGATTAGCACAAGCTCATCCCATGAGCCCGGTACGGTCTACGATCTTTCCATCACAGCAAAAAAGTAGTGAATAAATCAATGACAGAACTGGTGGGAGAAATCGCGATGAGAAAGGCAATGGATTGGGTGGTGGCGTTGGGTGTGGCCCTGCTACTAGCGGCGTGTGGCGGTGGGGGTGGGGACGGTGCAAGCTCGGGAAGTTCGGGCAACACCGGTCCCAGTGAGAATGCAGCAATCACGGGCCTGGGGGCAGCCACCGTGGGTGAGCTGGTTCGCTTTGGCGTTAATGCGGCCAGAACTGAATACGCGTATGAAATCGTAGAAAGTGAGTTTGGGCTGGCCGGTACTCGACGCACGGGCACCCTAACAGACAATCGCGATGGCACTTACACCCCATCGGGTGCGCCTGAGACCCGAGTGGTGATTTTCGAGAACGGGCTGATACTGGGTTTCATCAAGGAAAACATCAATGGCACAACCCGTGTGTTCAGCACACTGGTGTCGGCTAGCGCAGCGCAGTCTGCCAACGAACTGGATGGCATATACGTGTATGGGGGGACGCGTTGCATCCCCAATCAAGGTTGTGGCCAGGCTGTAGGGACGCTGCGTTTGCAGGGCGGCATGGCCGAAATTTGCCCAGATGAGGACTTTTCCAGTGCATGCCCGAACAAAGAGACCCTGAGTGTGAATAACTTAGGTGGTGGCCTGTTTCAAATGATTCGCGCCGGAGTGGATTCAGGGCGGTTCACCAGCTTCGTACAAAATGGCCGAAAGGCAATCATTGTGGATGCCAAAGATTTCAGGACCAATGGTATTGGGCGTGGTGCGTATCTGTTGGTGCAACAAACCAATCAAGTGCCCGGTGCAATTGATGGCGATTACCTGTCCTTTGGGTTTACAGGTAACACCCGCTTCATCGCCGGTGTGCGAATCCGAGGAAGCCAGGTTGCGGTAAGAACGGTCAGAGACAACGGTCAAAGATCCGAAGGTACTGGCACCTTGGAATACAACTTTCAGGCAAATGGGCTTACGTTGGTTCGGGACTCTGGCGGAAACGCAGTGGCTGTGGCGGTTGCTGGGCAGGGGCTGTATGTGGCCCTAAGCCAAGACTCCTTTGAATTGGGTCTAAAAGTCCCGAATCGGGACACCGTGACTGCTATTCAGTGATGGCGTTATTGCGGTTTTACAGGGGACAAGGTGGTGGACAGAGAAAGTGGTGACTCGAGAGACCTGGGGGCAACCAGCAAGACCGAGGAATTTTATCGCAACCTGTCTGAAGCCTTTAGATTTTTTAATGCTCGACTGTTTGAAGGAGCCCTGCCGGATTGCTTGATCACGCTTCGATCAAGCAACCGGTTTTTTGGTTATCACCACACCGAGCGCTTTATTGCAAAAGATGGGCAATTGATCGATGAGTTGGGCTTGCATCCCGGACTTTTTGCGGTGCGTTCCATGGAAGAGGCCCTGTCCACACTGGTCCACGAAATGGTCCACCATTGGCAGGCCCACTTTGGGTCACCCACGCGAACCAACCCACACAACGAAGAGTGGGCTGCAAAAATGGAGGCCATCGGCTTAATGCCCTCATCGACGGGCCTACCTGGGGGCGCCAAAACCGGGCGAAGAATGACCCATTACATCATTCCGGATGGGCCATACATCGCAGCATGTAAGGAGTTATTGGACGAGGGCTTTGAATTCATCTGGCACGATCGTTTTGCTCCCCGCGCCATGGATGAATTTCAGGTTCGAGCCCAGCAACTGAAAGAACAAGAGCTTGATATTCCCCTTAGTGCACCACCGATTGAAAACATAGCGGCACCTAAAAAGGCTGGACTCCATGTCGATTCCTCGGCTCCGAGTGTGTCGATTTACTCGCCAGCTCCAAAAAAGCAGAGTAGTCGCATGAAGTGGGTGTGCCCCGGATGTGAAAGTGGGGTTTGGGCTACAAAGCCCGTTTGGCTGGTTTGCGGAGTGTGTGACGTGGCGTTTGAGTTGAAAGTGAAATGAGTCAGTGGGCTACAGCCCCGAGAAAAACGGCATCGTGGAGCGTGTGATTCGAACCCTCAAAGAGCAGTGCGTGCACCGCCACCGATTTGAGGCCATCCAGCATGCAAGTCGAGTGAATGGAGACTGGATTCGGTTTTACAACACCCAAAGGCCTCGCTAGGCGCTGGGCGCATGAGAACACCTGCTGAGCAGTACAAATTAGCGGCCTAAACTGTGCAGATTCCGCTGGGTCATTACAACGCTGCCTTTTTGATACCACTGATGAAGTGAATCTAGATTCAACACTCTAAATTTTCACTATGTGAAAATAATTCACCTTAGGTCTTATCGTTTCGTTCTTTGTTGTGGCATATGTTGGACATATGCCAACAATCCTGTAAGCTTATCCATGTGAGTGAAAATCAACCGGAGTGAAACACATGAGAACAGTTTCCCTATTTAAAAATGGCAGGAATCAAGCGGTTCGTTTGCCCAAAGAGTTTGAGTTCGAAGGCGTATCCGAGTTGGAAATTTCTCGCGAGGGCGATGCCTTGATTCTGCGCCCAGCCCGCAAAAGTTGGAAAAGCTTTGCAAACGTTGACAAAGCCGATGCAGATTTTCTGCTTGAACGCCCTGAGGTGATTGAAGACGGGCGGGTTGTACTTTGAAAAAAGTGTTCATGTTAGACACCAACATTTGCTCTTTCATTATTCGAGAGCGTCCAGAAAGTGTCTTGGTTCGTCTGCAAGAAGCGGTGCAGGCCAAACATCGAATCGTACTTTCGGCCATTACCTATGCCGAACTGCTTTACGGGGCGAACAACAAAAAGGCCTCCCCAAAGTTGGTGCAGGTGGTTCACGAGTTTGTCAGCCGAACCGATGAGGTGCTGCCGTGGGACCGCCATGCGGTGGAGGAGGCCGCTCGCATCAAAAAAGCTCTGGAGTCATTGGGCACGCCGATTGGTGCTAACGACACGGCCATAGCCGGCCACGCGTTGTCCCAAGGGTGCACTTTGGTGACAAACAATATGGACGAATTTGCAAGGGTGGCCGGGCTGAAGGTTGAGGATTGGGTCTAATTTTGGCTAGCCTTTTGCCCTCCCGCAAAGACGTGGAAGGTTCAACCCCAATTACCTCATGCCCGCTTGCGTGCAAACAGGCCATGTCTCGGCCTGAGCTGGGCCCAATTTCCAGCACTTTTGAGCCTGGCAAAAACCAAAAACAGCAAAGCATCGGGCGTCAACCCCACGCAACTGGCCTTCGTTATTGCCTAGTCTAATTCGTTCTATCGGGCAGCGATCATGAAGTGGCTTACCTCGCTAACAAACCTCGCATTTTCTTTAACTTTGGTCGTGCCTAGCCATGCGCGCAGCGGCGATGATTACGGCTACTTTGAACGCATCAAACAAGAGTACTGGGATGGCCCGTGTTTGGTAAAAATTGACTCCAAACCTTTTGAGTACAAAAGGGAGGTGAAATGCGAGGACGGCTATTCGCCTGTGGCCGATGCCCCCTGGAAGGAAGAGTTTCGCGATGGCCATTGCAAAGTGAAGCGGGAAGCCAAGTACGACGAGTTCAAAGAAGAAATTAAGTGCCGTTAGTGCACCGCAGTTGATTTTGACGCCGGGTGTGGGCTTACCCGGTGTGCCACCACACCTTTCTTCGGCACGTCAACCTTTGCCAGGCCTAAACGGTGGTGCTTTTGGAAATTGAAATGCACCCGCAGGTATTTCTACCCCAGCTGCTTTTTCGCTGGTCCACACATGCGCCATGGGGCTAAATTCAAACGGGGGTTTTAAGCTGCTTGCATTGACACCCACCAGGCCTTCTAAGGCATCCACGGTGCCATAAACAAAACCATCGCATTGCCTGCATCGGCGGTATTGTTTGGCTTGGCCTGAGCCGCCGGTCATGTTGATGGCATTGAATTCACCTTGGGCGCATTGGTCCTCAACTTTGAAAAATGCCACATTGGAGTAGGGCATGCCACTGACGGTTTGGCAATCCCGACAATGGCAAACCAGCTGAGCAACGGGTGCTTCTGCAAAGTGAACGGCCAACTGCCCACAAGGGCACTGCGCGCGATAGGTTTGGTTCATCTTTAAATGCTCATGGCTTAGGGTGTGGTTCAGCACAGGATCAGTGACCAGTCGGCATGGCCTGATGAGACAACTTAAGAACTGTATTGGTTAATCCGCGCGCCACAGGCGCAAACACATAAATAGCCGGCACAGCTGCCACATACCCCACCAGGTACGTTTTACCCCAGTAGGCAAAAAAGCCCGCTTGCCAGCCAAAGTTGACGGCCGTGGTGACAAAGGTGACCACCCCCACCATTAAAAATCCCATGATGAGTGCGAAGGTGATGCGAAAGGTGCGTGTGGGCTCGGTGCTGCTCATGTGCTGCTCTAGGAATAATTTGCCAAAACTTTACCACCAAGCTTTGTCGCAGCAAACGGGGTGGGCTACTGAGGCTTGTCCGTCGAAGGATTAGCGGGGCTTTTATGGCTCTTCTTTGGCTTTGTGGCCATTTTGGGATGAAAAATAATACCCAAACAGTGTCAACTGCAAAATAACAAACATTTAACATTTAATAAAAAGACAGCGATTGCCCGCGATGGAGATTCAACCATGAACTGGATCAATACCTTGGCCATTCGGACCAAGATCATATTTTTGTGTGGCTTGCTGATGGCGCTGTCCATGATTGTTGGCGCGTTCGGGATTGATGGAACCGGGCAAATCAATCGGCAGGCCGATGTGTTGTACAACAATGAATTGATTGGGCTTTCGCACATCAAAGAAGCCAACACGGCGCTGGCGGCATCTGGCCGTGAAATGCGCAGCTATCTTTTGGCTCAAACCAATGACAAATTGGAGTCCCAAAGTTACCTGGGCACCATTAAAACCTACCGCGAATCTTTGAGTGTGCATTTGGCTGCCGCCAAGCCGCTGTTTACCAGCGATGAGGCTCGAGCCAAATTTGCCGAGCTAGAGCTGGCCTACACCCAGTTTTTGACCACCCAAGACAAGGTTCTTGAGATGGCCAGCACCGAGGAGAAGAGGGGGCTGGCCACACAGCACCGGGATTCGGTGGTGTATGCCATGGAGGTTGCCAAGAAGGAGTCGGAGCGGGCAGATCAATTGATGCACGAACTTGCTGAAATCAAGGAACACAACGCCGAACAAGCCACCCAATTAACCAATGAGGTTCACAGCCGCGTGCGCAATTTGATTGTCATGGCAACCCTGGTGGGTGCTGTCATCGGCGTATTGCTTGGCATGTTTGTGGTGCGCTCAGTGGGAAGCACGTTGAAGTATGTGGCGCACCGCTTGCAGCGCATCGCTGACGGCGACTTTAACTTTGACATCGACATGAAGGCCAAAGGTGCCGAGGGCGAGATGTTGGACAGCACACGCGAAATGGTGAGTAAGTTGTCTACTGTGATTGGCGAGGTTCGGCATGCGGCTGAAAACTTGGCCTCGGCGGCCGATCAGGTGTCGATGACGTCGCAGTCCTTGTCGGGCTCGTCATCGGAGCAGGCCGCCAGTGTAGAGCAAACCAGCGCGAGCATTGAGCAAATATCGGGTTCGATCAAACAAACCACCGAGAACTCCCGAATGACAGATGACATTTCACAAGCTGCCTCGCGTGAGGCCGTGATTGGCGGTCAGTCTGTCAAAGAGACCTTGGCCGCCATGCGAGAAATTGCCAGCCGTGTGAGCATCATTGACGACATTGCCTATCAAACCAACTTGCTCGCTTTGAACGCCGCCATTGAAGCGGCCAGGGCGGGGGACCACGGCAAGGGCTTTGCTGTGGTGGCCACCGAGGTGCGCAAGTTGGCAGAGCGTAGCCAGGTGGCAGCACAGGAAATCGGCGAACTGGCTTCGAATAGTTTGAGTGTCGCAGAAAAGGCGGGATCGATATTGGATGAAATTGTTCCGTCGATCAAAAAAACCTCGGATTATGTTCAGGAGATTTCTGCCGCCTCACGCGAACAAACCACCAGCATTTCGCAAATCAACATGGCGATGGCCCAATTGAACCAAGCCACGCAGCTTAATGCGGCGTCTTCAGAAGAATTGGCGGCCACATCAGAAGAGATGAGCGCCCAAGCCGCGCAGCTCAAAAGCACCATGAGCTTTTTTGTGCTGAAGGCAACTGCAGATGTAATGCGTCTGCCAACCTCCAAGCCTGGCAATTACCGCCTTGAGCCTGCGGGCAAGGCACAGTCCAAGCGTGTGTCGGGGTCCGATATCACCGAGTTCGAAGAGTTTTAAATTTCAACTAAAAGCGTTGCAGCTTAGAGACAGCGCACCAGCAATTCCAGAGGCTTAGATTCGTGAACGCGCTCCTCGCCATCATAATGGCGCGAGTGCGTTTTGCGTTTCAAAACCAATAAGGATTGTTGATGGATCACCAAGGGTTTTTATACGGCTATAGCAGTGTGGCCATTGCAGCGTCATTATTGCTCGGCATTTTGTTGTTCAATGAATTGGGGTTTCGCCTGGGTCGTTATGTGCAGGAGAAAACCGACGATGAATTGAAGGCACTTACGGGGGCCATTCAGGGTAGTGTGCTGGGTTTGTTGGCGCTATTGCTGGGCTTTACTTTTAGTATGTCGATGCAGCGCTACGACAACCGCAGCATGGCCTTGATTGATGAAGCCAACGCAGTTGGAACGGCTGTGTTGCGAGTTCAATTGTTGCCGCAAGAACTGCAACCGCAGGCCAATGATTTGTTCAAGCATTACCTTGGTTTGCGTGTTGAGGTGGGCACCATCGGTTTGAACGACACCCAAACCCGTGCACGCTTCAACAACGAAACCGCGCAAGTGCAAGCGCAACTGTGGGCCTTGGCCATGAAAGCAGCGGAACTCGATCCTCGCCCGGTCACCAGTGGTGCGTTTATCACCGCTTTAAATGAAGTGATCGACAGCCAAGGCAAGCGCAACGCATTGCTTCAAATGCAAGTGCCCGAGGTGGTGCTGCTCCTGCTGTTTGTGGTGTTCATGTCATCAGGTGCCATCATGGGGTATTCCTCTGGCTTGAGTGGTAAACGCATGTTTGTGCCGGTCATGTTGGTGTCGGTACTGATTACTTTGATTGTGTTCATCATCATCGACCTGGACCGGCCCAAGCGCGGATTGATCCAGGTTAACCAGAGTGCCTTGGTGGAGTTGTATGAAGCAGTTGCAGCGACCAAAGACGTGCGCTAAGCCGTTTGAGCCGCCTGCTTAAACTGCTCT
>NZ_CAXQZX010000079.1:0-13074 GCF_964228395.1 Limnobacter sp.
AGGGCAGCCCGCCCGGTTTGGCCCACACCGAGGGGCCGAGGCGTGTTTCCCCGCCAAGCCCCCGCTTGGCGGGAAACCGAATCGGATGCAATGGCGACATTTTCGCCTTGCATGCCCCCTCGGAAGGGACAAGAAGGGATATACGGGCTGATCCCAGGCCCAGTGGCCTGTGCCAACCCGGCACCAAAACGCTGCGCATAAACACTCGCAAGGGCTGCCCCTGGCCCTGAAACCATTACCAAGCCGACACCAAGAGGCTGCGCAGTCAACCGAAACGCAGGCCGATGAACCACTACGCCGCGAAGTAGGCCTTCAAGCGATCTGCATATCCCAACTCCTCAGCCTTGGCCTTGGCGGTCTCCCGGTGGGCCTTGTTCACCTTGTCGGTCAGTTTGGCCATTCGAGCTTGCGATTTGTCGTCCATTTCGGCGGTAATTAGCCCGACCTCAACCAAAAAGTCTTCGTTGGCAAAGGCCGCGGCAATTAGCTCAATGAGTTTTTCGTCGTTGAGCATGCTGGCCAGTTTGCCAATTCGGTCTTTGCGCTGCGCATAAAACGAGATGTGCAGGTTGGCCGCAGGGTCGTCGATCACTTCCATGATTTCGAGTGCCTTTTTTTCCGGAATGTAGTCGGTGAAGCCGCCCAGCACGTGGTAGTCGCCGTGCTTGACCAGTTCTACTGTGACGCGTTTGAGTTGCTCGGTGGGCAATTCGGCCAGCATGTCCACTGATTTCTCCGGAATTTGCTCGCGCGCCACTTCGGCCATGAAGCTGGCATCAAACAGCTTGCACAGGGCGGTCGCTTTGCTCATTGGCGTGTAGTAAGACATGTTGGCCGTGATGGCCGGGCCAAACACTTTGGTGCACAGGGTGGCGCTGATGCTGTCTGGGGCCAATTTGCCGGTACCCGCAATTTTTTCAAACACGGGGCCAAATTTGTTCAGCAAGCTGTTTTGGAATTTGCTGCGAAGTTTTTGCAGTGCAATGGCGTCGAGTTTATCCAGGTAAGCCAGGTCCTCGGGCTTTTTGTGCAGGGCTTGGGCCAAGCGGCGCAGTTCGGTGTTTCTATCCATGTTTATAGCCCCAGCATTTTTTTAACGGCACCGCGCAACAGGCGGGGAATGTGTTCCAGCGCATCGTCCATGGCTTTTTTTAAGTTGGCTTCGTGGGCTTGTTGTGCCTGAGCCATGTCGGCAGCCAATTTTTTTTGTTCAGCAGCGCTTAGCTTTTCAAGCTCGGGCATGGGTTCGCCGAGCAAGCTCACCAGGCTGGCGTCGAGTTTGGGCATGTCTGTCTCCATCCATGTATTTTTTGTGAAGCCCAAGCATAAGCCGATTTGGGGCGTCTTGGGGCGTGGCGGTTAGAGCGTGGCTTCGAAATTCGTGCTCCCCCTCAAAGATGGTAGACGTTCAATGCAGTTAAAAGCACTACACTAGGGCATTGAACTATTTGTCAGTTTGTAACATTGTTATGGCGCGGCTAAACCTCGAATTTCCAGATCACCATTTTGTTTTTGAAACCTCCTTGTCCGTGCGCATCACCGACATCAATGCGGGCAACCATTTGGCCAACGACTCCATGATTTCCATGATCTCGGAAGCACGCGCCCGGTTTTTGTACCATTTTGGCATTGAAGAAATTAACCAGGATCGCACTGGCATTATCGTGACCGACTTGGCCACCATGTACAAAAGCGAGGCGCATGCACGCGATTTGCTGCGTTTTGAGGTTGGCGTGATGGATTTCAACAAGTATGGTTGCGACATTATTTTCAGGATCACTCGGCCTGTGGATGGCCGTTTAATTGCCTTGGCCAAGTCGGGTTTTGTTTTTTACAACTACACGCACAGCAAAGTGGTGTTAATGCCAGAGCGGGTGCGCAACACCTTTGAGCAGGCTTTGGCAAACCGCCAACACAATGTGGGATAAGCCATGAATTCAAATCAAACCACCCATCAAAACAGCGCTCAGGCCGTGATTTCAGCCACCGCTTACTCACCACGCCGACCTGCCCGCAGCCATTTGCGCTCAGTGCGCGGTATTCAAATTCATGTGAATGAATGGGGACCCATGTACGCCCCTTTGATTGTGATGGTGCATGGCTGGATGGACGTGGGGGCCAGTTTTCAGTTTGTGGTGGATGCCTTGCAGCGCGAATACCGCGTGATTGCTCCCGATTGGCGTGGTTTTGGCAAAAGCCAATGGCCAGTGCAGCAGGGGGTGCCCGGCGCGCGTTCTTATTGGTTTGCCGATTACCTGGCCGACCTGGATGCTTTGCTTGACCACTATTCTCCCGATGCGCCTGTAAATTTGGTGGGGCATAGCATGGGGGGCAATGTGGCCATGATGTACGCAGGTGTTCGCCCGGGCCGCGTGGCTTCGGTGGTGAATCTGGAGGGGTTTGGCATGCTCGATTCTGGCGCAGACCGGGCTCCCAAGCGTTATGCCACTTGGCTGGATGCCATTAAAAACCCTTCTGAACTGCGTTTGCACCCAAGCCTGGAGTCGGTGGCGCAGCGTTTGCAAAAAACCAACCCTCGCCTGCCAGCCAACAAGGCTTTGTTTTTGGCGCAACATTGGTCGCAGGCCGACGACGATGGTTACCGAATTTTGGGCGACCCGGCCCACAAAATTCCCAATCCGATTGGTTATCGCTTGGCTGAGGCCCAGGCCTGTTGGGCTTGCATTACCGCCCCAGTGTTGCATGTAGAGGCCGCGCAAACTGAAGCTGGTCTGTGGTTGAGCAAAGCAGGCGAGCCGGTGGATTTTGAGGCCTTTCGTAAACGCTTTGAGGTGGTGCCCGATTGGCGTTGCGAAATTGTGGATGACGCCGGGCATATGGTTCATCACGATCAGCCCGAGGTGCTGGCCCGTTTGATTGAAAGCCATTTTTTTGGATAAAAAAAAGCCGACTCCTTGCGAAGTCGGCTTAAACCTTTCTCACTTGCGGAGAAGAGGAGACATTGGATGGAGCACTGAGACAGCGCTCGATGTAACTATTGTCCCCCTCAAAAACAACGGTGGGCAAGTGGATTTGTAGGTAATTTATACTAGTGCGCAGCTTGAACTTTGGTGGTTCTGTCACACCATGAGCCGATAGCCAGCTTCCAACGTATTTTGTTTTCTTCCCGAGCTCAGCGACATGCCTCACATCACCATTGAATACAGCAGCAATTTGCGCAGCCTCGATGAATCTTGGGTGATGTTGCAGGTCAATCGCAGTCTGCTCAACCTGGGCATTTTCATGGATGCCGACATCAAAACACGCATGGTGTGCCAGGCAAGTTTCCGTATTGGTGTGGAAGCCGCCGAGGAGGATCGGCATGCGTTTGTGGCCGCCGAGGTGGCCTTGTTGAGCGGGCGCGACTTTTCTGTGCGTGAGCTGTTGGGCCAAACCTTGCTGAAAACGCTGGAGCGTTGCTGCCCGAGCGAGGGTGGGCTGCAAACCCAGGTCACCGTTCACGTGGGTGAATTGGAGTCTGAGCTGTACTTCAAATCGGTTTTAAAAGGCGAAGCGGGCAGTTAAGCCTTTCAGTTTTTAAGCGCCAATCAGTTGGTGAGGGTGGTCAATTTGCACCCGCTGCTGCAAAAGCCCCACCAGCCGGGGGTCGTCCAGCAGGGCCATGTGGCCACTGCCGGGCATCACATGGTTGGCGGCGCCCTCCAGGTGGGCATTTTTCGCGCTCAGTATTAAGCAGTCTGGGGTGGCAATCACACTGCTCATGCGGTGGCGGTGGTCCACATCGCTTTGGTTCAGTTCAGCCAAAAACGCGCTGCCCGGTAGCATGTCTTGCACGCAGTCTCCAACGCCCAAGTGAGCCATTTGTGTGCCGTTGTTGGGGGTGGCCAGGGTAAACAGGTGCTGCACAGGCAGGCCGGTATTCCATTGCTTGGCCATGGCCTGGCGCACAATCAGTCCGCCCATGGAATGACCCACCAGGTAGGTGTGGCTATTTTGGCAGTGGGGCAGGTTGAGCAATCCATCCAGGTACTCTTGGAAATGTTGCGCCATTTGAGCCACGCTGGCCAAGGTGTAGCGGGGTTGATAAAGCGCCACGCGCACACCACTCCAGAGGAGTTCGTCATACAAACCGGCAAAGCAGCCGGGTTTTTCAAGGTAGCCGGGCACCAACACCACCAAGGGCAATTGGCGATTTTCGAAATTCGGGCTGATGGGGGGCACCACGCTGGGGATGCGCTGGCGAAACAAAAAACTCAAACCGAACAAATAACCTTCGCGCGCCGCGAGCCTGGCCACATCGCCCATGCCATAGGGGCTGTGCGATTGGCCAACAATCGAGTTGTTTGCCATGGTGTGTCGTCCTTCCTGCAAGTGGTGGGCCTTTTTGTGGGTGGCCTCTGCTTTTAAAGTTACGCGTATATGCGCAACTACTGCAATTTGATTAACGGTAAAAAAGCTGCGCAATTAAGGGTTTGTTGCAAGCAAGGCACATGGGGCTAACCCTAAACCCCCTGCGGCGGGGCACAAAAAAGGGCTGCCAGTGGCAGCCCCGTGGGTGGTTTTATTCACGCCCGTTTGCGCGGGTGTTTACACCAGGGTGTCGGCCCAAATGTTTTGCGCCCAGCTCCAGGCGTAGGTGCCTTCCAACTCGGTGGGTTTTTCGCTCACGCCGCCCGATCCCTCAATGGTCAGGAAGGTTTTTTTCTCGGCATTGTAGGCATGCACGCTGGCCACATGAATGACATCAGTGGTGTTGATGTAGCTGTAGCAGGTGTTGTTCACCAACGGGTTGGGGTTGGGCTCCCAGCCGCTGAGTTGCGCCACAATGGCCGCGGCCACCACTTTGGCCTGGCTGTTGGCCATGTGGCCGCTTTTGGGCATCAGCGGTGCGCTTTGTACGCTGTCGCCAATCACATGCACATTGGGGGCCACAGTGGACTCAAAGGTGAGGTAATTCACTTCGGCCCAGCGGTTGTTCAGGTTGGCAATGCCGGTATCGACGGCCAGTTTGCCTGCACGCATGTCGGGCAAAATGTTCAACACATCGGCTTTGATGGGCTCTTCAAATTCGAAGCGCACGGTTTTTGCCGCAGCGTCCACGCCAGTTACTTTCATATTGGGGCGATATTCCAGCATGCCTTTGTACTGGCTTTCCCACACTGCTTTGAACAATTTGCCTTTGGACGTGACATCCGCATTGGCGTCCAGCAGCAGCACTTTGGATTTTGGCTTGTGCTGCTTGAAGTAATTGGCCACCATGCTGGCCCGCTCGTAAGGGCCGGGGGGGCAGCGGTAGGGCGCCAGTGGAACGTTGAGCACGTAGGTGCCTCCATCGGGCATGGCTTGCAGTTGTTTGTGCAATGCAACGGTTTCGGGGCCGGCTTTCCAAGCCTGCAAAATGGCGCCGCTGGCGTTGGCGGCTGCCAGCCCTTCGATCTTGTCCATCATCAGGTCGATGCCAGGGGACAACACCAATTTGTCGTAGGGCAGGCTGCGGCCGCTTTTTAGCTTCACCTGGCGTTTGTCCACATTGATGGACACCACGTAGTCTTTGACCATTTTGATGCCGTGGTTGCGGCTCAAGCCTGAATAGGGGGTGCTGATTTCGCTGATTTGGCGAACACCGCCCACCACCAGGTTGGACATGGGGCAGGATACAAAGCTGCTGTTGGGTTCAACCAAGGTTACATCGACCCGGTTGCCCGACAACAGGCGAATGTATTTGGCTGCGGTGGCACCACCGTAACCACCGCCAATGACCACCACTTTGCCTTTGGCGCTTTTGGCTGTGGCTGCCAGGGGCATGCCGCCGAGCAATGCCGTGGCCAGGGCGCTGGTCTGTAAAAATTGTCGTCTTTGCATGGTGCGCTCCTTAGTCTTTTTTGCCCAGGTAGTTGGCGATGATGTCGATTTGCTCGTCGGTGTATCCCTTGGCAAGTTGATGCATCACGGTGGCAGGGCGCTGGCCGGTCTTGAACCAGATCATATTGGTTTTAATGTATTCCACTGACAAATTGGCCAGGCCGCTCACTGGGCTGCCTTGTACGCCGTTGCCATTGGTGCCGTGGCAGTTGGCGCAGGTGGCCGCCAGGCTAGCGGCTCGCAAAGTGGCTTCGGCATTGGCCTGGTCGGCCTGGGCCACCCCATGGGCGAGTGCCGAGGCGGCGATGGTTGCACCCACGAGCAGGCGTGCAACAGCAGGTTTGACTGGCATGGAATGTCCCTCCGGTGTTGTTTTGGCGAATTGAATATGGGTCAAAGTGGTCGAAGTGTCAATTAGGCGACACAAGGCTCAATCCAATTTGATTGTAGTTCGGTAGCAGGTACAGGCAAGCAGTTTTTACCATTTCCTCACCAAATACTCTTCCGTTGGAGCCTTGTATGTTTAAACATCTGCTGCGCACGGGCACAAGCCTGCTGGCCTTGGCCACACTGGCGGGTTGCCTTTCATCCGGAGGTGATCCTGCGAACCCCTCGGGTTCTGGTGGTTCAACCATCAACCCGTCCGAGTCTGAAGGGCGGGTGTTTTTTATCAAGCCTGGCCCCAATGCCACCAATGAGATGGTGGCGGCCATGGTTCAGCTCAAGCCCAAAGACACTTTGCGTTTTGACTGCGGCTTTTTTGAGTTGACCACCGGCATACAAATTAGCACCACGGAAGATGTGATTATTGAAGGTTGCGGCATGGACGAAACCTTCCTGTCCTTCCGCGACAGCAATTCACAAGAGGGCTTTTTGGCGTCGAATGTGCGCGGTGTGACCGTGCGTAACCTGACCATTGGCGATTCGCCCGGCGATGCCTTCAAGCTCAAGGGCGTCAACCATGGCACATTGAAAAAAGTGCGCGCCATTTGGAGTAGCGGACGCAAAACCCCGCAAGAAACCCCCATTACTGCGGCCAACTATCGCGATGCGGTGAAGGTGCAGTGCACCGACCCAGCCCGCCACAACCCCGCCAACCCCAATCCGCTGGAGCGGGACAACACCTCACCAGACTACACAGTGAGCACGGCCTCGGGCCGCTACGGCATTTACCCCGTTGAAAGCCGCAATATTTTGGTGGAAGAAAGCGAGTCCATTGGTGCCTCCGATGCTGGTATTTATGTAGGCCAAACCAATATTGCAAAAATCCGCAACAGCCGCACGGCTTACAACGTGTTTGGTTTTGAGATTGAAAACGTACAAGACGGTGAATATTCCGGCAACCTGGCTGAGTGCAACACCGGCGGCTTTTTGATTTACGACCTGGACAACCTGACCCAGTACGGTTCGCGCTCGCGCATGTTCAACAACGTGGCTCGCAACAACAACACCTACAACTTTGCCGTGCCGGGCTCCATTGTGGCCAACGTGCCCCGTGGTTCGGGTTTGATCACCCTGGCCTACGACAAAATCGATATTTACGACAACGTGTTCGAGAACCACGGCACAGCGGGCATTATTTTGACCAGCTACGAGTTGTTGGGCGAAAACGGTGACCGCCGCATGGATGTGTACTCCGAGGCGGTGAACATTTTTAACAACACCTTCATCAACAACGGCAATGATTTGCCCCAGCCCGACTTTGCCAGCATTATTGCCACGCAGGGCGGGCAGGTGACCAGTGCCTTCCCCATGCTGGTGGGCCTAAAAATTGCCGCTGGCGGCCAACGCTACCGTGGCGCCCACATTGTGTGGGATGGTTACCAAGACCAACTGAACAACGAGTGCGAGCTGCCCAAAGACCGTCAGGGCCAGCCCGTGCCCACCGATGCCGATGGCAAGCCGATTCAGGGCAACGCCAACCCCAACCCCAGCTGCCGTTACAACAAATACAAATTCAACAGCAACGGCCAACGCAAGGTGCCCGCTTGGTGGTTTAGCTGCATCAACCCGAACAACAATTTCAATGGCGACAGTCTGAACTTTGCCAACTTCAATGGCACACGCGGTTTGGAGGCTGTGCTTAACCTGAACCCAAGCAACCCGGCTGCCAGCTTGACCCCCGAGTTTGTTCAATCGGTGGCCAGCGGCATTCCGCAGTTTCCCGCCACATTCCGCATCGAAGACCACAACTGTTTGGCGAAATTTGGCGCGGACCTGCCACGCCTGCCCGACTTTGAACTGGAGCCTTTTGTACCCAGTGGCGAGTTTTCCCCAGAGCCCACTGCCGAGGCGGTGAAGGCCCTGTGCGAAGTGCCTTTGAAAGCCGGTGAGGTGAATGAAGCTGCGTTTGCGGTGAACTGCCCCGATTTGGCGCAGTACAACCTGTTTGCAGACCCCCAGGACCCCCGCAGCATGCCCAATAGCCAGGGCATGCCTTACGTGCTCAACAGCAAGTTGTTTAGCGACTATTCGCTTAAGCACCGCGTGATTTTTGTGCCGCGTGGCAAAAAGGCCAACTACCTGGCCGATGAAGCCAACCGGGTCAACGCCACCATCAACTTCCCTGTGGGCACCATCATTGCCAAAACCTTTACCTTTGTGGACCAGCCACAGGGCAAAGAGACCGCTTACGAAACCCGCCTGTTGATCAAGCGTGAGCGCAAGGACGGTAACCCATACTGGGAGGCGCTGGAGTACATTTGGCAAGACGCAGGTGGCGGCAAGCGCAAGGCTGTGCTAAGCCAGGGCGGTGGCAAGGCCGCGGCATCCTGGGATTATGTGGATGTTGAAAGCGGCAAACGCCAGCAGGGCAATACCGCTGAATACCTGTTCCCCAACGCCAACCAGTGTTTGATTTGCCACAGCAACAACGATGTGGAATCGGGTTCCTCACCCATTGGCCCCAAGCCGCGTAACCTGAACCGCGAATATCGCAATGAGTCGCCCTTGTTGACCGCTGGGCAGTCGCAGCACCCCATCAATGGCAAAAACCAGATTCAGTTCATGTGCGAAACCGGTTTGATGCAAAACTGCCCAAGCGACCTGAAGGTGAACCAAACCACCAAGGTTGCCGGTGCCGTGCCGCGCATTCCCAAGTTCAACAAGCCCGGGGATTCGGGCCAGCCAGCCGGGTCTAAGGCCGACATTGAGGCACGCGCTCGCGCTTACCTGGAAGTGAACTGCGCCCACTGCCACAACGTCAATGGCCAGGCCTCCAACACAGGCTTCTATGTGGACGTGTTCCGGGCTGTGGACAGCACCTACGGCATTTGTAAAAAGCCCACCGCCAGTGGCTCGGAGGGCCGGGGCAATCGTTTGTACGACATCCACCCCGGTGTGTCGGCCGATTCGATTGTGCCTTACCGCATGGGGCCAGAGGCTGTGGAGTTGGCAGCCAAAATGCCGCCCTTGGCCCGCAGCGTGGTTGACACCGAGGCTGTGACCCTGATCAATCAGTGGATTGACCAGGTGATCGACTCCAGCTACGAGAACGCGGACGCCTGCCAGCAAAGCAACAACAGCGGCGGTGGCTTGCCGCTGATTGGGGGGCTACCGCTGGTACCATAGAGTCCAATCCACTTGCAGCATGAAGGAATGGACTTTTTAAAAGACCCCACAATTTTGTTCATCGTCAAGCTGGTCATCACCTTCGGGTTGATGGCCAGCGGTTTTTTTGTGAACCGCGCTTTGTCGTGGTCGCTTCGCAAGCTTCACCCCTATCACCCCGAAAAAGCCCGCTCGCAATTGGTGTTTTTAAAAAACCTGGTGCGCATGGCGGTGTTTTTGCTCTTGGTGCTGGTGTGGGCTTCTCAAATTACCGGCGCGTTTTTAAGCGTGGTGGCCATTGCAGGCGCCTTGATCATCACGGGCAAAGAGGTGGTGCTCAGCCTGCTGGGGTATGTGAATATTTCGCTGTCCAAGCCGTTCCGTATTGGTGATTACATTGAAATTGGCAACCAGAATGGCCGCGTGATTGACATTGATTTATTGAGCACCAAGCTGTTTGAAATCGGCATGTCGGGCAAGTACACCGGTCGCCGGTTGGCGGTGCCCAATGCGGCGGTGTTTATGCACACCATCAAGCACAATTCAATGTTGGGCAAGTTCAGCTTGTACACCATCGAGATCATTCTGCCGTTCAAGGCAGACACCGCCAAGGCCGAGGAGATCGCCCTGCGCGTGGCGCGCTCGGTGTCTGCCGCTTGGGTGGAGGAGGCCGATCGTTATTTTGACCGCATCGAGGTGTCTGAGTTTGTGGATCTGCCCGCCGCTCATCCCGAGGTGTTTTGGCAGGCCTACAACGAACTGGCCCACAAAATGATTGTGCGCCTGGCTTGCCCCTTGGAAAAGCGTGGCGATGCCGAGCAAGCCATCTACAAAGGGTTTTGGCAGGAGTTCGGCCCCGTTTAAAAAATGCACGGAACCCGAGGGTTTTTTTGTGGTCCTTTACGCACTTGTGTTGGCAGGAATATGGAAGATGTTTAAACCCGGTTTGAATGTTAAACAAATGGCTGCGTGCTCGGTAACGCTGCTTGTATTGCAATCTGGTGTGGCTCAAGCGCATGGCGATGCCAAAGGCCACAGCCACCAACACGATGCCCACGTGCACGGCGTGGGCGAGCTAGAAATGGTGCAAGAAGGGCAGGTGGGTGCCAAATTAAGCGCCAAGAAGCCAAGTATTCAGGCCCTATGAGCGAAGCATTGCAAAATTCGCCAGTGCTGCAGATGCAGGGTGTTGAATTCGCCTACCCCAATGCGCCTTTTGGTTTGCGCATTCCACAATTTGAGCTTGGCCCCGCTCAAGGGGTGTTTGTACAGGGCGAAAGCGGCAGTGGCAAAAGCACATTGCTGAACTTGATGGCAGGGGTGCTGCGCGCGCAAGCTGGCTGCGTGACGCTGATGGGCCACGCCCTTCACGACATGGGCGAGCGCGCCTGCGACGCGGTGCGTGTTAACCATGTTGGTTTTGTGTTTCAGCAGTTTAATTTGCTCAATTACCTCAGTGTGCTGGACAACGTGGCCTTGCCATGCCGGTTTTCAGCCATTCGACGCCAGCGGGCGCTTGCAGACCACAGCAGCATTCATGCGGCAGCCTTGGCCCTGCTCGCCGAGCTGGGCATGAAGGACCATGTGCAGCGGCCCGTACAGCAGTTGTCGGTGGGCCAGCAACAGCGGGTGGCTTTGGCGCGTGCCTTGATGGGGCGACCAAGCCTGCTGATTGCAGACGAGCCCACCTCGGCCCTGGACGCGGGGCACCAGGCCAAGTTTGTGGACCTGTTGCTTGAGCGGGCGCAACAGCAAGGCACGGCGGTGGTGATGGTGAGCCACAACCCCGCCCTGGCGGCGCGGTTTGAGCGGCATTGCAACATGGCCGACTGGCAGCGGTACCCTGCAGTAGAGGGGGGCGCTTGATGGGGATTTTGCTGAAGCTGGCTGCACTAAGCGCATGGAGCCGCCGTGCTAGTTTGTTGTTACTCACGCTCAGTGTCATGGCCTCCAGCGTGTTGCTTTTGGGCATCGACCTGGCGCGGCAAAGCGCTCGAGATACCTTTTCCAATGCTGTGTCGGGCACCGACCTGGTGGTGGGCGCCCAAAACAGCCCGGTGGCTTTGCTGCTTTACAGCGTGTTTCGCATTGGTGAACCCGCACGCAATATGCCCTTTGAGGCGTTTAAGCAAATTCAAGCCGATCCGCGTGTGAAGTCGGCTTTGCCGATTGCCCTGGGTGATTCATACCGTGGCTACCCCGTGGTGGGCACCACCTCAGCGTATTTTTTTGATTTTCAATATGGTGCCCGCCAGCATTTGGCATTGGCGCAGGGTCGAGCGTTCGACGATTACACTGTGGGCGACCCAGTGGATCGTATTTTTGAAGCCGTGCTGGGGGCCGATGTGGCGGCCCGCATGAATCACAAGGTGGGCGATGCCATTGCGCTGCACCACGGCATGAGCTTGCAAACGGGCGAGCCGAGCCACGGCGACAAACCCTTTACCGTGGTGGGGGTTCTTCAGCCCACCGGCACGCCGGTGGACCAAAGTGTGCACATCAGCCTGGCGGGTATGGAGGCCATCCATCTGGATTGGCAGGCGGGCGTGCCCATGGCCGGGGCCAACATTCCAGCCGAATTGGTGGCCAAGTTCAACCTCACCCCAAAATCCATCACTGCCACCTTGGTGAGTTTGCATAACCGTGCCGGGGTGTTTCGCGTTCAGCGTGAACTGGAAAACCAGCCCGGCGTCGCCCTGAGCGCCATTCTGCCCGGGGTGGCCTTGTCCACCTTGTGGCAAACCGTGGGGTTGGTGGAGCAAGTGCTGTTGTTGGTCGCCGCCCTGGTGGGCCTGGTGAGCGTGTTGGGCCTGACCAGCGTGATGCTGGTGACCTTGGGTCAACGTCGCCGCGAGTTGGCGGTGTTGAGATCGACCGGCGCCGGGCCAGTGACCATTTTTTCGCTGGTGCTGTTGGAAAGCGCGTTGGTGATGTGGCTTGGTGCTGCGCTGGGTGTACTGGCTGCTGCAGCCAGTGCCTGGGCCTTGGGGCCGTGGGTGTTGAGTAATTTTGGCGTGCAATTGTCGGCTGTGTGGGGCTTGCAACAGGGCTTGCTGGCCGTGCTCGCATTTGCAGCATTTGGCAGTATGCTTGGTGCTTGGCCAGCTTGGCGTGCTTATCGCCTGCAATTGCAGGACGGCTTGAGCATGCGCGGTCAATAGCAGTTCATTCTTTGGAAAATAAAATGCCGAATACAAAAAAAGTAGTGCTGGGTGTGTTGCTGATGCTGGCCATGGTGGGCGTGGGCTACGGTTTAACCTCCTGGTTGATGGGCACCTCCGAGGATTCTCGGCCCAAGACCGAGTTGGACAAAGCCCTGGCTGAGCTGCAAAACGAACCGCTTGATCCAGCCGACTCCGGCTATGCCGTGGGCGACCGCTTGGGCCAGGGGCAGGCCCAGGCCAAACAGTTTGACCCAGCCTACCCCGAGTTGGAGTGGGATGCGCTGATGCCCGCCAACTGGGACCCCATGGCGGCATTTCGTGGTTTGAATATTGCTGAGTTGCAAGACAACGACCCCCGTGCCCAACAAGCGTTAAACGCCATGCGGGAATCCTGGAACAAGGCCCCGGTGAACGATGAGTTGAGTGGCAAAAAAGTGCGAATTCCCGGCTTTGTGATCCCGGTGGAGCAAAGTGAAGCTGGGGTAGACGAACTGTTGCTGGTGCCATACTTTGGCGCCTGCATTCACACACCGCCGCC
>NZ_CAXQZX010000080.1:0-35721 GCF_964228395.1 Limnobacter sp.
CTGGCGTGGTACACCATCTCGGCCTAGCCGCTTGGAACCAGCAAGCCCAAGTGGTGCCCATGCCTGGTGCTTGGTTCCTTGCACCAGCCTGCAGCAGTGGCCTGCAGGCCGATGTGGCTGCAAAGTTGGCCGAGTTTTTGGCCACGCAAGGTGCAGCGAGCCTACCCGTGCACGTTAGCACATCAGCCAATTTAATAAAACAACTGCCAGTAAGTGCAGCACTACAAACAAAGCAGCGGGACCTGCCCGTTAGCAGCAGCACATGGGGCTGGGTGGGGTTGTTGCAAACCCCAACGGCACGCATGCGCCCCGCGGGTAGTGCAAGCATAACGGCCAGCCGGGTAGAGCCTTACAGCCGCTACAGCATTATGCTTCAGCCGTTCGAATGGCTTGAGGGGGGGTTCAGATACAACAAAATCACCAATCGGGATGCAGGCCCTTTTGACTTTACTGGCGATCAAAAATTCATCGACAAAAATATTGACTTAAAGTTAAGGCTGATGCCAGAGGGTCGTTGGATGCCCGCATTAGCGATCGGTTTGCAAGACATCTGGGGAACGTCGTTATTCGCAGGCGAGTATCTTGTTGCATCAAAACGATTTGATAGGTTTGACTATTCACTAGGTATGGGTTGGGGATACTTAGGTAGTGCAGGGGATGTTGCAAATCCGTTAGGGATCGTATCTGATACTTTTAAGGAAAGACCCAAGGTGGACTTTGGTCTTGGTGGCGAGTTAAGCGCAAGTACATACTTTCGGGGTAGAGCGAGTTTATTTGGTGGTTTACAGTGGCATACACCGATCGAAAGGCTTACTTTCAAAGTGGAATATGAGGGAAACGACTACCAAAAAGAACCGTTGGATAATCCCCAAGTTCAAAACAGTAGGTTGAACTATGGATTTGTCTATAAGGCTTCCGACTCATTTCACTTCCATTTTGGGGTGGAGCGCGGCGATAAGCTCAGTGTAGCGATAAGTCTTTTTGAAAATTTGAGAACGATCAATACACCCAAGCTGAGTGACCCCAAGCCGCTAGCTGTGACCACGGGCCCCCGCCCGCAACAAGTGGATTGGAAGCAAACCCTACAACGTGTGCAGCAGCAAACCGATTGGCAAGTTACGCAAGTGGAGCAACGCGGCAGCGAGGTGAAACTCGACGTGCGCAATGGCGATGCGGCCTACTACAGCCAAACTTTAGAACGGGCGGCAGAAGTACTGCACCAAGACCTGCCAGAGGGTATTTCTTGGTTCACCATCAATTACGAAAACAATGGGGTGGATGTTGGCCAGCATGTAATAGACCGCAACAAGTTTGTTGCGCGGCGCACAGAATATGGCCTAGAAAGTACCCAACAAGACCAAGAAAAAGTGGCTATAGAGGGCTATAACTTCAACTACGAACCGGTGTACGAAGAACCCTTGGAGCGCTTTACTAACCAAACTGCGCTTGGTTACCGCCAGGTGCTGGGTGGGGCAGATGGGTTTTTGTACCAGTTTATTTTAGCGAACGACACGCGCATCAACTTAACTAAGAACACCTGGTTTGAAGGGCGCCTAGCCTACCGGCTAATTGATAACTTCGAAAAGTTTAAGCAGGTAGGGGTCAGCCGACTTCCCCAAGTGCGTACCAACCTGCGTGAATATGCGGTTACCTCTGACTTTACCATTCCCAACTTTGCACTTAAGCACATGGGTAAGTTGGCCGATGGACACTATTACGGTGTGTATGGCGGCTTGCTAGAGCAAATGTTTGCGGGTGTGGGTGCGGAGTATTTGTACCGCCCCATGAACAGCCGGTTTGCTGTGGGTGTGGATGTGAACAAAGTGCGCCAACGCGCCTTTGAGCAAGACTTTGATTTGCAAAGTTATGGAGTTAATACCGGCCACATAACCGCTTATGTAGATACAGGTATTGAGGACATACTAGCCAAGGTTAGCGTGGGACAGTATTTGGCAGGGGATAAGGGTGTTACGCTAGACTTTTCGCGCGAGTTTAACAACGGTGTGCGCATGGGTGCATTTGCTACCCGTACCAACGTAAGCGCCGAAGATTTTGGGGAAGGCAGCTTCGACAAAGGTATTTATTTAACCGTGCCGTTTAGTGCATTTTTCACCAAGAGCGTGCCAGGTGATGCGGTATTTTTGTGGAGGCCGCTGACTAGGGATGGTGGGGCGAAGCTGAATAGTGCTTTCAGTTTATATAAGCAGACAGCGGCTAGAAATCACAAAACCCTAAAATATTGGCCGGATTGAATCCAACTAGCATGGAGAATTATATGACTCAGAGGAAATTAGACGAGTCCGCGTTAAAAGCGTTTTATCACGAGGCCTTTGTAAGCGATCAACTGCGAGACTTTTCAGAGTTAACGCATAAGGTGCCTATTGTTGGAGTAGTGGTAGATATAGGTGGAGGTTGTGGCTTTTTCGCTGATGGTTTAGCTAAAAAGAACGGCTTAAATGTGCGTGTTCTTGATATGGACCCAGTATCTGTTGATACTTGTAGAATGGCGGGAATAGACGCCAAGATCGCAGATGCGGTGAATCCTCCCATAAGCGGAGATGAGTCGATTGTTTGTTTTAATTTGATCCTTCATCACATGGTGGCAGATTCTGAGTCAGCTACCAAGTTACTGCAGCAAAAAACTCTAGAAGTTTGGAGGCAGAAAACGGTAGGTATCTTCGTGAATGAATATATCTATGAGTCATGGATTGGAAACGCATCTGGTTGGTTGATTTATCAGGTCACTAAAAGCAAAGTATTATCAGCGGTCGGTAAACTCGTTTCAAAAGTTTTCCCTGTGTTGAAGGCAAATACTTTTGGGATTGGTGTCAGGTTTCGTGCACATAAAGAATGGATCAGCTTCTTTAAAAATATTGGTTTTGAGGTTAAAAAGGTGAAAATCGGTACTCCCGAACGCGTGGCCTTACCCCTTCGTATATTATTGATTAGGGAAATAAGACGGGACAGCTTTTGGCTAGAAAGCCAAAATGACGTTGAGAGACTGAGTGTTGATGCTTTTTAATTTTGCACCAGTCATACATGCACATACGTTGAATATTTAATTCACGTTAACGTATTTAGATGATGAGTTTATTAACATCGGGTAAAAAAGCCGGTGATTTGGCGGGCAATGCCCTCAACAGCAAACTGCTGCTTAAATAGCAGCTTGCATCGCTTGGGTAAGTCGGCGTCTAGATCAATTTGTTGAAGCAGTAGCTCGGTCATTTCAAGCAGCTCATTGAGGCTATTGCTTTCGCAAACTTTGCCAACTCGTGATTTGCGTACAAGCTCTGCAAGGTCGTTACCTGGGTTTATATTGGCCAAAACAGGCAAACCATTTTGCATGTAGGTTAAAAATTTACCTGGTATGTTGTGTGAGTTATGCCGTGGGTCTAGCGCCACAATCCCCACATGGCATTGAGCGTATAAGTCAGGAATTTCGTCAGGGTCAATTTCATCAAAAAACAAAGTGTTGGCAAGCTCCAAAGACTCAGCAGCATTTTTAAGCCGAAGGGCATCACTGCCACGTCCAACAAACAAAAACCCCACATCGTTTCTGCTACGCAGCTTGTCTGCCAGCGCTAACAAAATATCCATGCCTTGGGCAATGCCCATGTTGCCCGCGTATACAAGCACTTTGCGTTTTGCTAAAACGGTCTGCTCAATTCGGATTGAACACTTTTTAGTGGCCGGGCTGCCGAGCCAATTTTGCAAAACTTCTAACTGCCTCCCGGGCTTTGTTGCCCAGCTTTTAAAATAATTCAAGTTACCTGGGGTTTGAACACCAATGGCATCGGCTACAGAATACTGGTACTTGGCTACTGCACTAAAGCATGTATAAGGCAATCCCCCGCGCTTCATCAGGCCCATATCGGCCGCCCACTCGGGAAATATATCGCGAATAATCAAATAACTCTTGCAGCCGCTGCGGCGTTTTAACGCGCTCACCAACGGACCAAAAAAAATGGATGGTGAATACCAAACTACACCATCCCATTTACTGTTTGCAAAAGGGCTTTTTCGCAAATGCCAGAGCATTGCAAATGGCATAACAAACTCCGCCAATGTGCGGCGAATATAGCCAACGTCTTTGGTCTTTGGGGCCTTAAGTCGCAATACCTGGGCACCCTCAAAGTTTTCAAGTGCCCAGCTTCGCCCCTGCTCGTGGGTGGGCAGTAACACAGTCAAGAAGTGGCCTTGTTTTATGAGTTCGCGGGTCAGGTCGCGCAATTGAACTGCACCAGACGAACGCAAAGGCGGAAAAGTATCCGCAATCAAAACGATATGCATCGCTTCAGCTTCAATATTTTTTCCAAACCACGCGGTTCACGTAGTCGGTGTAACTGTGAATAATTCGTACCACCTTGTCGCTTACATTTGGCATGCTGTAGTCGTTTACTGGCCGAAGCAACCTGTTTTCGCCTTTTGGTTGGGTCTCCAGAATGGATAGGCCCTGCATTACCCGTTCGATGTTCAACCCTACCATCATCACCGCAGCCTCTTCGAATGCCTCGTGGCGCTCTTGGGTTTCACGCAAATTTAAGGCTGGGAAGTTCAAGATGGAAGACTCCTCGCTGATGGTGCCGCTATCCGAGAGCACCGCCTTGGCAGACATCTGTAAGCGCACGTAGTCGGTGAAGCCCAGCGGCTTGAGCAACTGGACACGGGGATGGAAGGCGGCGCCCATAGCCTGCACTCGCTTCTGGGTGCGAGGATGGGTGGACACGATCACAGGCAGGTCGAATTGCTCTGCCACGGCGTTTAGCAGCGCTACCAGACGCAGGAAGCTGGCATCTGAGTCGACGTTCTCCTCCCGGTGGGAACTCACGACAAAGTAACCGCCCTCGGACAGGGAAAGACGCTCCAGCACATCCGATTTGGCGATGCCGTCCTGGTAGTGTTTCAGCACTTCCGCCATGGGGCTGCCTGTCTTGATCACGAGGTCTGGCGGCAAGCCTTCCCGTAGCAGGCATTCACGCGCGATATCGCTGTAGGTGAGGTTCACGTCGGCGGTGTGGTCCACGATGCGTCGGTTGGTCTCTTCAGGCACTCGCATATCGAAGCAGCGGTTCCCGGCTTCCATGTGGAAGACGGGGATCTTGCGGCGCTTGGCAGGTATCACGGCCAGGCAACTGTTGGTGTCACCAAGCACCAGGAGCGCCTCCGGCGCCTCGGCCAGCAGCAGCTTGTCCAGGCCAGCGATCACATTGGCGATGGTCTCAGCAGCACTGCTGCCCGCTGCGCCCAGAAAGTGATCTGGCATGCGGATACCCAGGTCATCAAAGAAGATCTGGTTCAGCTCATAGTCGTAGTTCTGGCCGGTGTGGACGATCAAGTGATCGCAATGCAAGTCCAGTTGCGCCATGACGCGGGACAGCCGGATGATCTCCGGCCGGGTTCCCACCACGGTCATCACTTTGAGTTTCTTCATTAGGGGTTCTTCCCGCTTGGGCTCATTCTTCAGGTTCAACTTGCTCACCCTTGACAAGGGCCTGGATGAAGCGCAGCTTCATCAAGAGCTCGCTCATCCCATCGACGTCCAGGCGCACAGTGTTGTGGGAGTTATAGTCGGTCGCCTCGGAGATCTTCACCTCGCCTTGCTCCATGTACTTGCCATAGTTCAAGTCGCGCAGGTCGGGCGGCACGCGGTAGTAAGCACCCAGATCCTGGGCCGCCACCATCTCTTCACGGCTGAGCAAAGCTTCGTAAAGCTTTTCGCCATGGCGCGTGCCTATCACGTGGATGGGGTGCTCTGGGACACCCATTAGGGCGGTCAGTGATTTGGCTAGGGTTTCGATGGTCGCGGCAGGTGCCTTCTGCACGAAGATCTCGCCAGGCTTGCCATACTCGAAGGCGTACAGCACCAGATCCACCGCATCGTCTAGCGTCATCATGAAGCGGGTCATATTGGGATCGGTGATACTGATGGGCTGTCCTGCGCGGATCTGGTTGGTGAACAGCGGGATGACAGACCCACGCGAGGCCATGACGTTGCCATAGCGAGTAGTGCAGATAACGGTATCACCAGACGAGCGGGACTTGGCCACGATAACCTTTTCCATCATCGCTTTGCTGATGCCCATGGCGTTGATCGGGTACACCGCCTTGTCGGTGCTCAGGCAGACCACGCGCTTCACCCCGCAGTTAATGGCCGCCTCCAGCACGTTCTCAGTGCCCAGGACGTTGGTCTTTACGGCCTCCATGGGATGGAACTCGCAAGAGGGCACCTGTTTCAGCGCCGCGGCGTGATAGATGTAGTCCACACCCCGTACGGCATTGAGCACCGACTGGTAATCGCGAACATCGCCGATGTAGAACTTCAGCTTGGGGCTGGCAAAACGCTTGCGCATATCATCTTGCTTCTTCTCGTCCCGGCTGAGGATGCGGATCTCCTTCAGGTCAGAGTTGATAAAGCGGCGTAGCACCGCGTTGCCGAATGATCCTGTACCACCAGCGATCAGAAGAATCTTGTCCTTAAACACGTGAACTCCTTTTAGTTTCAGGACCGCTCAGGCAAAGCGGCACATTGAATCGACCAGCTCGGTCCAGTTGGCAGGCTGCCAGCCGGTCTCCGCACGGAATCGGCTCGAATCCAGCGAGCGGTCGATTACCAGCTTCTTATCTGGGACTATCTCGATGGCCTTGCCATAGGCGCGCTTCACGAGCTGCAGCAGGTCGTACTTGGTGATAGGCTCTGACGAGACATGCCACAGCCCTCGCAGGTCAGTTCGAGGCAGCACATGATCCCGGATCACCTTGGCCAGCTCGACCGTGGGCAAGCCCGAGAAGACGGCTCGGGTAAAGCCCCGGACGCACCCCTCCTGGGCCAGGAACCATCCCACCAGGCTGTGCGCACTGCTCAGTTCGTGACCGATGATCGAAGTGCGTAGCGTCACTGCGTTAGGCTCATCCACCTCGCCCAGCAGTTTGCTTCGCCCGTAAAGGTCCAGCGCATCTGGCGCATCCGATTCCTTGTAAAGCCCCTGGCGTCCAGTGAATACGCAGTCGGTGCTCACGTGGACGAGGCGTGCACCCGCCAGGGACGCCAAACGCGCTAGGCGGTGGGGCAGCAAGGCATTGATAGGCAGTGCCGCCAGAGGGTCTCCCGCTTCCGCCAATTGTTTGACCAGTCCGATGCAGTTAATCACGACACCCGGACGCACCCGGCTGAAGAGTTGCACGAGGTGATCCTGCTGCTCGACGTCAATACCGACATGGATGCGTGGCCGCAAGGCCTCATCGAAATGGCGAAGGCCCGCTGTGCTGCGCGCCGTGCCATGTGTTTCAAAGCCCTGGCTCTGGGAAAAAAGGCGGAATACTGCATTGCCCAGCATACCGGTGACGCCTAGCACCAGGACCTTTTGCGTTGAGGAGTGACGAGGTGTATTCATTGCTTAAAACTCCAAGTTGTAACCTTGTCCACTGCTGCACAATCAATTTCGCCGCCACTTCGTTGATGCGGAATGACGAAGGCCAAAAGTTGTGGATGAGTATCAGGATTATCAACGTACACTCTCAACACAATTGAGATCAGCGAAGTCATCCTGATGAAACGAACCTGACTAGTTTCGTTTGCATGGGCTAGGATTATTGAGTTGGCTAGAGTCTCACTCCCTGCCTTAGCACAGAGTCCAATTTTAGTACGACGCGCTGCAGCGATTTGCTCGGACGGTAATACCCCCATTTTTAACGGGATTCAAAAATAGAGCTTAGCCCGCCTGCATAGAGAGTGACGGATCAGGGAGCTGCTGCTGGATGCCGGAGATCTTTTCGACGATTGCCACCACCACTTGGGGGTACTGCACGGCGAAGGTGATCGACTTAATAAGTGGATGGAAGCCGTCAAAGCTCTCGAAAGTGTATTTACGCTCATTCAACGAGTCCATTAGAAACATCTTTTCAGTGTCAGGGAAGTGCTGGGCAATCATCGCCGCCACATCGGCAGGCAGAAAGTCATCCAACTCGAAGTGGCTGAGGCCAACCACTTTAGCCGACTCCTCGCATGCCTGAGCTAATCGTGCCACCTCGGCATAAAGGCGGTCACATGTCAGGTCGAGCAGCTGTTTTTGAGTAGGAATGTCTTGATTAGTCATGTGATTCAACCCGCGTTGTTCTTAATGTTGAGAATGGCGCGCCAAGTGTCGCGCGCGGTCTTGGCCCAACTGTAAAGACTGCCCTGCTGGCGGGCGCCTTCCGCCCAGCTCTGCGCTGTGTTGGGGTCCTCCAGAACCTTGCGCATGGCCCTTTCAATGCTTAGAGGATTAAACGGCGAAAAGTAGCCAATGTGACGCCCGCCAAACTCTGGCATGGGCTCCACATCCGAAGCCAGCAGAGGCCTGCCAGAGGCCAGAGCTTCCAGCATGATGTTTGGACAATTCTCGCAAGACGAGGCGAATACATTCGCCACCGCGTTTTGGTAATAGGCTGGCAGGTCTTTGTAAGGCACAGCCCCCAGCACTCGGACATGCTCATGCACACCCAGTTGACGGATGTGGGTGTGCAGTCTTTGGGCAGATTCGCCCTCAGCCTCTCCGATCAGAAGTAATCGGTGGGCATTTCGTACACGCGTCGGCAACATTGAAAATGCCTTCACCACTTCGTGATGGTGCTTGTAGGTGCCCAGCTTGGACACATACAGCAGATAGGGCTGGTCACCCGCTGCCGCAGGGCGCGGCAAGGGTGCCGTACCCAATCTGAACACTTCCGAGATACCATGTGGAATGGTCAGTGGGTTTGGAATATGTGCAAGCGTCTCGATTACTTGACGTGCGTACTCAGAGATGAAGATGGTCAGGTCCGCCTCCCTCATGCTTGTCAGCATAAGGCGCCGCAGCAAGCGCAGCCGAGCCCACTGTAGGCCAAGTGGGACGGCCTTCATCGCGATAGGATCGAAGGGCGTCATGTTCCGAAACATGGTGACCACCTTGCAACCCTTGGGTGGCTTTGTGGTGACCAGCCCACCTGGACAGAACAGCACATCGGCGCCAGTCTGTTTTAGGTAACGGGGAAGTGCCAGACGCTCCCAAGCAGCGCGCATCAGAGGATTCGCCGTCGGCCATAATGTATGCACCCGTTTGATCTTGGCGTGTTCTGGCAGCTTCAGGCGCATAGGTGCGAACACCTCTATCAGCAGCGTGTCGGAGGCAGGCAAATGGCTAAGCAGGTTGAGAAGGTAAGTTTGACCGCCGCCCTGACGAGCTGAGTAAGCGTTGATAACGATCTTCATGAATGCGGAGTCTCGGTGAGCAGGGAACGGTAGATGTCGATGTAGCGCTGGGCAGCGGTCTGAGCCGATAAGGGCAGCGTGAGCGCCTGGGCCCGAGCAGCGCGGATCAGGGCTTGACCGCGTGCCTCCACACTTTGGACCATGGCCGCGGCCAGTAGGCCGGGGTGAGCGGCGGGTGCGAAGAGGGCACTGTCGCCCACGGCAAACTCGCGATGCGCAGGGATGTCGGACAGCACTAAAGGGCATCCTGCTGCTGCTGCCTCGATCACCACGTTGGGATGTCCTTCCATGAGGCTGGCTGAGATGAACACATCAGCTGCACGTAGCCAACCTGAAAGGTTGGAGGTGTGGCCGCCAAGGTGGAGTCGGCCAGACAACCCTGTGGCCTCTATTAGGGCCAAGGTGTCCTCGCGCTCCGGGCCTTCCCCAAAGATCACGCCGTGGTGCTCGGGCAGCTTGAGCAAGGCCCCAGCGATGGCCTTCACCAGCACCGCCACATTCTTCTCGTGGCTCAACCGGCCTGCGGCAATCAGCAGTGGTCGACCCTCCAATCCCATCTGCGCCAGTGGTGCTGGCTCTGTGCTAGGTGGCGTAAGCGCGTTGCGCACCACATGCAATTGGGTTTGTGCTCCCTGCGACCGCCAATAATCCAAACCGCTGTCAGAGTTGGCAATGATGGCCCTCGCGCTTTTGCCGATGGCCACGCGAAAGCGGTTCTTCCATCCGCCCTTGGCATACATCCCGGCGGAAGAGCGTTCACTCAGGATGTGAGGCACTCCCATCCAGTGCGCAACCAAACCGCCCAATATGTCCATTTGAGGAAGCCATGTTTGTATGATGTGAGGTTTAACTTGCGCCACTATGTAACGAATGTCGGTCAACAAGCGAGGGTCATGACTGGCACGTGGCGGCAAGCGATGTAGTGGCACGTCGCCCGCGATCAAAGCGTCTGAATTAGGACCATCTGTATGGTAGCAAAGACTCGCACTGGTACCGTTTCGTTGCATCAAAGGCAACAAAAGTGAAACTTGGCGCTCGGCTCCACCTGTTCCCAGCGATGCAATCAAGTGTAGGATGCGTAAGGTCATATGCTACTGTTCCTGACACTCGGAGGTCGACTATCTCGTGATCTGAAGAGTCTCATCACTAGAATGACTGGTAGTACTTGGTAAAGCGCTCGTACCGCGACAGAAAATGTCGTATCTCTGTAGCACTGATAACAAACTGCTGTCAGCCATACATACGTAAATATCTTAGCTATCGTCGCTCCGTCTCCCATCAAATAATTCCTCAGGTATCGAAAGAGGATACCCAAAATCAGACCACGAATTGCAGCCTCCGGCACACCAAAGCCCACCGCACTCTCAGAAAGTACCCCAAAGGCAAAACCGCCGCCCGCATCAGAATATTCTGGGTAAAAGGTTTGTGAATACCACTGAGCAGGGTCTAGCTTCGTACCACCTATCAATTGCGAAGGTATTAGTCTAAGCACATCAACCAAGTAGATGGCAAACCGCACTTCCTCGCCCCAACCTGCCGCAAAGCGCTCCTTGAGATCTATCGTGTTGATGAACAAAGCAGTGAATTCACCTGTCTGAAAGAGATAAAGCAATCCAGCATCATCGTTTTGGTCTCGCAGCATTCCGGCGATCATGAAGAGGATCAATGCCGGGAAAACATAGGTGACCGCTCTGCGCAAGGTAAAACCGCGCACAAATATGGAACTCGCGACAACATATGAGAGAAACGCCAAGAATGCTACAGTTCTGCTGCCGCCCGATAACGATGCATGGATCATGTTTAACGCCAAGAAAAACGCGACCCATGAATGACGGTACGGTTTAGCCGCAATTACCACCACCACGGCAGCAACAAGAGATGAGAATTGCAACTGATTCAAAACACCGTGTATCTGTTGGACTAAAACAGGAGCACCTCTCAAGACGGTGTAGCTACTTATGTAGTCATTCGGGGCACTATTACCCCAGATCAGCGCTAATAATGACGGTAACAGGGATGCAGAGAGAGCCATTAATACAATGGGTCTCACTAGCCTCTGAGCTTCTATGGAGACGGTATCAACAAGTCTCGTGGCCGTTTTGTTTCCACCCGAAAAATAACCTAACAAAAATCCAATGAACAAAAGTAGGTGCATCCACTGAACATGTTCCACATCAACAACATCAAAGCCCATTGAAAGACGATAGTCCATGATTTGGCCCACATCCTGATGGGCGAGAAGAAGGCCTACGCTGGGCACGAAACCGTACGCCAGTAAAATAGAGGCAAAGATGACGCCGAGATCCAGCCCCTTAGTCCGTGTATTCCTGGCTCTCGCGCTCAATAAATACAGTGTAATCCCTAGTAAGGGAAACAAAAAAGGATATACGTAGATCAACTTTCGGCTTTCCTATTGGCCCGCGTTTGCGGACCTCCACGCCTGGAACATCAACACATTCCAAAGATAGCTGCTACGGTCGAACTGGCCTGACAGATGCTCCTGCCATAGGGTGCGAACGGGCCTCGCATCCAGCAGGCCACCATCGCGTAGGCGACTCTCGCTGAGCAAGTCTTCGGCCCACTGGCGCAATGGGCCACGCAACCACGCTGCCAGCGGCACAGAGAAACCCGTCTTGGGGCGTTCTATCAAGGCCTTGGGCACATGTCGGTACAGCACTTGCCTCAACGCCCATTTGCCCGCGCCCTCGCGGGTCAGGGCATGGCCGGGCAAAGCAAAGGCCAGCTCCACCACGCGGTGATCCAGTAACGGGGCACGCGCTTCCAGGCTGGCATTCATCGAGGCCCGGTCAACCTTGACCAGCAAGTCGTCAGGCAGGTACTGGCCCACATCCCAGCGGCGCATCGCCTCTATTGGACCCAGGCGGTCATCCCAATGATCCAGCGTGAAGGACTGGGGAGGCAACCCCAGCACGAGGTTTTCTTCCGGCTGCCACTGCGACATCAGGCGCACATACATCTCGCCCAGGCTGCGGGTGACCAGCAATTGGGCCAGGCGGTGTATGCGGCGGCCATTGATGCTCTGCCGCTTGGAAGCAGGTAGCACGGACAGCACCTTGTCCCAAGCCCCCGCGGAGGGCGTGCCCAGCACTGCTGACGCCGCCTTGCGCAAAGGTAAGGGCAGGCCGTTGACCTTGCGCCACAGATTCGCGGTCAGCGCATAGCGGGGATAGCCGGCGAACAGCTCATCCCCGCCGTCACCCGACAGCGAGACAGTCACGTGCTGCTTGGTCAAATGCGAGACTAATGTGGTGGGGATCTGTGACGAATCGGCAAAAGGCTCATCGTAAATGCCCGGCAAACGGGGGATCAGTTGCTCCGCGTCCTTGGCCGTCACATAGAGCTCGGTATGCTCGGTGCCCAGATGGCGGGCCACTTCTTTTGCGAAGGGAGCCTCGTTGAACTCAGGCTGGTCAAAGCCGATGGTGAAGGTGCGCACCGGTCGGCTGCTGAGCTTTTGCATCAATGCCACCACGGTGCTCGAGTCGACCCCGCCCGACAGGAACGCGCCCAGCGGTACGTCCGCCACTATCTGCAAGCGGATGGCCTCGGTGAGACGGGCTTGGACCTCGTCCACCAGCTGGTCATCGGGGGCCTCCGCTAGGCGGGCTGCCAGCTCGGCGTGGCCATTCGCACCCAGCGACCAGAAGGGGACTGGCTCTTTGTCTGCATCTTGCACACTACACAGTTCCAGCCAGTGCCCCGGAGGCAACTTCTGGATGCCTTTCCAAATCGAGCGGGGCGCTGGCAAATAGGCGAAGCGGAGGAACTCGCTTACGGCCTCGCGATCGATCTCCAGCGCGCCGCCAGCCACCGCGGTCAAGGCCTTGAGCTCAGACCCGAACAGCACGCGGTCGCCCACTCGGCCGTAGTAGAGGGGCTTCTCACCCACGCGGTCACGCGCGAGCGTGAGCACCTTACGCTGGCGGTCCCAGAGCGATATCGCGAACATACCCACCACCTTGTGCAGCGTTGCTTCAATGCCCCAGGCCTCAACGCAGCCCAACAGCACTTCGGTGTCGCTATGCCCGCGCCAGACAGGTGCCTGGCTGGCCTGCTCTAGGGTCGATCGAAGTTCGGCGAAGTTGTAAATCTCGCCGTTGTAAGATAAGACCCACCGACCGCTGGCGGAGATCATGGGCTGATGCCCATGCGGAGAAAGATCGATTATGGACAGCCTGCGCTGCCCTAGACCAATTCCTGCCTGATTGTCAGTCCAGATGCCCGAATCGTCCGGTCCCCTGTGCGTGATGGGGTCGGTCATCCGTTTGAGTTCGGGGAACAGGGCCGGAGAACACCGCCAAGTTGCAATTCCTGCGATTCCGCACATATATATTTCCAGTATTTCGTTTTTATCAGTTACCGAGGTACGGTGCAATTAGACTCGGTAACTGTCGCAGGCGATTAACTACGCGATGGTCGGCCATGGTTCGAAGGAATCCTTCGCGCGCAAGCTCCTTCCTTTCTCTAGGGTGGGTGAGCAGATGGTCAAGTTGGGGAATAAGATCCTCTGCTTCGTCATATCCCCTAATTTCGAGGCCCACTTCATAGAAGGTCTGCAAATATTCGCCGCCATCACTGAGTTGCGCTACTCCGTTCGCTGGCAGATCGAACAAGCGGTAATTACCCACGGTGAACTTACCCCGAAGGTGGGCATTAACTCCGAGTTTTGTGCGGCGGTATAGAGGTACGTAATCTTCAAAACGAATTGGTGTGACCCATATTGGAGTTCGGTATTTGAAATTGAAGTACAGATTTTTTTTAACTGAAGCCAGTCCATAGACTTGAAACCGCTTACCAAACGCCTTGCGAATTGAAGCAAGGAAAGGCATTTTGTCTAAGTAGAGAGCGCCCACGAAGATGATGTCGATGTCACGCTCCATAGACATCAGCCGCTCTTCGGTAACTTGCGGACAGCAAAATTGATCAAACACTGCCAGCGGCCAGAGATCGTGTCTCTTAGCCCCGCAGTAGTCAAGCTTCTCTGCCATTGTTAGATCGCGGCTGTACGCTGGGCTGTGGTATAGCACATGGTCGTATGCATGAACGTATGCAAAGTCGCGGTCATATGCGGTCGAGGGGCCGTCAGTGGTGCGGATGACCTTGTAGGTGTCGAGTGTTCTAAGAAACTCAGGGTGATAGGGGTGACAATTGTCGACAAGCAGCACATTGGTTTGCTCGGCCCTCATAATTTCTTTGAGAGCTTTGTACATATGCATCAATCTTACCTCGTGCTTGTAGTATAGGTTGTCTAGCTGCTGCGCTCGCAAGTACAGCGAAGGGTCAAGAAACTGGCCATGGTTGAATGGGACAAACGTAACTTGATCATTGCTAGCACTACGGATTTCCCGATCCCAGTAAATCGCTTCGAAACCATTCTTGTTGTAAGAATACAGAATCTTCACTTACTCAGCTTCCTTTTGGGAGTTGTTGTCGCCCACTAACTCCAACTGCCATGGTTGCAACACAGCCTATACAGTAAGCTGTGAAATAGGCCCAGCCAGCACCGACTAGACTCAAATGGTGCAACATCCAGGCCGCGGCGGTCAGGTAAAGAAAGTCACGCGGTATGATGATAAAAAAGAGGGATTGCCACATCCTCCCCGAGGACTGTACCAGCTGATATGCCGCAACCCCGATCAATTCAGGAATGACCGAGAGTAGAAGTACCAGCAGCAGGTCTTGTCCCTCTTTGAAGCCTGGCCCATACAGGTCGAGGATATTTTCTGATGCATAGGCTAGCGTGATGACCGCAGGGATTGAAACGCCCAGACCGATAAGCAAATTTGCCCTGAAGACTAGCCAGTATTCGATACCTTGATTGCGGCCCTTTAATCGGCTAAGTACTGATGATGTAACTGTATTGAGAAGGATAGGGAGCTGCAATACTGATTGACGAATTTGGTGTGCTACGGCAAACAAACCTACCCACGCGAATCCATTAGGTTGACGTGCTACTAGAGCAGTCACACCCCACAGGCAGGGTAGAGTGACTAGACTGGCTAGCCCAGCGGGTAGTGCAAACCTCCAAATCAACAACCAGTCTTCAGATTGAGACGCACTAAACCTCACGATGCCGTGGTCTCGACAGCAGGCAAGAAGTGCCCTTCGGAATAACCACCAGCGAGCAGCAGCTGAAAAGCAAAATGCAATAATTGCACCGTCCAGACTCCAGGCCCAAGCAGCTCCAAGTGAGCATAAAAGATGCAAAAGGCCTACCCAAGCGCCCGCTGCGCTAATAGCACGGAAGGCACCAAAGCCCTGTAAGGCACCCTGAAGGTACACTGTTTGCACATGAAAAAGCGAGGCCATAGAGGCCCATTGCAAAGTAGGTGCTACCCCTGGGTTATCTAACAATTCTTCGGCTAACCAAGATGCGCCAAACGCGAGTAGTAGCGATGCGGCGATGCCAGTGGTGAGGGTGAAAACGGCGCAAACGTGGAGAACTCCTCCGATCCGCGAACGCTTTTCGTATAGCCATTCACCCACAAACTTTGTGCCGATGATGCCCACCCCTCCCTGAGCGACACCTACGATTGTCATCACAGTAGTAGTGGCCAATGCATACACTCCAAATGTCTCTAGGCCCAGTACCCTAGCCAATATTAGGCCCGTGAGTAAGACTGATCCCTGGAGGCAAATGGTTGAGACTAGGTTCCAGCCAAACCCAGAAACAAGCTTCGTCCGAAATGCATTAGTAGCTTCTCGAATGGTCGAAAAGAACAGGCTACTCATTGTGTGAAAGGCAAAGTTTTGTCTCTATTGCAAGTGCTGGATTCTGATTGGTAAAAGTCAAAGGGTTGGTTATTTGTGATGAACCACAGAAACCAAGAATCTATGTCATTTTATTTAACAATGGAGCATGTACCAAGGCAGGGCCTCTTCGATGCCTTGGCTTAGCGTATGAGTAGGCTCATACCCGAGGAGTCGGCACGCCTTGCCAATGTCCGCTTGGCTATGTCTAACATCTCCGACTCGGAAGTCTCTGTAGATTGGCGGCCTGTCGTTATTGATACCTGCTGTTTTAAGGTTGTCTCTTATCAGACTATACAGTTGGCTCAAGGTTGTGCGCTCCCCTACAGCCACGTTGTAGACTTGATTACGGGCTTCAGGGCATCTTGCTACTGAAGCTAAAATGTTAGCCTGAACAGCGTTGGCCACGTAGCAAAAGTCTCTGCTGGTCTCCCCATCTCCATTGATGAAAATGGACTGTCCGGCAATTAAAGCTGAGGTCCATTTGGGAATTACTGCCGCATACGCTCCGTTGGGGTCTTGTCGGCGCCCGAATACATTGAAATAGCGGAGACCGACTGTGGTGAATCCGTAACTGCGAGCAAACACTTCAGCATATAGCTCGTTAACATACTTCGTCACGGCGTAAGGGGAAAGAGGTTTGCCGATGTTTTCCTCGAGCTTCGGCAGCGCAGGGTGATCACCGTAGGTGCTGCTGCTGGCGGCGTAGGTGAAGCTCTTCACCCCTGCGTCGCGCGCTGTGACCAGCATATTCAGGAAGCCCGAGATGTTCGTCGCATTGGTGGTAATCGGATCAACTAAGCTGCGAGGCACGGAGCCCAATGCTGCTTGGTGTAGCACGTAGTCCACACCCTCACAGCCTCGCTTGCAACTGTCGAGATCGCGTATATCCCCCTCGACGAAACGGAAACGTTCCCACTGCTGAGGCTCGACCAGACCGCGGACCTCCTCCAGGTTGCGCCAATGGCCAGTGGCAAAGTTGTCCAAACCGACCACGCGTTGGTCCAGTCGCAGCAGGGTCTCGAGTAGGTTGCTACCAATGAACCCCGCCACGCCGGTAATGAGCCACGTGCGTGGAGAGCGCCTAAGTTCTTCTTTGGCTTGCTGATATCGATTCATCTCCGTCCCTTCACAAACGCCCATCGGCTGCACCTAGAGGCAGCAGCCCCTTCACGTCGAACAGTACGGCACCTGGTTTGCCGAAGGCCTTGATACCCTGCTCGCCAAGGGTAGCGAACTGATGGTGGCCGACAGCAAGCACGATGGCGTCGTAAGTGCCGTGTGCCGGAGCCGAAGGCAAACACTCCACTTCGTATTCGTGGCGGGCTTCCTTCACATCGATCCAAGGGTCGTAGATGTCTACGCGGACGTTGTACTGGCCCAAGGCTTTCACGATGTCTACCACCTTGGTGTTGCGCACGTCAGGGCAGTTCTCCTTGAACGTCAGGCCCAGTACCAGGATATTGCCGCCGAGCACCGGGATGTTCTTGCGCAGCATCAGTTTGATGGTCTCGTCTGCCACATGGTGGGCCATGCTGTCGTTGATGCGGCGACCTGCCAGAATCACCTCGGGGTGGTAGCCCACTTCTTGCGCTTTATGGGTGAGGTAGTAGGGGTCAACGCCAATGCAATGTCCGCCGACCAGCCCAGGGCGGAAAGGTAGAAAGTTCCATTTGGTACTAGCCGCGATCAGTACTTCCTGGGTGTCGATGTTCAGCTTGTGGAAGATGAGGCTTAGCTCGTTCATTAGCGCTATATTTACATCGCGCTGGGTGTTCTCGATTACTTTAGCGGCCTCGGCCACCTTGATGCTGCTGGCCTTGTGCGTGCCGGCGGTAATGATGGAGGCATACAGGGCATCGACCTCGTCGGCGATAGCCGGTGTGCTGCCGCTCGTAACCTTCATGATCGATGGGAGGCGGTGCTCTTTGTCACCAGGGTTGATGCGTTCTGGGCTGTATCCACAGAAAAAGTCTGAATTAAATTTCAGGCCGCTGTGCTTTTCTAGGATCGGAACGCATATTTCTTCAGTGCAGCCAGGATATACGGTTGATTCATATATCACCACTGCTCCAGGACGCAAAGCTTTACCCACAGTCTCACTGGCTTTAATAAGGGGGGTGAGATCCGGCCGATTGGCCGTGTCTATCGGTGTCGGCACTGTAATAATAAATATATCGCATTGCCGCAAATCATCCGTATCGTGGCTGTAGTGTAGGTGCTTGGCTTGAGTTAAATCCGAACGATCGCATTCGAGGGTGTGATCATGTCCTTCCTGAAGCTCTTCAATACGGTTTTTATTGATATCGAATCCAATCGTAGGGCGTATCTTTCCGAATTCAACGGCTAAAGGTAGCCCAACGTAGCCTAGGCCAATGATCGCGATGATTTTCTTTTCAGTCATGATTGTAGCTTTTCACTTTTTGAGAGTTTTAATCGCTTCGGCTTGAAGCGTTTCTATTTCCGCTTTTAGCGTCTCATACTCTTCCATCTTTCTCTTCAAAAACGCACTGGTCAGCCTCGCCTTCTCATTAATACCCCTTGGCGTCAGCACATACACATACCCAAACTTGTTCTTGCTGCTGGCAAAGTTTTTCATCTTCACCAAACCTTTTTCCATCAGGGCTTTCAAGCAGTAGTTCAACCCGCCTACACTCACCCCCAGCTTTTCGGCCAGTTCACGCTGGGTAAGGTCAGGGTTTTCTTCCAGCAACCGCATCACGCGGTAGTTGGTGTCCTCTTGCAGTTTGGCTTGGCGGCTGGTCATGGTGTGGGGTTTGGGCACGCTACCGCCCTGCTGTGCAACGGTCAGCATGCGCGGCGGGTGTAGCTGTTTGGGGTAGCTTAAACAACTTTTGTTAAAGTTTGAACAATGCCGGGCCGCTTTGCACCATTAATTCTGCCCACCCCCACAATTGTGGGGAGGCTATAAAACTTTACCTACACGCAACACAGCAAATGCTGGGTGGGCTAAGCCTGGAGGGGTAATCATGTGCTTACCTCACCAAAGTGAGGTTTAGGCAAGCGGCCGTCGGCGGGGCTACAGTGTGGGGCACATTAACCGCTTCAATTTGCCCCATGAGCCCAATATCACTCATTAAATTTCCCGCAACGTTGTTGGCTGTATGCGCCTTGCTGCTAAATGCATGTGCAAGCACGCCTGGTTCTAGCACCGCGCAGCAGGTGGCCGAAGGTGGTCAGCAATACGTGGCTATGTTGGGCAAGGTGAACAAGGCTGCGCTTGAACATTCCCTGGGCTTTACTGCCGACCTGCTGCCCCGCCTGCCGCGCACTCAAGCCACCCTGCAAGAGCAAACCGAGCTAATGCAGCAGCGGGTGGTGTGGCTGGGGCAGGTGCAGCAACACTTTGGTGTACAAGCCAGCTACTTTGCTGCCTTGCAAGCGCTGGCCAAAGGCGACACCAGCAGCAACACCCAAAAGGCTGTAAAGGCGTTGGCCGGGGCCTTGGAGCATGTGCCCGGTTTGCCCAGCTTGGGCGGCACCACCAAAACTGCGCTGGGCGGGCTGGCCCAGCATGTGGCCAAAGCCCACCACAGCGATGTGGTGGCCCAGGTGCTGCAGCGCGATGCCGATGCCGTGGCCAATGCCTTGCTTTACAACCAGCAGGTGCTGGAAGAGCAAATACAGTGGATCACCCAGCGCGAGCAATTGGCCCGCCAGGTGGACTACCGCGACAAAGTTCAAAAGCCCTATGTGGAGGGCAACAAGCTGCCCGAGGCCTGGAAAAAGGCATGGAAAACCCATGTGCTGGGCCCACCCACGGTGGAACTGCTTCAGCAAGCCCGGCAAGCCAGCCTGCGCATGCAAGAGGCATGGCTGAATGTGCTGCGTGGGCAGGGCAGCATTAACCAATTGGGCGGCGTGTTTGCCGAGCTAGAGGCCAGCGTGCAAGCCACCCGCCAGGGCATTGCACAGGCCGAAGCCATGGCCACGGTAAGCGAATAAGGGGGGCAACATGACGCAACACATCACCGAGCCGCAACTAAAAACCGCGCGCACCCAGGCCTTTGAAATGTTCTCGGCCCTGTATTTGTTGGATGCAAGCGAACTGCAGCCCCCGCAGCAGGCCGAGCACGCCAGGCAGTTGGCCGCTGCCCATGCCCTGTGGGCCAAGCTAGAAAATGCCAGGCTGGAAGATTTAAATGCCCAGTCCAGTCACCATTGGGCAGTGTTGCAAAGTGGCTTGGAGGGTATTCAAACCAAAGTGGGGCAGGGGGCCAAACCTGCCGATGTGCTGGCCATGGTGGGAGGCGTAATAGATTCGCTAAGCACGGCGGTGAAGGGGTTGTTTAAAACCTAGGGCCACACCCACTGCTGCATGTGCCCACAAATTGGCAGTGCAAATCAATTACAGTATGGCCTGTTGATCACCAACCACCAGGCTATGAAACACACCATTTTGGTCACTGGCGCGGCAGGCTATATTGGTTCGCACACCTGCGTAGAACTGTTGAATGCAGGCTTTAATATCGTGGCGCTAGACAATCTGGCCAACAGCAGCGAAGAGTCGCTGCGCAGGGTAAAGCGCATCACTGGCAAAGAGTTTCCTTTTTACCCGGTGAATATTTTGGACACCGAAAACCTTAACCTGGTGCTGAAGGCCCACCAGTTAAGTGCAGTGGTGCATTTTGCGGGTTTAAAGGCGGTGGGTGAGTCTGTAGAAAAACCACACGCGTATTACGAAACCAATGTGCAAGGCACATTGATGCTTTTAAAAGCCATGGCCGTGCACGGTGTAACGCGCATGGTATTTAGTTCGTCGGCCACGGTGTATGGCAACCCCGAATGCGTGCCAATAGAAGAAACAGCGCCCCTGCAGGCCACCAACCCGTATGGGCGCAGCAAGCTCATGGTTGAGGAAATTCTTCGCGACCATGCACATGCCATGCAGTTGGCCGGAACCCCCTGGGCTGTGGGCATATTGCGCTATTTCAACCCGGTGGGGGCGCATGAAAGCGGGTTAATTGGCGAGCACCCCAACGGAATACCCAACAACTTGATGCCCTATGTGGCCCAAGTGGCGGTGGGCCTGCGCGAGCGGCTGAATGTGTTTGGTAACGATTACCCCACACCCGATGGCACGGGCGTGCGGGATTATATTCACGTGGTGGATTTGGCCAAAGGCCACGTGGCTGCGCTTAATAAGTTGCTGAGCCAGCCGGGCTGCTGGCAGGTTAACTTGGGCACCGGCCAGGGCTACAGCGTGCTGCAAATGGTAAAAGCCTTCGAGACCGCAAGTGGCCGTGCAGTGCCCTACCAAGTGGTGGCTCGCCGCCCCGGCGACATCGCCACCTGCTATGCAAGCACCACCAAAGCACGCCAACTGTTGGGGTGGCAGGCAAAACTGGGCCTGGAAGAAATGTGCGCCAGCGCATGGAAGTGGCAAAGCATGAACCCCAAGGGGTATGAGGCCTGACCATTGAGCAATGGTCACTCCATGGAGTGATTCAAGCAGGTGACCTTTTGCCGGTTTTGGGCCGGCAAGGGTAGGCTGCGCTGTGATTGAACTCGGTATTCAACACCTTTTCGACCCTACAGCCAGCTCACCAACCACCCCATGACCAGTTCCAGCCTTGTTGCCCAGTCTTCCCCGTTCGCAAAAGGCACAGCTTGCCGCCAGCAAACAAAAGCTGGAATCCATCGTGCCCAGCAACCCCGAGCAAGTGGAGGCCATGCGCTTTGTGCTGGGCTTTGATGAAGTGATGGGCCACGTGGGCACCGGCGCAGGCATTGGCGTGAACAGCCTGAGCACCCTAACGGGCAGGCACCTGCAAGCCGACATGCTGGAATTTAACCGTTGGGCCAACGAGAAAGCCAGCTTGGTAAAAGCGGGCAAGGGCAAAGACATTTTGCACCACTATGACGCCCGCATGGACGAGCTGGTAAAGCGCATACAAAACCGCCTGGGGCCCACCGAGCGGTTTTTATTCAACAACGGCACCAAAGATGCCTTGTTTAGCGGCACACCCAAAAGCCTGCGCCCCGGCGCCATCACCATAGGCGCAGCAGAGCGAGTAGCCCAAATGGCCACCAAGGCCAAAGTGGCCGGCGCTGCGCTGGTGGTGCTGGATGCAGCGCTCACCTGCCACAAATTGGCCAATACCGCAGAGGGGCAGAAGGTTGAAACCGCGTACAGGGAGATTGGCGGATTCATCACCTCGTTGGCGGTTGGCGCCGCTGTTGGGGTCGCCGTTGTATCCATGGCTACACCAGTGGGTTGGCTGGGGGCGGTGATCATCAGCGCGGGCTCTGCATACGGCGGCAAGGCGATTGGTGAGGCGGTTGGCAATATCGTTCATACTCAGTTGGGCGATGTGTTTTCATTGAAGGATGGAAAGATTCTGAATGGTTGGTGCCGGTGATGGATATCGCTATGGCTTTGTCTTTGAAGTACGGCTTCATGTACGGTGTTTACACATGCCTATCACTTCCGATTTCAACGTTCTTGCTGGCTTATGCTGTGCCCAAACACATCGTGAAGAAATACTTTCGTCAGCCACATTTCAATGACGGTGATGACCTACTGTTTGAGCATTTTCCGTTTCGGTATTACCTCACACTTTGGATTGCGCAGCTAACCGCATGCGATTGGTTTGCCCGCAGGCGCAAGGCGTATGACCTGCGCAAAGACAGCCCACGGTACTGGCGTGTGCTGGCATGGATTTACTTTTGGTTGATCGTTCTGCCGTTTTGTACGGCTGTTTTTCTTTCTGTGCTTGGGATGGTCTATTTCGAATGGACTGGCCGGCCTGTGCCAAAAATTTAACTTAAGACTGCCGCCTTACTTCTGTCTACCGGTTTGTCATGGGTGTGACTGGTTGGTGATCGCATCTCCCGGTATTTTCTCCACTGCGCCCTTTTTTACAAAAGCCTGTTTTTATGTTTGACCCACGCTTGGTATTCTGAAGGTCGAAGGCCGTAGCGCGCCAATACACCTTCGTGGAGTCGGCGGAGTTCTTCAATTATCAAGGCTTGAACCTCGGTTTGATGCTCTGCCTCTACTTTGTTTTGTACTGCGTTTTGAATCATGTTGAGCGCATCAAGGTTTGTTTGTAAAACAACTTCCCGCACAGTGTTCTTGATCAGCTCTCGCCATTTAAGGCGAAGGGGGTTGGGCTCGGCCAATTCCTGTGTAATGGTGAGGTATTCTTGGCTGGACCGTTCGTAGGCCCATAGATACAAGTCGCGAAGTAATTCAATGCGCGTCATTTCATAAACGCCCAAAGTGGCGCGGCTGTAGGCTGCCTCGGGCACATCGAGAAAGGTGAGTGGGCACAGGTTGGCGCGAAAAAGGGGTAAATTGGCCGCGAGCCTGGAGGTGCGTTTGTTGATGTCCGCAAATGGTTGCAGATAGGGCAAATGCACCATCATGAAAAAAGATTGTTCGAACGGGTCTGCAATTTGCCTGGCCTTTGCGAGAAGCTCGTCAAGCAGTTCTTCGATTTGCTGAGGCGCTGCCAATGGGCGGTAGACGCTTTTGCCAATGTCCACTGCATGTTGGCGTATGCGGCCCTCGTCATCTGGATTGGGGAGCAGGTTTTCAGACAGCGCGCTGTGCAGGTTCATGATGGTGTAGCGGTCAAAGGCCACGGTGTCTATGTTTTGAACCAGCAGTTCTATCGCAGTTTTGTGGTTCAAAATCATTTGTGTCTCAAGTGCGGCTTTGCCCGTTGCTGCCAGGCCGTGCTCGATCAGTTTGCGAGTGTCTAACCTCGAGTAAGTGTTACCTTCCAGCTGGCTGGATGCCCAAGACAAATCGATCAACAAGCGATCAAGAATTGCCTGGCTGTACGTGCCTGCAGGCAAACTGGATTTGGATGTGCTGCCAATTCGGTAAAGTTTTTGGCGCAGTGTTTCTGGCAGGTAGGCAGTTTTATTGGGCTGGTAGCTTGCCAAAAACTCTCGCTGATAGCCAACTGGTTTTCGGGCGTGGATAGGTAGATCAACATAGGCCAGTATGTCTTCGCTATCCACCGAAATAGGGATGTGTTTTGGAAATGCCCCATGGCCCGAATGGACCGCTTGCTGGGCACCGACCTCATTTGTTTCAGGTTTTACAGCAAGGTACTTGCGGGATCGCGCCGCCCCTTGGGCGGTAATTGCGCCACTTTTCAACAATTCACTGAGGATGCGCTGGGTTGTGCGCCTTGAGAGACGCGGGTGCAGTGCTAATAATTCGCGTAGGCTTAGCCCCTGCGGGTTGTCTGCGAGGCTTTGGTAGATGTTGGCTTTGGCTTGCATGGGGTTGGCGCAATTGCTGTTGGTTTGGCGCAATTATGGCGCTATTGTTCAAATTGCGCCATCTATTTGGCGCGATTTCTGATGGAAGCCATGGGTCTAAGTGCCCGCAACCACATACTGCAAACCCATCACTTGAGGCGTTTGCTCCACCTCCGCAAAACCCCCGCCCGCCGGGCTTGCCCGGTACACCACATAAGCCTGCAATTGCCAATTGATTAACCACGGCAGTAAGTGCTGCAGTAGGGCGATTTCGGCCGCAAAGTGTTTGCAAAAACTGCGAGCCAACTCGTGCAGCACAAGCTCAAAGCGTCGGCCTTGTTGGGCCAGTTGCATAAACCCCGCAAGGCTTACATTGAGCAGGCTGTTGATGCGCTCAAACCCCAGCAACTGTTGGTGGTAGGGGTCCAGGTTTGGCCGGGGGTGCCACACATGCGAGCCACTAAGCTCGGCTTCCGTGGCCCAGCGCAGGGCAATAAGCCGGTTTTGGGGGTCTACCTGTTTTTTTAATTCTCGCAGCTGCTGCACCAGGGGCCAGGTGCTGGGGTGGTGCACTTGCATGTTGGCAAAGGGTTTGCGCGCTTGGCTGCTCACCAAGGCGCTTTGGCCCGGGGCCAGCGGGGGTGGCACAGTCAGCGGTGGTTTAACCACGGGTGCATCGGGGTTGGCAAAGGTGAGGGGGCCAAGCGCCTGGCCGCTGTGCTGCTGCAGTTGGTGTAGGGCCTGCTGCGCATTTTGCGGGTCTGCATTTGCGCCCATGGGCAGGTGCTGTTCAAACACGGGGAACAGTTCTGCCTGTTGATAAAAGTTTTGCGTGGGGGGCATCAGCAAGCTGGCCCAGGGTTGCTGCTGGCCGTTGCCCGCGTAGTGAAACCAAAAGCCGCCTGGCGTGCTGCCCAGCCAGCCGCAGGGGCGGCCGCCGCTAAACACCTGCAGCACTTGCAAGGTGGGGGTGGGTTGGCTCATGCTGCGCTGGGGCCCACTTTGAAATACTGCTGCGCCGTGGCCAGCGTGGGCCATTGCACTGGCGCAGCGCTTAGCCCAAGCCCAAACACCCGCAGCACGGCCATGGCGGTGGCAAAGCTGACATCTTCCCCGCGTTCTAGCCGAACAATGGTGTCGCGGCTAACCCCAGCCAGGTTGGCCAGGGTTTGGGTGGTCATTTTGCCGCCCCGGGGGCCTGCGTTTAAGCGTTGCTTGCGCACCAGCGCGGCCAGGTCGAGTTGGTTTTTTAATAGGTTCATAGCCAGAAATGAATTAAATGCCATTCAAAAATAAATAATAATTCAATAGTGACTGAAATACACAATATAAAAAAACTGGTCTTTCTTGAGTTAACTCAGCTGGTTGGCCTAAGCTGAACCCCTGACATACACATAAATTAGGGTAAACCAGCATGAGCAAAGTGGCTTTAATCACCGGTATCACCGGGCAAGATGGTTCGTATTTGGCAGAGTTTTTATTGGCCAAGGGTTACCAGGTGCATGGCATTAAGCGCAGGGCTTCTTTGTTCAATACCCAACGCATAGACCATATCTTTGAAGATCCGCACGTAGAAAACCCTCACCTGACGCTGCACTATGGCGACCTCACCGACAGTTCTAACCTAACCCGGATTATTCAGCAGGTGCAGCCCGACGAGGTGTACAACCTGGGCGCCCAAAGCCATGTGGCTGTTAGTTTTGAGAGCCCCGAATACACCGCCGATGTAGACGCCATGGGCACGCTGCGTTTGCTGGAGGCGATTCGCTTTTTGGGCATGGAGAAAAAAACCAAGTTTTACCAGGCCAGCACTTCAGAGCTGTATGGGTTGGTTCAAGAAATTCCCCAAAAAGAGACCACGCCGTTTTACCCGCGCAGCCCTTATGCAGTGGCCAAAATGTATGCCTACTGGATCACGGTGAACTACCGCGAAAGCTATGGCATGTATGCCTGCAACGGAATTTTGTTTAACCACGAAAGCCCACGCCGGGGCGAAACTTTTGTGACCCGCAAGGTAACCCGAGGCTTGGCCAACATTGCCGTGGGCCTGGAGAAATGCCTGTACATGGGCAATATGGACGCCTTGCGCGACTGGGGCCACGCCAAAGATTATGTAGAAATGCAGTGGTTGATGCTGCAGCAAGACAAGCCAGAAGACTTTGTGATTGCCACTGGCGTGCAGTACAGCGTGCGACAGTTTATTGAAATGAGCGCCGCCGAGTTGGGTATTACGATTGCCTGGCAAGGCAAGGGCGTGGAAGAAAAAGGGGTGGTGGCCAAGGTGGAAGGTAGCAAGGCGCCAGCCCTGAAAGAGGGTGACGTGGTGGTGCAAATTGATCCACGTTATTTCCGCCCTGCCGAGGTGGAAACCTTGCTGGGCGACCCCACCAAGGCCAAACAAAAGTTGGGCTGGACGCCCCGCATCACCCTGCAAAACATGGTGCAGGAAATGGTGGCCGCCGACCTTGAAGCCGCCAAACGCCAAGCCTTGTTGAAGCAGCATGGCTACGATGTACAAATCAGCATTGAGCGCTGAAGGGGCACCACAGTGAAAATATTGATTACTGGCGGCCATGGCATGGTGGGCCGCAATATTCAGGAGGCTCTGGCAGCGCACGGCGGCGTGCAAGTGTTGGCCCCCAAGCGAGCAGAGCTTGATTTATTCAACTTTGGCAGTGTGCTGGCTTACATGCATCAGCACCAGCCTGATTGGGTTGTACACGCTGCGGGTCGCGTGGGTGGCATACAAGCCAATATGGCCAACCCGGTGGAGTTTTTGGTAGAAAACCTGGACATCGGCCGCAACGTGATTATGGCGGCCAAGCAGGCCGGAGTGCGGCGTCTTCTGAACATGGCCAGCAGTTGCATGTATCCTGCCCAAGCAGAAAGCCCCTTGAGTGAGCAATTGGTGTTGGCAGGGGCTCTGGAGCCCACCAACGAGGGCTATGCTTTGGCCAAAATAGTCAGCACACGGTTGTGTGAATACATCACCCGAACCCAACCTGAGCTGCAATACAAAACCATGGTGCCTTGTAATTTGTACGGGCGGCATGACAAGTTCGATCCCAAACATTCTCACCTCATCCCGGCAATCATCCACAAAGTGCATGCTGCAAAAATGCAGGGCCTGCCCAATGTTGAAATTTGGGGCGATGGCACAGCGCGACGCGAATTTATGTATGCAGGCGATGTAGCCGATGCAGTGGTGTATGCCCTGGAACATTTTGACACCATGCCCGCGGTAATGAACCTGGGTCTTGGTCAAGACCACACGGTGAACGAGTACTACCAGGTGACCGCACAGGTGCTGGGTTGGCGTGGTGAGTTTGTCCACGACTTAAGCAAACCCGTTGGGATGAAACGAAAAATGGTGGACGTAACACGGCAAACCGCTTGGGGCTGGAAACCCAGGCACACGCTGCTCGATGGATTAAGAAAAACCTACAACTTTTATTTGGAAACGGTGCAAGCATGAGCTTCAAATACCCTTTGGCCACTACAACCTGGGACAACGCAGAATACGATGCCATGCAAAAGGTGATTGCATCGGGCATGTTCACCATGGGGCAGCATGTGGCTGCTTACGAAAAAGAATTTGCGGACTACTTTGGCGCACGCCACGCCGTGATGGTGAACTCGGGTTCTTCAGCAAACCTGTTGATGGTGGGTGCTTTGTTTTTTACACAAAACGCGGCGCTTAAGTTGAATGCGGGCGATGAGGTGATTGTGCCAGCCGTGTCGTGGAGTACCACTTACCACCCCTTGCAGCAATATGGTTTGCATGTAAAGTTTGTGGACATAGACCTGCATACCTTGAACTTCGATTTGCAGGCTTTGGAGGCTGCCATAACGCCCCGCACACGCATGATCTTTGCAGTTAACTTGCTGGGTAACCCCAACAATTTTGCAGCCATTCAAAAAATAATTGCTGGCAAAAACATTGTGCTGATGGAAGACAATTGTGAGTCCATGGGGGCAACCTTTGAGGGCAAACAGGCTGGCACATTTGGTGTGATGGGTAGCTACAGCTCGTTTTTTTCGCATCACATTTCCACCATGGAAGGTGGCATGATCGTGACCGACGATGAAGAGCTTTATCACATCCTGCTGAGCATGCGAGCCCATGGCTGGACCCGCAATTTGCCCAAGCACAACAGGGTCACTGGCGTAAAAAGCGATGACCCCTTTGAAGAAAGTTTTAAGTTTGTGCTGCCCGGCTACAACGTGCGGCCACTGGAGCTAAGCGGGGCGCTTGGCATTGAGCAGTTGAAAAAGCTGCCCGACCTGGTGGCGAACCGTCGTAAAAACGGTGCTCTGTTCCAAGAAGCATTTAAAAACCACCCGCAGGTAATGATTCAGCAAGAAACAGGTGAAAGCAGTTGGTTTGGATTTAGCCTGATTATCAAGCCAGGGGCTGACATTACGCGCAAGCAGTTGATTGAGAAACTAAACGCGGGTGGATTTGAATGCAGGCCGATTGTGGCGGGCAACTTTGCCAAGAACGAGTGCGTGAAATATTTTAGCCACGAGGTGCATGGCCAATTAAAAAATGCCGAACACCTGGATGGGCATGGCCTGTTTATTGGCAACCACCATTACCCATTGGTAGAAGCCATTGCCGACCTAAAGACCGCCTTGCGGTTTTAAACCATGCAGCCTTTGCCCCACGATCAATGGCTTGGCGTGGTGCAGCGTGCCCCGCTTGTTTCTATAGACCTGGTGGTGAGCAACACCAAGGGCGAGGTGCTTGTGGGGTGGCGCACCAACAAACCCGCGCAGCACACATGGTTTGTGCCCGGTGGTGTGGTGCGCAAGGGCGAAACCCTGCAGCAGGGCTTTGAGAGAACGGTGCTTGATGAGTTGGGGGTAAACACTTTGCTAAACCGCACCGATGTGTTTTGCAACGTGTACGAGCATCACTACCCCGACAATTTTGCAGGCCAGAGCGGGTTTGGAACGCATTACGTGGTGCTGGCGCATCGGCTTACTGTGGCGCAGCTTGGGGTAGGTGATTTGCCACTGCAGGCTTTGCCCAAAGCCCAGCACAAGCAGTATGTGTGGATGCGGCCTGCAGAGTTGTTGATCCACCCGGATGTGCATGCAAATACCAAGGCGTATTTTTAAGTGGCGTAGAGTTTTGCAAATTTAAGTTACAACTTTAAATCAGCATATTTTTTTAGCGCAGGTAAAAACCATGAGCAATAGCAAGCGAGTCATTCCCGTTATTTTGTGCGGTGGCGCAGGCACGCGCTTGTGGCCTTTGTCGCGAAAAAATTTCCCCAAACCATTTTTGAAAGTGGGCAGCGAAAGCCTGATCGCACAAACCGTGCGGCGCGCTGCAGCGCTCATCAAGGGCACGGCTGCGCAAGACATTTTGCTGGTGAGCAACGAGAGCTACCAGTTTTTGTTGCAAGACGAATGCTTGCCCGTGCTGCAAAGCGAAGGGGGCGGTATCGCCCTGCACCAGTTACTCGAGCCGCAAGGCCGCAACACCGCGCCCGCCATTGCGCTGGCGGCACAGTGGGCGCAAGCGCGTTACCCCAATGAAAACCCTGTGCTGCTGGTGTTGCCAGCCGACCATTTGATTAACCCGGTGGACGAATTTGTGCGCGTGGCGCAGCAGGCCTTGGCCGCGGCCAAGGCGGGTTGGCTGTGCTGCTTTGGCATAGCACCCACAGCGCCTGAAACCGGGTTTGGGTACATTCAACAAGGTGCGCCAGTAAACGAACTGCAAGCCGTGTATGCCGTGCAGCGTTTTGTAGAAAAGCCCAAGCTTGAACTGGCCATGGAGTACCTGGCGAGCGGTCAGTATGTGTGGAACGGTGGCATGTTTGCATTCGGTGCGCAGCAATTGCTGGCCGCGATGCAACAGCACCAGCCCGATGTGGCCCAGCAAGCCGAGGTGGTGATGCAAGGCAGCAAAGCCGCCACCAATACAAAAAGCAAGGGCGAGGTGGTGACCTTTAACAAAGACGCCTTTGCGCAGTTGCCCGACATCAGCATTGATTACGCTGTGATGGAAAAGGCCAGCAACGTGGCCGTTGTGTCTGCGAAGTTTGCTTGGAGTGACATTGGCAGTTGGGCCGCGCTGGCCGAGCAATGCCAGCCCGATGCGCAGGGCAACACCGTGCAAGCAGAAGGGCAGGGCGAGCTGATCAACATCGGCAGCAGCAACACCCATGTGCGCTTGGGCAACCGCGCCGTGGCCACGCTGGGCGTGAGCAACCTGCTGGTGATCGACACCCCAGACGCCTTGCTGGTGGCCGACCGCAGCCGCCACCAAGAGGTAAAACAGGTGGTAGATGTGCTAAAAGCCAAGGGCAGCGAGTTGACCAACTTCCACCCCACCGTGCACCGTCCGTGGGGCACTTACACCGTGCTGGAAGACAGCGCCGGCTACAAAATAAAACGCATTGAAGTAAAGCCGGGTGCAGCGCTCAGCCTGCAAATGCACCACCACCGCAGCGAGCATTGGATTGTGGTTAGTGGCACGGCGCGTGTCACTAACGGGGAAGAGGTGTTCTTGGTCCGCAAAAACGAATCCACCTACATACCCGCTGGCAACAAGCACCGCCTGGAAAACCCAGGCGTGATGAACTTGGTGATGATTGAAGTGCAAAGTGGCGACTACCTGGAGGAAGACGACATTGTGCGATTTGATGATGTGTATGGGAGGGCGTGAGGGTTTTTAAAACCGATACCCGAGGTAAAACTGCAGCGAAGGCACAAACCCCAGTTTGCCCACCGCGTCTTCAAGCTCTTCGCGTTCGCGTTGAATATCAGAATCAGCGGTGGGACCAAGTTGGGCGCGAAGGTTGGGCGACACGGTCAGGCTGCTTTTGAAATCGCCCAAATATGCACCCAAATCGGCGCCAAGGTAAAGCCCGCTTTGGGCGCTTTGCCCGTGCCCAAAGCCCAAGCCAATGTAAGGCGCAACGTTTGGCCAGTCCACTGCTGCATCAATGCGGTCGTTGGGGCCAAACACCACAGGCCGACCATTGATGTCCGCGGTTTGGCCAGTGCCAGATGCGCTTAGGCTCAACTTGGATCCAAAATACGCCAGGCCGGCCGATAACCTGAAAGCGCCCGCCCAGGGAAAATAATCCATATAGACGCCCGCGGATTGAAGCTCTAGTTCGCCTCTGTAGCGTGTTCCCGATTCAACACCATCGGTGTTCAACTTCCCGCCATTCAAGTCCACCCTGTAGCCCAAAGTGTTGCTGTGGCTTTTTCCAAGACCGATACCGATACCTTGCAAGCCCAGTGTGGCGTAGGTTTTATCGACCAAGCGCTGCGGTGGCGTTGTTGAATGGGCAAATGCTTGGCCGCTGGCGAGTAGGGCGGATGAAAATAAAACTGGTGTGATGAGGCTTTTCAACGGTGTCTTCCCTCTGTGGTTAAATCAATCTGAATCGAAAATTCCAAGGCAGATCACTGCGGCTAATCAATAAGATGCTCGTAGAAGCATTTTTTGCAGACTGGAACAAGTTTGCATTCAAGCTCAAACTCGGATTCCTCCGTGCTTTGCTTAATCGTTTCCCTATTTTCCTCAATAAACTCACGATCCACTTTGTACACCGCGGGCACCTCAGAAAGTTTTGTCAGTTCTAGATGAACCAGTTCACAACGTTGAATTTTATTTCCTCTCACAATGCGCCGTTGAATTTTAGAAGATGTAAACAACGCTGCTTGCATTCCATGTATTGGGCACAAGAATTGGGTCATAGGCCAGCTCCAAGTTATTTCAAATACTTGTACTCTTGAAGTGCTCCTTCAGGGACCCGTTCCCCTCCTTGCCTGAGTACCTTGCATACGTGTGTGACACAACTGTTGGTTTGACGATTGTAGCGGCCGAGCTCTTTGTTGATTTGCCTCTTTTGATAATCAATGGCCGCTTGCGCATTGTTAAGTGGTATTTCCGTCGTGGACCTTAATTTGGCCTGAGCAGGGTACCTCGTGGCGCTTACTACTGTTGTTGAACTGTGGTCCGGTGCGGTGATGACTTGGTGGGTGTGTGCTCTGTTAGTCGATGTTTCAACTTCTACACTGTAATGTCCGAATCTGTTGTCGGCGTCGGGTTCGTAATGATGCACTCATGCGCCCCCTTGTGTATTCGATGCAGCGTATCTCTCCTTACAACTCAACCCCCACGGATCCACCCACGTCACAGGGTTTGGCGCGTACTGGTAGGCATTCAACCCGCCAGCCAGTCCAATGGGGTCTTGCGTGGTGAACTGTCCGCACTGCGGGTCGTAGTAGCGGTGGCGGTGGTAGTGTAGCCCGGTTTCTTCGTCGAAGTATTGGTCTTGAAAGCGTAGCGGGTTGGCCACTGTCAACACCAACATTGAATGTCCACTTTTCACCAGAATATTTTGTCCGCATCCCCTATTGGGTCATTTTTACATTGGCGGTGACAACTACTATGCCGTTGTCTCAAATAACGGAGCTTCCTCAGAACCCGGGGCGGTTCATCGAGCGACTGCAGACCATGACCGAATCCTGACTATCCACACACCTGATTGATTTCGTCGATTATTAGCTTTGATCGTCTCAAAATATCAAGATCAGAAACCGTGCAACGATTTTTCAAAATGCGAATCCTGTGCCTAACGATCATTAGTATTTCAGTCGCAGTCGAGCCCTCCTGCAACGCGCCCAAGATTTCATCTGACTCCGTTGTCATACCTTTCTTTGCTAACGCTGCTGCAAGCGACCGTATTTCTGCGTAAACATCCATCACAAATAACCTCCTTATTTGGTGCCAAAATACTTCATCTTGACCCCGTTTTCGGGTACCACAACTTCAATCCCTCCCCCTATATTTTGGCCGATCCCCGGCGCTGGTCTGGTTATAAATGGGGTACCAGGTTTCAACACAGCAGTTTCAATAAAGTTGGCTTTTTCAATATTTTCCTGAGGAATTCCGTAACGTTGCGCATAACCAGCAGAATTCGGATTTTCTAGAGCCCAAAACTGAGCTTCCGCTGTCTGACTTTTCCCCAAGGTTCCTGTTCTGTAAAGAGTCCCCCCATTTTCAACCTTGGCTCTCGCAGCTATAGCCTCAGGAGCATCGCTTTGAACAGCAGGTCCATACGGGGTTTCAATGTCTTTAATAACTTGAGGCTTAAGCTCTTTACAAGTCAACCCCCACGGATCAACCCATGTCACTGGGTTAGGCGCGTACTGGTAGGCGTTCAACCCGCCAGCCAGGCCAATGGGGTCTTGCGTGGTGAACTGCCCGCACTGCGGGTCGTAGTAGCGGTGGCGGTTGTAGTGTAGCCCGGTTTCTTCGTCGAAGTATTGGCCTTGAAAGCGCAGCGGGTTGGCCACCTCGCTCACGCTGGCCAAGGCCAGTGCGCCGTAGGCCTTAAAGCGGGCTTGCCACACAATGCGGCCTTCGCTGTTGCTTAGCTCCTGCGGTGTGCCGATGTGGTCGGTGTGGTAGTGCAGCACTTGGCCGTGTTGCACCATGGCCAGGGGTTTGAAGGTGAAGGGCTCAAATGTCGGGCCTACACGCTCTGTGATCTAGGTTTACTCCTGAGGCTCATGTACGAAACCTTAGAATCGAATAATCTATCGAAAGGGAGCACTTTTGTGGATGGTGCCGTTGCGTGGGTCGATTGTTAATTGAAAGTCACCGCTCGTGCTGGCAGCCAGTAATATCGCATACGGGGGACTCGTCAAGATATCGTAAAAAGTGAGCGATACGCAGTCGTATTTTTTGGGTATGCTGCTTATTAGTTGTCCCTTGACCGTTACCAAATATGCAGAGTTTTTCTCAAGGTCGTATGGGGCCTCAATTACGAGGATATTGGATCTAAACTGTTTAGCGATCAGACCTTGATCGCAAGCGATAGAAAACTCTTCGTTATCGACCAGCCAATTAATTTTATTCGGTAGCCTGTCTTGAATGCTCAAATCTTCATGCTTACCGCTAGTCACATCTCTTGAAAATGTTTCATAAAACTCAAGATCTTCCACGTTAACCTCATTCTATTGGCCTTGGGGGACCCACAGGGATTAGTTTTGCTCGGTCATAAAAATTTAATTTTTGGATCTGATTGCCGCCTCCGGGATAAAATTTGCCCTCATGAACCTGATGACCAACCGTGCCGCTTTGGATTTGTACCTGAACTTGCCCCTTGAATGACAGTACCGGAGGTATTCCTTAAATTTGGAACTTGGAATAGATCTATGTTTACGACTATGAGTTCAGAAGGCAAGCCCGAACGGGTTGAAGTGATTACGGGTGTCCAGCGCCGTCGGCGGTGGACACCTGAAGAGAAGTTGGCTTTGGTCCAGGAAACATACCAAACAGGTAAGACAGTTTCCTTGGTAGCCCGCGAAGCGGGCATCTCCGCCAGCCAGTTGTTCCAATGGCGCAAAGCATATACAGACGGTTCTTTGGTTGCTGTTGGCGCCAACGAACCAGTGGTACCAGCTTCTGAAATGAAAGAAGCTTTGAAGCGTATTAAACAGCTAGAGGCTGCGCTTGGTCGCAAAACGCCTGAGAACGAAATTCTCAAGGAAGCGGTTGAGTACGGTAAAAGCCGAAAGTGGATTGTGCACTCGCCCTTGTTGCCCGGGGACGACCAGTAAGAGAGGTCTGTTTCGTCCTTGGCGTTTCGCGCAGTCACATGACCGCTTTGAGAACCAGAAAAACTGATTGGATTGACCGTCGAAAGGCGCCTCCTAGGCCTGATGATGACCAGTTGTTGAGCGACATCATCACTGTTGCCAAAGACCTGCCCACCTACGGCTATCGCCGTGTATGGGCGATTCTGAAGTTTCAAGGTGTCGATGACAGCCCACGAATGGTGAACCACAAACGGGTTACCGAGTAATGCGAGACAACAATTTGTTGTTGTTTAGGCATGGCAGTAAACCTAGGGAGACGCGTAGGCACGACGGCAAAGTGGCTGTTCAAACCAGCAACACACGTTGGTGTTCGGACGGGTTTGAACTGGCTTGTGACAACGGTGAGAAAGTTCGCGTGGCCTTTGCCCTGGATTGCTGTGACCGCGAGGTCATGAGCTGGGTTGCAACCACCAAAGGCATTGACGCTGGCCTGGTTGGAGATTTGATGATGCAAGCAGTGGAATACCGGTTTGGCGCGGGCAGTACGGCGCAAACTCCCATTGAATGGCTCTCGGACAATGGCTCTTGTTACACCGCCATTGAAACGAGAACCTTTGCAAAACAATTGGGCCTCAAACCCGTGAGAACGCCGGTTGAAAGCCCGCAAAGCAACGGTATGGCTGAAAGCTTTGTGAAGACATTCAAGCGTGACTATGCTCGTCTGGCCAATCGGCCTGACTCGCAAAGTCAATTAACTAATACCGATGGCCCTGTAATACGGGGGCGAGTCCAGCAAGTTTGGTGGGGTTTGCTCACTACCATGCCGTTGTCTCAAATAACGGAGCCTCCTCAGTAGTGACTGTTTCGCTTACTTTCATTGTTACGGCTTTATGATCAATGAGGTT
>NZ_CAXQZX010000081.1:0-61065 GCF_964228395.1 Limnobacter sp.
CGGGTTGAACGGGTATTGTTGGGTGGGCTCACCATGGCTACCCACATACTGTACTGCCACCAAACCGTTGGCAGACAACTGCGCGTGGTTACCCTGGCGGGAAAAATCAGCACGCCCCTCGCCATGTGCCACCACCACGGGCACCACAGAACCTTCCATCCCTTGCAGCAAAATCGATGGGGTCTTGTTGACGCGAACATTCACCAAACGGGCTTCATACTGTTCGCTTTCGTTGCGCATCAACTTGGGCCACAACTGCGCACCGGGAATAAGGTCGCTCAAGGTGGCCATCATCTGACAACCGTTGCACACGCCTAGCCCAAACACATCCCCACGCTCAAAGAACGCAGCAAACTGATCGGCAAGCACGCTGTTGTAGCGAATGGTTTTTGCCCATCCTTCGCCTGCGCCCAGCACATCGCCATAACTAAAGCCGCCGCAAGCGGCCAAGCCTTGGAACTCAGCCAGAGTACGCCTACCCGTGAGCAAGTCGCTCATGTGCACGTCCACCGCCTCAAACCCGGCCTGGGTAAATGCGGCGGCCATCTCCAACTGTCCGTTAACGCCTTGCTCCCGCAACACCGCAACGCGAGGCTTCGCACCACTTGCAATGTAGGGCGCAGCGATGTTGTTTTGAGTATCAAATGAAGGCTTCCACACCAAGGCATTGGGCAGGTCAGCCTGGGCCTTGTGTTCGCTGTTGGCGCATGCTGGGTTGTCACGGCGCTTGGCAATGTGAAAACTCACCTCGTCCCACTGACCTTGCAGCACAGCACGAGATTCTGAATACACACATTTGGCATCGCGATACAGTTCAATCACGTCGCGATCATTGGGCTTGCCAATGATGTTGCTGTGTTTGCTCAAGCCCACGCTGCGAAGCACATCCATGGCTTCACTCTTGCGCGCCGCGGGTACCTGCAACACCACGCCCAGTTCTTCGTTAAACAGCGCCTTCAAGGTGAGTTCGTTTCGCTGCACCGCCACTTGCTCAGGGCGAATTTTGAAATCACCCCAATCGGCCGCGTAGGGGTCGATGGTGATGATGTCCAGGTTGATTGACAAACCAGTGCGGCTTGCAAAACTCATCTCGGCCAAAGTGGCCATCAGCCCGCCATCCGAGCGGTCATGGTATGCCTTCACCAAACCCTTGGCGCGCAATTCCACCATGGCTTGCGCAAACGCCTTCAGGTCGTCTGCACTTTCCACATCGGGCGTGTCTTGGCCCAACTGGTTGGTGACTTGCGCCAACACGCTGGCGCCCATGCGCATCTTGCCGCGGGCCAAATCCACCAGCACCAGCACGCTATCCTCCGCAGTATCCAGAACAGGCGTGAGTGTGCCGCGCACATCATCTACCTTGGCAAAGGCCGACACAATCAGGCTCACCGGGGACAGCACTTCCTTTTGCTCATCGCCTTCGTTCCAGCGGGTACGCATGGAAAGCGAGTCTTTGCCCACGGGAATACCCAGGCCCAATTGAGGACACAACTCCATGCCCACGGCCTTGACTGTGTCAAACAGCGCGGCATCTTGGCCAGGCGTGCCGCAAGCAGCCATCCAGTTGGCGCTTAGCTTGACATCTTCCAACTTGGCCACGGGTGCAGCCAACAGGTTGGTGAGGGCCTCTGCAATGGCCATGCGGCCAGAGGCCGGTGCATTCAACACCGCCAAGGGCGTGCGTTCGCCCATGGCCATGGCCTGGCCGGAATACCCGGTGTAATCGTTGGTGATTACTGCCACATCGGCCACCGGCACCTGGTATGGCCCCACCATTTGGTCGCGGGCGGTAAAACCACCCACCGTGCGGTCACCAATGGTGATCAAAAATCGCTTGCTGGCCACTGCCGGAAATTTCAACACCTGCGAAATCACCTCGGCCAACTCGCTTTGAGTCAGGTCCACCTGCGCCTTGGCAGGCTCTACATGTTGATCTTTACGCTCCATGCGCGGAGGTTTGCCCAACAACACCTCCATGGGCATGTCCACTGGGTTGCTCGCGCTTTCAGCATCCAGCACTTTCAACTGACGCTCCTCGGTGACCACGCCAACCACGCAGAATGGGCAGCGCTCACGCTCGCAAAGCTCGGTAAACAAGGGCAGTGACTCTGGTGCAATGCCCATCACATAGCGTTCTTGTGATTCGTTGCACCAAATTTCGGCAGGGCTTAAACCACTTTCATCCAGGTTGACCTTGCGCAAATCAAAGGTGGCACCCCGGTTGGACGCATCCGCCAGTTCAGGAAATGCGTTTGAAATGCCACCAGCCCCCACGTCGTGGATGCTCAAAATTGGGTTGCTATCGCCCATCGTCCAACAACGATCCAGCACCTCTTGGGCGCGGCGCTCCATTTCTGGGTTGCTACGCTGCACCGAATCAAAATCCAGTGCCTCCGTGTTGGTGCCTGCATTCATTGACGATGCAGCACCACCCCCCATGCCGATGCGCATGCCAGGACCGCCGAGTTGAATCAGCAAAGTGCCTTCCGGCAGATCCAGTTTGTGAGTGTGGCCATTGCGAATGTTGCCAATGCCACCAGCAATCATGATGGGCTTGTGATAGCCGTACACGCGCTCCCCCACACGCTGCTCGAAAGTGCGGAAATATCCGCCCAGGTTGGGTCGACCAAATTCGTTGTTAAAAGCCGCTGCACCAATGGGACCGTCAATCATGATTTGCTGAGGCGTGGCGATGCGCGAGGGAATTCCAACCGGCTTGGCCTCAGTTCGCTTCTCCAGAGGCTGCAGGGCATCTTGCCCGCTCTCCCAGGCCTGAGGCGCGTCATCAAACCGAAGGTGCGACGTGGTAAACCCACACAACCCCGCCTTGGGCTTGGCGCCGCGGCCAGTGGCCCCTTCGTCGCGAATCTCGCCCCCCGAGCCCGTGGCCGCGCCGGCGTAGGGAGAAATGGCCGTGGGGTGGTTGTGAGTCTCTACCTTGGCCACAAAATGGGTCAACTCTTCGTGCGGGCGGTACACCCCATCGCTGTCTGCAAAAAAACGCTGAACCGTGTGACCTTCAATCACTGCTGCATTGTCGGAATACGCCACCACCGTGCCTTGAGGCGTGGTTTTGTGCGTGTTGCGGATCATGCCAAACAAAGTTTCGCTTTGGGGCTGACCATCAATGGTCCAAGTGGCGTTGAAGATCTTGTGGCGGCAATGCTCGCTGTTGGCCTGGGCAAACATCATCAACTCAACGTCGGTCGGGGAGCGGCCCATGCTGGTGTATGCATCCAGCAGGTAGTCAATTTCATCATCACTCAAGGCCAAGCCCAATTCGCTGTTGGCTTTCACCAAGCTATTGCGGCCTTCTTTTAACTCAACAATTTGCAACGCTTTGCCCTGAAGGGGCAAAAACAGCCCTTTCACATCAAAACCATCAGGCAACACGGTCTCGGTCATGCGGTCGTACAACACAGCCTTTAATTGCGCCAATGCATCGCCCTCTGGCAGCTTGGTACCGCCGAGCAAACCCTTTTTAAACATGAGGTGAAATTCAATGCCCCGCTCCATGCGTACCACATGCGCAAGGCCAGCATTGTGAGCAATGTCGGTGGCTTTGGAAGCCCAGGGGCTCACCGTGCCCAAGCGGGGCACCACCACGCACTTCAAATCCACCCGCTCCAAGGGCTTGGGCAAATGGCCGTAGTCGAGCAGGCCCTCCATCACCATGCGCTGCGGCGTGGCCAACTCGCCCTTGGACGCCACAAAATGTACAAAATGAGCAGCAACCCCGACCACATGGGCATCCACCGCTTGCAACCGCTTTAGCAATCCCTCTGCCCGAAACTCAGACAGGGCAGACGCGCCGTGAAACACAGAAACTTCGAATTGATCAGCCGAGGACAAGGCAAGAGACATAACAGCAGCGGGTGTGGTTGAGGTAATCTCTTATTATACCCTTGAACACCCGGCCATCCCCCTGCGCGATGGCCCGAACACACCCACCCAACATGCCACCCAAGCCCACCAGCGACCTGATCGAACTAAACCCTGAAAACTTGACGCATGGCCATTGGCAGCGCCCCGGCGAAGCCCGCCTGCCTGTGCTTTCCGTTGCCCAGATCCGCGCCGTAGAGGCTGCCGCCTTTGCCGAAATAGACTCCTTTGTGTTGATGCAGGCCGCGGGCCTGCGCACAGCGCACAAACTGCTGGACCAGTTCTCACACAGTGCAAGCGCAGCAAGCCACATGCTGGTTTTGGCTGGCCCTGGCAACAATGGAGGCGATGCATTCATCGTGGCGGGTGCACTCCACCGCGCAGGCATGAATGTTCGGCTCATCGACTTTGCAGAGGGCGTTCAAAGCAGCACCGATCGCCAACGCGCAGCCGCATGGTGCGAACAGTGCGGCATCACACCGCAACCTGCATCCGAATTATCGCCCCCCTTGCATGATCTCCCGAGGCATGCCTGGGTCATCGACGGCCTGATCGGTATTGCTGGCGGGCGGGCATTACAAGGGGCCATGCTGGCCTGGGTCGAACACATCCATTCATTGCGCGCCTGCCAGCCTTTGCATGTGGTTGCGCTAGACTGCCCCAGCGGCTTGAACTGTGACAACGGCCAAACGCAAGGCCCTTGCCTGCAAGCCGATGTCACATTCACTTACCTCGCCTTAAAGCCAGGATTACTCACCAACGAGGGCAAATCTTTGGCTGGCGAATTGTGGGTTGACGCCCTGGGCTGCGAGGCCCTCATCCGAGCTGGCCTGCAACAACACATGCTCGGCGAGGTCGCCCACACCGCCTCACGAACCGATCAACTGGCAAGGCTACCCCAACGCAAGCATCAGCATCACAAAGGTAGCTTTGGCAGCCTGGGCATTGTGGGCGGGCAAGCGGGCATGGTTGGGGCCTGCGTGCTTTCCGCCAGAGCCGCCCTGCACATGGGGGTTGGACGAGTCGCGCTCACCTTACTCGCCGAACACGGACAGCAGTGGCCCGATGTTCAAATTCAAGGGAGCTCAGCCTTTTTGGATATTCTTTGCCCAGAGGTCATGAACAAACCCCTGCAAGAAAACCTGCAGTTTGCAGATGTGTTGGTGCTGGGCCCGGGGCTTGGGCAAAGCGATCAAGCCATCGACCTGCTGCTACAAGTGCTCAATGCTGATCAGGCCCACCATATGGTGTGGGATGCAGACGCCCTGAATATTTTGGCCAAGCATGAGGGAGTGGCCAGCGCCCTCAGAACGCTACGCGCAACCCACCCCGACCGGGCCATGGTACTAACCCCCCACCCTCTTGAGGCGGCGCGGTTGCTGCGCCAAAACACAGAACACATTCAGGCCGACCGCTTAGGCAATGCGCGCGCGCTTGCCGCAAAATACGCGGCCACGGTGGTGTTAAAAGGGGCTGGCACCGTGATTGCTGACCCGCAAGGCCTGGAGATTAACCTCAGCGGCGGCCCAGCTTTGGCCACGGCAGGCAGTGGTGATGTGCTGGCAGGTGCCATTGCTGCCCTTCTTGGGCAAGGCCTTAAAGGATTTGACGCGGCTTGCCTGGCAGTGCATGTGCACGGTGCCAGCGTAGAGCCACTCGGCGGTAGCGATGAGGGCTTGCTGGTGAGCCATGCCAGCGAGATTTCACTTCGAATGAAGCAGGTATTAAACCGTCTCTTGCACCAAGGCACCCGCTGAAATCATCAACTGCCTGCTACAACGTGCAGCCAGTTTTTCATCGTGGGTAACCAAAATCAATGTGGTGCCATGCTCACGCTGAAGCTCAAACATCAAGTCGATGATTCGCTGACCCGTCGCAAAGTCCAGGCTGCCCGTGGGCTCGTCAGCAAACACAATGCTGGGCTTGCGCACAAAAGCCCGTGCCAGCGCCACTCGCTGTTGCTCACCCCCCGACAGGGTTTTGGGCGTGTGCTTTAGGCGATCCCCCAGACCCACGCGGGTCAGCATGTCCACACAGGCCTGGTGCCGGTTGTCCATGTGCGTCAGCTCAGTGGCCAACATCACGTTTTCAAGCGCGGTTAAATGGTCTAGCAATTGAAAAGACTGAAACACAAAACCCACGTGGGCCGCACGCAGGGCTGCGCGATCATCTTCAGACAACGTCGTAATTGAGCGACCCAAGAATTGAATTTCGCCGCTGGAGGGAACATCCAGGCCCGCCAGCATTCCAAGCAGAGTTGATTTACCAGAGCCAGACGCGCCAACGATCGCAACCGCCTCACCTTCTGAGACAGAAAATGATATGTTGTCCAGAATGGACAAAGGGCTTGCGCCATCTTGCACCACCTGGTTCAAATTTTTAACCTCGAGGATTGTACGACTCATGATTGCCTTGACTGCAAAAACAATAAAAAAAACTTTGGTGTTGGCGGCTCTCGCCTTGAGCTCAGTCACCAGTGTATCGGCGTTTGCCGCAGCACAGCCCAAGCCCTGCAAAATTTTGGTGCTTGGCGACAGCCTCTCGGCCGCCTATGGCCTACCTGTTGAACAAGGTTGGGTTGCTTTGATGGAGAAGCGCCTGGCCGAAAAGTTCCCGCACTGCAGCGTGGTCAACGCCTCGGTATCGGGCGAGACCACCGCCGGTGGTAAAACCCGCCTGCCCGACCTGCTGAAAAAACATCAACCCAGCCACATGATCCTGCAACTTGGCGCCAACGATGGACTGCGAGGCCTTTCGCTTGAAGCCATGAAAGACAACCTCAATGGCATGCTGGTCATGGCTCGCCGAGCCGAAGCCCAAGCCCTGCTGGTGGGCATGCAAATTCCACCCAACTACGGCCCCACCTACACCCGGCAGTTTGCCCAAACCTTTGCCGATTTGGCCCGAAAACAAAAAGTGCCTTTTGTGCCCTTCCTGCTCGACGGGTTTGCTCAAGACCCATCCGCCTTTCAGGCCGACGGCATTCACCCGGCCGCGCAAGTGCAGCCGGTGATGTTGAACAATGTTTGGCGGCATTTTGAGGGCACGCTCAAGTAAAGCGAGGGTCAGTTTGCGCGCTTGACTTGCTTACTCTTTGAAGCAATCAGATCCATGCCGATTATTGCGCGCGCCTGTTTGATTCGCTTGCTCCCTGAAGCCAGCAGGACCATGCCCCTTTGCGACGGCCAATCTGTATTTCCCTCCCTGAGCCTCGCCTGAACTGAGGCCCGCCCTCCAAAACTGAGGTCGGTTCGGGCCTCTGCCCCCTTGGGGGCACCGTTCATTCTTGGCACGGTCGGGCAGATTGTCCTGAAGGTCGCTGCAGGGTCAATGGCCCCTGCAGGCTTCTGGGCAAGCGAAGGCGGCCGTGGTGGCATGCGAGCATGGCTTTGCTGCAGCGTGTGCGTCGGCTACGCGAATCACCGGCGTGGCCAAGCGCAGCGCCGGGGCTGGGGTGGCACAGGCCGCGCAGGCCGATTCAGGGCAGCCCGCCCGGCTTGGCCCACACCGAGGGGCCGAGGCGTGTTTTCCCGCCAAGCCCCGCTTGGCGGGAAACCGAATCGGATGCAATGGCGACATTTTCGCCTTGCATGTCCCCTCGGAAGGGACGAGAAGGGATACACGGGCTGATCCCAGGCCCAGTGGCTTGGACCGCCCCAGCCTAGAAGCGCGGCGCACAACACTCCAAAGGGCCATTCCAGCACCAACAAGCCGGGCAATCAGGAGGCACTAGCCCTGCCGCGCGATCAGCGACTCCAGCAAATCCAGCCTGTGCCGATGCGGCGCCGTAATGGCATAAAACCGCTCTTCCAACACTGTGGAATGCCCCACCGCCACGAGCACACCGGCTTTCAATTCGTCCTGCACCACCACCTCGGGCAACACGGTCAGCCAGCCACTGTCGCGGGCGATCAGGCGCAGCATCGCCATGTCGTCCACTTCTGCCCTCACCCTGGGCCGTACATTGGCCGAGGAGCACATGGCTTCAAACTGTGCCCGCAAGGCATGGCGTGGGCCGGGCAACGCCAGTTCAAGCCCGTCGAGGTCTTCTGGAATGCGAAGGCGCAGCACTTTCCAACGGTCTGCTGGGCCCACCAGGGCAATGGGCTGGCTGCCCAACAATGTGCAATGCAAAGGCCGGTCGGGGTTGGCGGGTACCATTTCATTGGACAACACCACATCCAGTTGATGCTTGCCCAGGCGGGCGATGAGGCCCTCCAGCAAACCAGACTCCAGGGTGAGCACCACCTCCGGATTGGACAAAACCGGGCGGATCCAGTTTTCAAGATAGTTGCGTGACAAGGTGGCCACGCTGCCAACCCTAAGTCGCGCAATGCCAGATGCACTGCCTTGCAAGCGACCCAACATTTCCTGGCCCAGGCCAAAAATGTTTTCGGCATAGGCAAACACCAACTGACCCGTGTCGGTGAGGGAAAGGCGACGCCCATCCCGCGCAAACAAAGCTTCACCCACCCGTTCTTCAAACTGTTTGATTTGGGCCGACACCGCCGATTGGGAGGTGTGTAGTTCTTGAGCGGCGCGGGTCAAATGGCCGAGCTTGGCCACTCGCCAGAAGTAAAACAGATGATGAAAGTTCAGTTGGTGGAGCTGCATTGTTCGATTTTAGTGAACATTAATATCGTATCTATGTATTTTACAGAACAGCGCAGGATCTGGATCATCCGGGGTGCGTTTTCAATTTGGCAGCAACATGAATTCCAACCTCACTGTTTTCTCGATCACCGCCCTGGGCCCAGTCGTGCTGATGGCCCTTGCTGCCACCCTGGCCCCTTTGTTCAGGGCTCACAAAACAACGCTATGGCGGGTGTTTCATGGGGTCACCAGCCTGGCGCTGCTGTGTGCGGTCATCAATCTGCTCGGCTTGGGCATGGGCGAACCCGGGGTAACCGTGACGGGCCTTAAAACAAGCACCTTCGGGCTTGTGCTGGCCGCCTTGGTGCAGGTGCTGGGCCTGGCCATTGGCAGCTTTTCGGCCCGCTACCTGCAGGGTGAAACCGGGCAACCCCGCTATGTTGCCGCGTTGGCCACGGTGCTGGCAGCGGTACAACTGTTGCTGATGGCCGACCACTGGCTGGTGCTGATTGTGGCATGGAGCGTGGTGGGGCTGGCCTTGCAGCATTTGCTCTGCTTTTACCCTGATCGCCCTTTTGCCAGCCTTGCGGCCCACAAAAAACGACTGGCCGACCTGCTGGCCGATGCCCTGTTGTTGTTTGCGGCTTTCTTGGCCTGGCTGGAAACCGGCACCGGCAGCCTGTCTGTATTGAGCGAGCACATTGCCAACCATGGCATGAGCACTGCATTGCACGCCTGCGCAGTGGCGCTGGTGCTGGCAGTGGTGCTGCGCACCGCGCTGATGCCGGTGCACGGCTGGTTGATCCAGGTGATGGAGGCGCCCACGCCCGTATCGGCCTTGCTGCACGCCGGGGTGGTGAACCTGGGCGGTTTTGTGTTGGTGTTGTTTGCGCCCCTGCTTGGGCAATCGCAGGTGGCCAGTGGCTTGCTGATGGTGTTTGGTTTGGGCACCGCCGTGCTGGCGGGCATGGTGATGCTGACCCGCATCAGCATCAAGGTGCGGCTGGCTTGGTCCACCGTTGCTCAAATGGGCTTCATGCTGCTGGAATGTGCCTTGGGCCTGTACACCCTGGCGGCACTGCACCTGATTGGACACTCGCTTTACAAAGCGCACACGTTTTTGTCAGCCTCCATGGCTGTGCGCCAAACCCGTTTAAAAATGCTGGTGCAAGCGGTGCAACCGCTGGCCCACAGCCTGGGGTGGTCACCCGCCGTGGCGCTGGCCATGGTGTGGGCGGTTCAAGAAATTGCTCAAGCCGCCATGGGTACAACACATGGGCAAGCCACCTGGCCCTTGTGGTGGAGTGCTCTGCTGGCCCTGGCCTGGGCGCCCTTGCTTTGGTTGCGTCCGCACCCTGGGCAAGGTCCCTCGCTGGGCCTGCAAGGCCTGTTTGGGCTGGGGATGGTCGCTGGGTTGACCGGCCTCACCGTGCTGGGCCACGCACTGCCCCTTGGCATCGCAGATGCGCCCCAACACATGGCCGGCATGTTGGCCTTGCTGGGCATGGCCGCGCTTTACCTCACCTTGGTTCTGATGCAGCTCAAGCCCCACGCGCTGCAGCGCTGGCGGCGATGGAGTTACGCCGGTTTTTATGTGGACGAAATTTACACGCGGATCGCCTTGCGCATTTGGCCTGCCCGATGGTCTGCAGAAGCACGGAGATTGGCAGCATGAGCAAACCTTTAAATTCAATCGATCAAGCTTGCGAGCAGGCTTGCAATGCCATCGCCCCGGCTTGGCCGCTGGATCAATCGATTGCTGTAAACCCACACTGGTGCCGCACCCACCTGCCGCTTCGCTCCGTGGCGGCCCGCATGGCCGTGCTGGGCGGCATTCAGGTGTTTCCCCCGCGCGCGCTTGTGAAGCAAGCCTGGCAGGAGGGCCGCTTGACCAAGGCCCATGTAGATGCTGCATTGCAAAGCAACGGGGCGGCCGTGGAGGCCGGGCTACAGATTGCCCAATGCATGGCCAGCCTGGACCAGCCTGCACCCGTGTACCAGTTGCCCTTGTTGATTGACCTGCTTGACAACGACCCACTGCGGCACACGCGCTTGTCCTGGCGTGAGGCAATTACGCACCAGGTGAGCCAAACCTGTGCCGCATATTTTGACCAACACCAAGCCGACTGGCAGCCCGAGAGAACCGAAGGCCTGTATGCCTTTTGGCGAGACACATTGGCGCACGACCATGGCATCGGGCTGTTGATGGGGCTACCCCAACTTGGAAAGGCGATCGACGCTCTGCCCGCCAGCGCCAAAGATGCAGAGCAATGGGCTTTGCACAAGCTGGATTTTCCAGCCGACGTGTGGGCCGATTACCTGGAATCTGTGTTGCTGACCGTGCAAGGCTGGGCCTCCTGGTGCGCCTACCTGGGCTGGCAGGCGCGTTTGGCCGGGGGAAGCGACCCACACCTTCGCGAGTTGTTGGCCATTCGCTTGGCTTGGGGTGCCTTGTTGCTGGAATGCAAAGACGACGAAGCAGCACAACACGCTTTCGCCGCCGTTAAAAAGGCCTGGCGTGATGTGCGCCTCACCATCGCCGAAGTTGAGCTGGCGATGCTGGTGGACGAGGTGTGGCAATGCGCCTTGGAACAAGGCTTTCAAAGCGATCTGAAACAACAACTGACCGATGGGCTAAAACACACCCCCAGCCCGGGCGCTGTTCCCTACGCGCAAGCGGCCTTTTGCATTGATGTGCGCAGTGAGCGTTTGCGCAGGGCACTGGAACACACCGATGCCAGCATTCAGACCCTGGGCTTTGCTGGCTTTTTTGGCTTGCCGGTGGCCTACACACCCTTGGGCACCCAAGCTCGCCGCCCGCAGTTGCCGGGCCTGCTTGCGCCAGCCATGGAGGTGAGCGACCGGCTGGTGCCCGTGGGCGGTGGCCATGCCACCACCAACCCAGCGCTGGACGCTATGGCCAGCGTGGCCCGCAACACGCGCCTGGGCCTGATGGACCATTGGAAAGCTGCAAGCCGCTGGCCGGGCACGGCCTTCTCGTTTGTAGAATCGGCGGGCATGGGTTACCTGGGCAAATTGGGCCAATGGTTGAAACCCGGTCAACACGATCGCGAGCGCGATGATTTGTATGGCATGCCCACCCGCTACAGACCCATGTGCCGCCCGCAATTGCTGGGTCTGCAAACAAGCGACAAAGTGGCCCTGGCTGCCAAAGTGTTGGGGGCCATGGGCTTGCGAAGTGGCTTTGCCCCACTGGTGGTGCTGGTGGGCCACGGCAGCCAAAGTGCCAACAACCCCCACGCCGCCGCGCTGGACTGCGGCGCATGCTGCGGCCAGACCGGCGAGGTGAACGCCCGCAGCCTCGCCTTGCTGCTCAACGACACCGAGGTGAGGCAGGGACTGCTCGCCCACCACATCCAAATACCGGACTCCACGCGCTTTGTGGCGGCACTGCACAACACCACCACGGATGAGGTGGAAGGCTTTGACATCGACCTGTTGCCAAGCAACGCGCAAACCGCATGGACCACCCTGCAGAAGCAGTTCGACAAGGCCGCAGAACAGGTGCGGCAAGAACGCGCCCCAGCATTGCGCATCAAGGCCGACACCACCGCCGAACAGTTGTTACAAAAGCTGCGCCGCCGTGCCAACGATGGGGCACAAACCCGCCCAGAATGGGGCCTGGCCAACAACGCAGGCTTTTTGATTGCCCCCCGGCACCGCAGCCTTGGGCTGAACCTCGATGGGCGCTGCTTTTTGCATGACTACAACCCCGAGCAAGACCCCACCGGAGAAGTGCTTGAATTGCTGATGACCGCACCCATGTTGGTAACCCATTGGATTAACTGGCAATACCATGCCTCCACCTGCGACCCCCAGCACCTGGGCAGCGGCAACAAACTGCTGCACAACGTGGTGGGTGGGCATTTGGGTGTGTTTGAGGGCAATGGCGGCGACCTGCGAATTGGATTGGCCCGGCAGTCGGTGCATGATGGTGAGCGCTGGGTGCACGAGCCCCTGCGCCTGACCGTGGTGATTGAAGCCACACAAGCAGCGATTGACCGAGTGATTTCAAAACATGCAGTGGTTAAAAACCTGTTGGACAACGGCTGGCTGCACTTGTGGCGGTTGAGCGATGATGGCTTGTATCAATACCAGCAGGGGTTGTGGCATGATGGCTCAGTTTCAACGATGGCCACCCTCGCGGTCAACTGATGCCCCCCTTCGCTCAATTCCCAGCCCCCATGCCAGCCCGCTCCGCCAGGCGTGGGGTCGGCCTGTTTGCACTGCTTGCCCTGTTGTTGGGTGTGCAGGGTTGCGCCATGGTGAGTGTGGGCTCGGTGAGCACTCAAGAATACTTGAGCAACCGACGTGGCGATGTGATCACCACCGGGGAGCTCAGTGCATCGGCCCGAACCGCACTGCAGGTGGTGGGCATTGACAATGCGCGATGCAAGGCCAATTTTGAGGTCTGCAAAACCACACTCAAAGAAACGATCGGTTTGGGCGACGAGCAACGCATGTCTGCTTTGTCTGAGCTTTGGCTGCGTGAGGCCCTACAACTCACCGAGGTGGCCAAGCTGGAGCGCGCGAATGAGAGACTTCAGACCGACATTTTAAAGGCCTACCTTGAAAGCGCTCGGCACGCCTACGCCTACCTGTTTTTTACTGGACGAACACCCGACCTTCGCGCGCTGGAAGACCGGCAAGCCCAGGTGCGCGACTACTACAACTTTGCAACCCAACAGGCTGTGGTGGGCCTGTTTAACCGCTACCGAGACGCGCTTGAAAAATCAGTGTCGGCCCAGAGCACTTACACGCTCGACTTTGACGGCTGGACGGTGCAAGGCAGCACAGCAGGCCTCACCCTGAACCGCAAGGGCACCCTGCCCAAAGAGCTGATGGCGGCGGCCTCGCTCACTTTCAATGGCGTGCGCAACCAATACCGCCGCGATGGCTTGGGTGCCGAGCTGGTGGCTGTGTTTGCCGACAAAGTGCTGGCCAAAGAGGACGACGGCGTGAGTTGGAGTGAAACCCCCTTCCCCTCACTGACCGTGATGCTGCATTTTCCGGGTCGCAGCCTGAATGACGTATTAAACACCCAGAACGCCGAGCTGGCGGGCTTTGACCCCTACAAGGCGCAAAGCGTGGATGTGCGCGGCATACGAGTGCCCCTGGCCGCCAATTTCACCGCGGGCTACGGGCTGTGGCTGGCGCGCTCTGGCTTTGCCCAAGAAAGCCTGTTGACCTTGATTGGCCGAAGCGAAGCTTTTGAGCAACCCCGAATTTACTTGATGCAGCCCTTTGACCCCAACCGCCGCATCGTGGTGATGCTGCATGGCCTGGCCAGCAGCCCCGAGGCGTGGGTGAACGTGGCCAACGAGGTGCTGGGCGACGAAGCCCTTCGAGAGAACTTCCAGATTTGGCAGGTGTACTACCCCACCAACCTGCCACTGGCCTTCAACAACAAATCGATTCGAGACGCGCTGCAAACCACGCTAATCACCTTTGACCCACAGGGCACACGGCGTGCCTCGCGCGACATGGTGTTGGTTGGGCACAGCATGGGCGGCGTGTTGGCCCGGCTGATGGTGACCAGTTCTGGAGACCAGTTGTGGGAAGCCTTTCTGGACCAATACGATGTACGCCCAGACCGGGAAGCGCGCCTGAAGCAAAAGCTGGGGCCCTTTGTGATGTTTGAGCCGGTGCCCCAAGTGACTCGCGCGGTTTTTATTGCCGCGCCGCATCGCGGCACCCCGATGGCCGAGAACCACTTTGCACGATTTGTGTCGGGCTTGATTCGCCTGCCAGCCACGGTCTTAAACCGGGTGGGTGAAATTGCTCAACTGCTGGTTGCGCCCGATTCCGCCAGCGACGTGCCCCTGACTGGCAACTTGAACAGCATCAGCAACCTGAGCGACCAAGACCCCTTTGTGCGTCAATCGGCCAAGCTGCCCATCTCGCCGCGCGTAACCTACCATTCGATCATGGGCAACAACACCCCCACCCTGCCACTGGCCGCCAGCAGCGATGGGGTGGTGCCCTACGCCAGCGCGTATCTGGATGGTGCGGCTTCTGAACTGGTGGTCCCCTCGTGGCACAGCGTGCAAGAAACACCCGAGGCAATTGTGGAAATTCGACGCATATTGCGCGAGCATCTAAAGGCCATTGAGCCCGGTGTGGCCCTGCCACCCTAACCGCCCCGCAACCTGCATGCGCAACTCCACCATCGACTTGCTTAAAGCCCTTGCATCACAACTGATTGTGCTGCACCACCTGCTGCTGTACACGCCCATGTCACCGGTGCTGCAACAAGCTTGGCCAACCTTGTTGGGCTGGGTGGCCGACGAGGGCCGCTACATGGTGCAAATTTTTTTGGTGATCGGTGGATATTTGGCCACTCAATCGCTGTTTGGCATGCTGCAAAACAAGCGCGCAGTAGCGCTGTGGCCCCTGTTTAAAAAAAGATACCTTCGCCTGGCCAAACCGTTTTGGGTGGCCATTGCAGTGGCGGTGTTATTGAATTGGCTGGCCAGCCGCATCGCTGTACATGGCGAAGTGGCGCAGTCACCCACACCAACGCAAGTATTGGCCCATGTGTTTTTGCTGCACGACATTGTCGAGGTAGAAGCCTTGTCTGCCGGGGTGTGGTATGTGGCCATTGACCTGCAACTGTTTTTCCTGCTGATGTTATTCGGATGGCTTGGCCAAAAGCTGGCTTGGCCAAACGGGCTGCAGGCAAAACACGCCATGCTGATGCTAGCGACCGCAACAACCGTGGCCTCCCTGTGGTGGTACAACCGCCACGCCGGGCACGATGAGTGGGCCTGGTATTTTTTTGGCGCGTACGGCATGGGCGTGCTGGCCCACTGGGCACAACGCGAAAACAAGTTACTGCTTGGCAGCCTTGGTGTGGTGAGCTTGCTGACAATTGCCCTATGGATTGAATGGCGTGAGCGGCTGCTGCTCACCGGTGCAGTGGCGCTACTGCTGATGCACAGTGAGCGCATAGAACACATGGTCGCCCATCTGACCAAGGGGCCGATCCGGTGGCTGGGCGATATTTCATACTCGGTGTTTTTGATTCACTACGGACTGGCCGTGTTGGCCAGCTCGATGGTGATTGCCTTGGGCCTAAACAGCTTTGTGCCCATGTTGCTTGCATTTTTGCTCACTTGGGGCGTGAGTGTGGCGGCGGGGTGGTTGTTGTATTGGGGGGTGGAAAATCGCCTTTAAGCTGGCCCAGCCTTGCGGGCTTCCAACAGCACGCAGTACCAAACAAACCAAACCCTTTCTTCGCTCACCACAATGTGGTCCAAAACGAAGTCGCCTTCACAAGCGATATTCATCAAAGTCGCACCATCGAGCTCGTTCTCGATGGCTTGGTCCAGCGCATATTCATTCAAGAAAGCTGCGATTGACTTTTCGGCTGGTATTACTTCTTTGTAATGACACGTCTCTCCTAAAAACTCTAGCCTGTCCTTTTTTACGAAGAGCAAACGGCCCAAGATCGCGGTTGATTCATTTTCATCAAGCCCAACGATCGGGGCCGAGGCGACTATCTCGGTAACCTGCCATTGAGCAATAAGTTTGAGGCTGGAGTCGTTTTTGACTGAGCAGGCTGAAACAAGAACTGACAAGCAGGTAGCTAAAACTATTCTCATGAATTGACTAGCGGTTCTGAGTTGATCAATGGTTCGACTGTTGAAAAGGGACAACCTCACGCTTGCGCCTGTTTACCAAGCCGTTTGACCGCTGCTTTTTGGAGGGCTTTCCAGCTTTATCCTTCAATGTAATAAATACATACCGGCTCATTTCTTCTTCGACTTTTTTGAACTCACCGGCATTGGCGAATGCCAAGGTGGTGCGAGCGTTTCCCACACCAACGTTGAAAACAAAGCTGACCAAGGCATCAAACTGAGACTGATTAAGCTTTGTTTGCCGCAGAGTGACGCGTGCTCGGAAGTTTAGACACATCTGAATGGAAGCGAAAATTGATACCTTGGTCAAGGTAGCCCACCCCTCAATGCACGATCCCAAGACGCGGGATCAATACCATTGACAAATCATCAAAGTATTTGCGAGCTACACCACCCCCCTGAGCATATTCACTGCGATGCCCAACACCACCACCGCAAACACTTTGCGCAGCAGTTTGGCTGGAAGCACGTGCGCTGCCCTGGCGCCCCATGGGGCCACCAGCACCGAGGCCACCACGGTGAACACCAACGCTGGCAGGTAAACAAAACCCAGGCTGCCCGGGGGTAGGCCTTGGGCGGTCCAGCCATTGAACACAAAACCGATGGTGCCCCCCAACGCAATGGGGAAACCCATGGCCGAGGCAGTGCCAATGGCATTTTTAATGGACACATTGCAAAACGTTAAAAAGGGCACGGTGAGCGCTCCGCCGCCCACGGCAACCAGTGAAGATGCTGTGCCAATGAAAGTGGCCACACCCATTTGCCCCCAGCGACCAGGCAGCACACGGCCTGGCTTGGGTTTGTATTCAAAGAACATTTGCACAGCGGCCAAGCCCATGAAAACCGCAAAAAATACAATTAAAAAAACTGTTGACACATGGCGTGCCAGAAACGTGCCGATCAAGGTGCCTAGCAAAATACCCGGTATAAAATTTTTAACCACGGGCCACAGCACGGCGCTGTGCTGGTGGTGCGAGCGCACACTGGACACCGACGTAAACAAGATGGTGGCCATGGAAGTGCCCAGGGCCAAGCGGAAAGCCCAGCCCGGCGGCAACAGGGCCAGCTTGAAGGCCCACACCAGCGCGGGCACCAGCACACTGCCCCCGCCCACGCCCAGCAGGCCCGCCAGAAATCCTGCCACCACGCCGATGAGTACGTAGGCGGCCAGCGCCTCTGGGGTGAGTACATGGCTAAGCCATTCCATGCCTGGCAGGCCCTAAGCCACATGTTGCTGCAGCCAAGCCACAGCACCCGCCAGGGTTTGAAATTCTGTGATGCTGCGCGCAGCCACATTCGGAAAACGCTCGCGCACCATGCGCGTGAGGGTGTTGCCCGGGCCCACCTCAAAGTACACGCTTGCGCCCATTTCGGCGCTTAAATCCAATGTGCGCGACCACTGCAGGGGTTCAGAAATTTGCCGCGCCAGGCGGGGAACGGCTTCGGTCTGGGAGTGCACCGGGCTGCCATCCAACGCACTCAGCACGGGGGCCTCAAAACTTTGCCAAGCAGCTTGCTGCAAGGTTTGCTCAAACTGCGCCGTGGCGTTTGCCAGCCAAGCCGTGTGGGAGGGCACATGCACGGGGAGGTGCACCACATGCGCCCCCAAGCGTGCCTGCAAGCCTTGGCAGATTTGCTTCATCACCTTCACTGGGCCAGCCACCACAGCGTGTTGTTCATCATTCACAATCGCAATGCGCAAGCCATGTTGCTCAACCTCGGCTTGCAACACGGGCAGGCGCACGCCTTTGACCGCCATCATGCCATGCCCACTGGGGCTGGCCTGGTCCATACTCTGGGCACGGGTTTGCGCCAGCGCCACACAAATGTGAGCAGGCAGCGCCCCCACCACGCCCTGTGCGGTGAGTTCCCCCACGCTGTAACCCGCCGCCAGACCTGGGCAGATGCCCTGCCCCTGCAAAGCCTGAGCCACCGCAAGCCCAGCCATCACAATCAGCGGTTGGGCGTGTTGGTTTTCAAAAGCGGTTTGGGGGTTGGCAGCCACGGCCAGCCAGTGCTCGGTCTGCCCCCCCATCAAGGCTTGCAAAGATGGGGCAACAAGGGGGTCTGCCAGCAGGGCAGTGAGCATGTCGGTGCTTTGGCTGCCCTGCCCTGGGCACAGCAGGCACAGGCTCATGGTTCACCCAATATTGCATGGTGATCTTGATGCTGCTGAACATGGGTGGCGTGGCAAACCACACCCAAGCGCTGCACAAACAAAGCCGCCGAGAGCAGGTCGGCGCATCCCCCCGGGCTTAGCCAGCGCGCCTTGAAGCGCTGGCACATGGCCTGGGCCTGCACTGCCCAAGCGTGTGCAAACACCCCGCCCCGCGCCAAAAAATATTCGGCCTGAGCCTGGGCCCAATTCAGGCCATCAAGCCCGCCACGGTGAGCCAGGTTGGTGTCGGGCAGGCGCGCCATGGTGCTGTACAAAGCGTGCAGCCGTGCCTGGTGCGGGCCTGCGCCCTGCTGGTGTGCCCACAACAGTTGGGGCAAGGTGATGTGAAACAACACCGGGAACCCTTGGGCCGCCTGTTCGCGCGCGCCGGGCAGGCCATGGCTGGCTTTCACCTTTAAGCCATGTGAGCAGGCCAGGTGCGGCGCTGTGCTGGCCTGTACGCCGGCCACCGCAATGGCTGCGCCCCATTCGGTTTGCACCACACCACCCAGTTGCATGGGGTTGATGTCGCCCTGCCTGGCCCACTGCACACCGGCTGCCGCAGCAAGCAGGCCCAGCAAAAAAATGGCGCCTTTGTGGGTGTTCACACCTTCGGTGGCCGCCAACATGGCGCGCTCGGCCAGCAGGCCGCGCTGCTGCAACGGGTGCAGCGTTTCGCCTTGGTAACCCAACACAAAACAATCGTGGAAGTAGCCCCGTAGCGCATGCACACTGCGCAGGAAGGTGTTGGCAGTCATGTCCGCATGGCTGCCGGGGTCCTGGGGGCAAACCAAGCCGGGCTTTAACGGGAGGTTCACTTCATCGCGCAACGCCTGGCATGCCATGTGGTCAATATGCAGGGCCAACTCTTCCAGGCGCGGGCCGTTCATGCGCGGGCCGTTCATGCGCGGGCCTCAGGTGCATACTCAAAGCCTTCGCAATACTCTTCGACATCAAGCAGGCGAACGCCCTGCAGGCTTTTGCACAGCAATTGGTCGGGCCGGCTCAGCAACTCGCGCCAATGCACGGCCTGGCCGTCGGGGTTCAGAACCTCTCCATCCATGGGGCAAGCGGGGTGGGCCTTGCGCAAATCTTCAAGCAAAAGGCACAGGGCCTGCGCTGCCGGCCACGAGGGCGGTACAAACAACAGGTCAAGGTCTGAACCTGCATGCAGGCAAGTTAAATCGGTGGTGCATTGGATGGCTGCCGAACCAAACACATGCGCTTGCACCCGAAGGTGAGCCAAGGCTTGCACCAGTGCGCTGGCTGGTTTTTGCCAAGGCAGGGGCAAGCAGTGCAGTACATCGCCCAGGGCGGGGCCGCGGCGATGTAGCAGCACATCAACCCGCCGAACAAGATAGCCCATGCGGCGCTTGCCCCAGCTTGGTGGCTCGGCCAAACCCACCCTCAACCAGCGATCGCCAGGGTGCGTGGCTGGCAGGTTGTCTTGCCGCGCCACAATCAGGGGGTATTTGCAATGCGCCCAACGGTGCAGCAACGACAAGGCCCGGGTGGGCTCCATGGGCATGGGGCCAGCGGCTTGGGCATACTGCACGGCCTCTGGGGATATCCACACCAAATCGTGGCGCTGCATGCGTGGCTCAAGCATGGCCCAACACCTTGGCCATGACCTCAGCCGCTGCAATGCGCCCACCGCGTTCTTTCCCTTGGGCGATTCGTAGGTCGCGCATGCGCTGTTCGGGGCTGAGTGTTTGTAATTCAGCCAGCGCCTCTTGCAAATGGCGAGCGGGCTCATTGTGCCACACGTCTTTTAAATGCCCCATGCGAAGGTAGTTGTTCACCCCGGGCGAGAACACGGGCGACTGCTCGGCCAAGGTCTCCAGGCGCTCCAGGGGAATTTTGGTGATGCGCGACATGGCGGGCAGATTCATGACCTTAATTTCGGCCTGGGCCAGGGCGTAGCAGGCATCGGCCATCATGCCGGTGCTGATATACCCCCCACTCACGGCCTCACCATACACCACACTCAAAATGATGTGACCGTTTTGCCGGGCCAATTCAACCGCCTTGGCCAGGTGCGCCATGTAAGCGTTCAAACCCATCAGCTCATCGCGGCGGCGCAGCCGCTGGCCCTGGGTGTCCAGCACAAACACAATGGGCAGGCCCTGCCCTTCAGCCACCACATCAAGAACGACTCGCGCCATGGCCAGGGCCATGTCGGCACCAACCTCGGCTTTGTTGGCTGTGCCAATGACCATCACGGGCTGCTGGCCCACGCGGGCTGTGCCCTGAAAGTAATCTGCCTGTTGAACATGGGCCTTGAAAGTGCCGCCAAACAGGTCTTGCAATACGCGCTCTTGGTTCATGCTTGCCCCCTGGCTTGCTCGCGGGCCCTGGCCGTGGTGCTTACAAATTCATCGGCCGGCATCAGCGCCAAGGCCTCGGCCGAGGGCAGGCCCAAGCGCTGCCAAATGTCTTTGGCATCGCGGCAATCGCCAAAGTGGTTCAAGCGATGCTGCAACATGGCGTGCTCGGCCTCCAGGCTTTTTAAGTCGAACCGTGCGGCGTTGGTTTGCAAGGCGTGTGTTAACGCTTGGCGAAAGGCTTGCAGATCGTCGGCCACCAAGGCTTGCACATCGCCCATGACGTGGCGGTGCTTGCCGCCACTGACCCGCCACACCAAGGCGCGGTCGCGCGAATCAAATTCTTCAACACCGTGCACGGTCTCGATGACCTCGGGGCCCGACATGGCCAAGCGCCCTTCTTCAGACATGATGAGCACATCGCAGCAACGGGCAATCAACCCTGTACCGCCAAAGCACCCGGCGGCCCCCCCAATGGCCCCGATGAACTGCACACCCTTGGCGCGCGCGGCACACACGGCCCGCATGATTTCAGACACTGCGATCAGACCGGCATTGGCCTCGTGCAAGCGCACCCCGCCGCTTTCAAACAGCAGCACCACGGCGGCGGGTTTTTCACGCAGGGCCAATTCAATCAGGGCGGTGATTTTTGCACCATGCACCTCACCGATGGCTCCCCCCAAAAACTGGCCTTCTTGCGCGGCCACCAACACATTTGCCCCGTCCAGTGTGGCGCGGCCAATGATCACGCCATCGTCGAAGGCCACGGGCTGCTCCAAGAGCGCCATGTGCGGGCTGCTGACTCGCTCTGCGGGCTTTAAGATTTCTTCAAAACTGCCGGCATCAAGCAGACCCAATACACGCTCGCGTGCGCTGGCTTCCAGGTAACTATTGGCCATGTGTGTTCTCCCATGCCTCCATGGCTTGGTCCAGACGCAGGCTAACCACCGCCGGGGTGGCGCCCACGTCGTGAATTTCGATGTTCAAACCACCCGCGGCGCTGCGTTGTGCAAAGTCGTGAAGCACCGCCTGCCAAATGTTGCCAAAGCCGCGCGCTGAGGTGTGCACTTGCACAGTGCAATGCTGGGCATCGCTGCTTGGCTCTAGCAGCACTTCGCAATTGCCGCTGGCGGTGACCCCCACCAACACGGCCTCGCGCTGGTGGCTTTGTGATTTGCTGGGCAAGGTGTAATTCAAATGTTCCATGCTCATGGTGTTTGTCCTTTTGCGCTTTACCAGTTTCTAAACCGGCTGGGCGGGTTGTACAGCCCACCCGATGCACGCACCAAGTCTTTCACGGTTTTGGCGGCCAGCAGGTCGCGGCTTGCCTCACGGCGGGCGATGCCCAGGTCTTCGGCGCGTTGAATAATGCCGCGGCTACGCAGCTCTTCGACCTTGCGTTTGTTGCGCTTTAAGCCCACCTCGGTGTAGCCTGCCACGCCACGTATGGCTTGCTCGCGGTCCTCTGGAGTGCGGCACAGCAGCAGGTTGGCAATGCCCTCCTCGGTCACGATGTGGCTGACGTCTTCGCCAAAAATCATCACGGGCGGGTTGTTTAAACCCATGCTGTCGCCCAGGTCCCAGGCGTCCAGCCGCTCTACAAAGGCCGGGGCCATGTGTTCGCGGAAGGTTTCAACCATTTGCACCACCAGCTTGCGACCGCGCGGTATTTGTTGGGGGTCGACCTGCGCCTGACGCCCAGCCTTCACCCAGGCTTCGCTTTCGTGGCGGCGCCCCCGTGCGTCGGCGCCCATGTTGGGCGCTCCACCAAAACCGGCAATGCGGCCCTTGGTGGCGGTGCTGCTGTTGCCATAGGTGTCTATTTGCAGGGTGGAGCCGATGAACAGGTCGCAGGCGTAATGGCCTGCCGCCTGGCAAAACGCGCGGTTGCTGCGCATGCTGCCATCGCCCCCGGTAAAAAACACATCCGGTCGGGACTCAATGTATTTTTCCATGCCCAACTCGCTGCCAAAGCTGTGCACGCTTTGTACAAAGCCAGCCTCAATGGCGGGAATGAGCGCAGGGTGCGGGTTAAGCGCCCAGTTGGTGCACACTTTGCCCTTCAAACCAAGTTGCTCGCCGTACGTGGGCAGCAGCAATTCAATGGCTGCGGTGTCAAAACCAATGCCGTGGTTCAGCCGCTTGACACCATACTCCGCGTAAATGCCTTTGATGACCATCATGGCCATGAGCACTTGAATTTCTGAGATCAGCGCCGGGTCGCGGGTGAACAAGGGTTCGATGTAGTTGGGGCGCGGCGCCTGCACCACAAAGTCTACCCACGCCGCGGGCACATCCACCCTGGGCAAGGTGTCGCGTATTTCGTTCACCTGGGCAATCACAATGCCATTTTTAAAGGCGGCGGCCTCCACAATGGCGGGCGTGTCCTCGGTGTTGGGGCCGGTGTACAAGTTGCCCTGTGCATCGGCGGCTTCAGCGGCAATCAAGGCCACATGGGGCGTTAAATCCACAAAGTAACGGCCAAACAATTCCAGATAGGTGTGGATGGCGTTGATTTTGATTTTGCCTGCCGCCACCAGGTTGGCCAAGCGCGCGCCTTGTGGGCCCGAGAAAGAAAAATCAATCTCGCGGGCGATGCCTTTGTCAAACAGCGCCGTGTGCTCAGGCAAGGCCACCACCGACTGCAGCATGTGAAGGTTGTTCACCTGCGTGGGGTCCACTTTGGCCAGGCACTGCGCCAAAAAATCCGCCTGCTTTTGATTGTTGCCTTCCAGGCAAACCCGGTCGCCTGGCTGGATCACCGCCTGCAGCAGTGCAGTGGCTTGTTCAGCCACCACCCGCTTACCCGGCTGCCCCAAGGCTTGGGCAGCGCGGGCCAGCCGCTTGGCTTTGGACTGTTGCCCGGTACGCCAGTCCTTCTGTGTTGAGTTCATTGCACCCGTCCTTTGAATCACTTGTAGAACTGATCTGGCAGCCAGGTCACAATTTCAGGGAAGATTGCAAGCAGCACAATGTAGCCAGAAATGATCAAGATGAAGGGGATGATGCCCCGCAAAATTTCACCAAATTTAATGTCTGGCGCAATGCCGTTGATCACGAACAGGTTCAGGCCCACAGGGGGGGTGATCAAACCCAACTCCATGTTGATGGTCATCACAATGCCAAACCAGATGGGATCAAAACCAGCAGCCAGAATCGGCGGCAAAATGACTGGGGTGAGCATCAAAATAATGGCCACTGGGGGCAAGAAGAACCCCATCACCAGCATCAGGATGTTGACCCAGAACAGCAACCACCACTTGGACATTTCCAGGGCCACCAACCACTCGGCCATGCTTTGGCTGATGCGCAGGTAGCTCATCACATAGGTGAACAAAAAGGACATGGCAATGATCATCATCACCATGCAACTTTCTTTGGCGGTGCCGGTGAAGATCATTTTCAGCGAGGCCCAGTCGTAGCACTTGTACAGCGCCACCACCAACACCAACGCGGCCACTGCGCCCACACCCGCCACTTCGGAGGGTGTTCCAAAGCCGCCATACATGGCGCCCATGATGAGCGCAATCAACAGCAGGAAAGGCAGCAGGCGAGGCAGGGCCTCCATTTTTTCTTTCCAGGTGAAATGTTCCTTGTCGGCCAACTCGGCGATTTGCGCGGGGGTGGCAGTTTTCATCCACTCATGGCGATCACGAATGAATTTGATCACCACCCACACGGCAAACAACAATGCCAACAACATGCCCGGGATGATGCCCGCTACAAACAGCTCACCAATGGACTGTTCAGCCATCACGCCATAAATAATCAAGGTGATGCTGGGGGGAATCAAAATACCCAAGGTGCCGCCCGCCGCAATCAAGCCGGAGGCCAGGGCCCCGGTGTAACCACGCTTGCGCATCTCGGGAATGCCCATGCCGCCAATGGCAGCACAGGTGGCTGGGCTTGAACCACACAAGGCTGCAAAAATGGTGCAACCCACCACGTTGGCCACACCCAGGCTGCCCGGCATGCGGTACAACCAACGGTAGGCCGACTCGTACAAATCCACGGCAGCGCGGGTCTTGCCAATGGCTGCGCCCATCAGGATGAACAGCGGAATGGTGAGCAGGGTAAAGTTTTCCAGCTCACTGAAGATGGTTTCTGCAATCAGCCCGATGTTGTTGGAGGGCATGAAGAAGTACATGATGATCACGGCCGATGATCCCAGCGCAAATGCGATGGGCATGCCCGAGAACAACAGCACCAAGGTGAGGGCTGTGTAAATCAGCCCGATTTCCAAAACGCCCATGTTCAGTCTCCTTTGGCGTGGCTGTGGCTGGGCAGCTCAGGCGGAACACCGGCCAAGCCATGCACAATCTGGATTAAAAATTCCAGGGTCATGAGGAACATGCCCAAGGCCATGAAGGCATACGGAATCCACAGGGGCGGCCCCCAAGTAGAGCTGGTGGCCCACTGGCCTTCCCAGGCTTCAAGCCCGTACTCAGCCGACAGGTAAGCCACCAAGCCGCAAAAGAAGAACGACAAAATGTCGCCCAACAAAATTCGATAGCGGGTTGCGTTGCGGGACATGACTTCGTCCAGCACCTCAATGCCCACATGCCCGCGCTCACGCTGGGTGTGCGCAGCAGCCAAAAAAGTGGCTGCGATCAACATAAAAATACTAAGCTCGATGACCCAGTCGTTGGATACTGAAATCACGTAGCGGGTAATCACTTCGTACACCAGCACGAAAGAACAAATCACGATGAGTGCGGCTGCGATATATGCCATCAACTGATTAATGGCGCGCACTGTGCCGCTGAACATACGCCACACTGGGTTGTTCATAATTGCCTCCAAGAGAGCCCTGTACACCGGGCGCACCGCTGCGGGCGGCCCGGTGGTTTATGCAAGTTCAACCCAATCGGTTTACTTCACGGCAGTGGCCATGTCCAACCACTTTTTGCCGTCTTTGACTTCTTCAGCGAAGTCTTTCCAGGCGGTTTGCTCTGCCACGGCGCGCCACTTGGCGAAAGTGGCATCGTCCATGCCATAAGCCTGCTTGCCGGCTTTCTTCCACACTTCGGCGGCGCGCATGTCGTCCTTCTTCGATTCTTCAATCGAGAATTTCTCCAGGCTTGCTCCCACTTCCATCACTGCCTTTTGTTGGGCAGGCGTTAAGCGGTCAAAGGTGGCCTTGGACATCATCAAAGGCTCAAACATGAACCAGAAGGAATTCTGGCTGGCATCGGTGAGGTGATCACCCACTTCTTCCAGACGGAAAGAAATGATGGAGGTGCTTGAGGTGACCGCTGCGTCCAGCACGCCAGTTTGCATGGCGTTGTACACCTCGTTGGAGGGCACGTTGGTGATGGAGCCGCCTGCGCCCTTGAGCATCAGGTCCATGTGCTTGGAAGCACCACGGATTTTTACACCCTTGACATCATCGGGGGCCAGTACTTTCTTCTTGGATGCAATGCCGCCGGCTTGCCAAATCCAGGTGATCACTTTGGCGCCTTTGCTTTCCAACAATTTTTCAAGCTCTTTGCCGATGGGCTGGTTTTTCCAGCGGTGGCCTTGCTCGTAGCTGGTGATCAGGCCGGGCATCAGGGTGATGTTCACCTCGGGAATTTTGCCGCCTTCGTAGGCCAGTGGCAGCAGGATCATGTCCACCGAGCCGCGCTGCATGGCACCGAACTGGGCGAATGTTTTCACCAGCGATGCGCCGGGGTAAATTTCAAATTTCAATTCGCCATTGGTTTTTTCGCTCACCTGGCGGGCAAACTTGCGCACCAAGCGGTCACGGAAATCACCTTCTTCTTCGGTGCCACCCGGGAATTGGTGAGAAATTTTCAGGGTGGTTTGGGCCGAGGCGGTGCTGGCCATGCCAAAGGTGAGTGCGGCGGCGGTTAAACCAGCCACCAGGGGTTTGAACATAAAACGCATGAGATGGTCTCCTCTTTGCTTCTAATGAACATTGCGGAAAGAGCAAAACGCCCCGCCGCAATGGCCTTCACATCCGAACGGTGCCAGGTCTGACCCGTTCAATACTTCCCCGACAACAGCGAACCGAAGCCAGGTGCATAGGTCTTCAGACCCAATTTTTTTAACATCATGTAAGTGGTTGCCACCGAGGAAGACAACACAGGCAAGCCCTGGCGATCTTCGATGGCTTGAATGGAGGCCAGTGATGGCATTTGCACGCAGGCCGAGGCCACAATGGCATCCACGTTGGCGGTGTTCAGTTTTTTGGTGTGCTCAATGGGGGCCAGGGGATTCAAGCGGCCCACTTCAAGGTTGTCTTGCACTTCCAAAGAAATGCTGTCGACCACTTCCACGCCCTCGTGTTCGATGTAATCCACCACCAACTGGGTGAGCGGCTTCATGTAGGGCGTGAGAATGGCAATTTTTCTGGCTCCAATGGCTTTTAAGCCATCCACCAGCGCACCCGCACTGGTGACCACTGGCGCAGGGCCCCCAGCCTCGGCGGTGCGGCCTTGCAGGCGCTCTTCGGACTGACGGTGATAACCCAAGCCCATGCTCATGATGGCCACCAGGCAAGCGTAGCCCAACACGTCCACGCGGGCGTCGGCCAGCTCCAGCGCACAACGGTCAGAATCGGCGTCCATTTTGGCCAATTGCTCTTTGGTCACGTGCTGCATGCGCATGCGGCTGGAATGGAAGGTAAAACGCTCGGCCTCAACGGCCTCACGGGCTCGAAGAATGGCGGGAATTTCAGTTTCCATCGTGGTGTTGGAACTGGGCACAATTTGCCCGATCCGGTAATTCGTTTTCATGGGGTACTCCATTTAAGCGTCGAGCTGGCGGGCCAGGTCAACAAAGTCTTGCGCCACACAGTCAAATTCACCCGGCTCCACTTTGGGCAGGGGCACATGCTCACCAAATTCAAAGGGGCGCATCACGTAGGCCGTCTTCATGCCTTGGGCCCGCGCGGCACGCAGGTCACTGGGGTGGCTGGCGCACAGCATCATTTGGCTGGTGGGCAGGTTCAACAAGCGGGCCACGCCTTGGTAGGTTTCGGGGTCAGGCTTGTAGTGCTGGAACAGTTCAGCCGACACAATGCAATCCCACGGCAGGCCAGCATTTTTGGCCATGGCGGTGAGGAGCGAAAAATTGCCGTTGGACAGCGTGGTGATGGTGAACTGTTGTTTAAGCCGTGTGAGGCCGGCCACCGCATCGGGCCAGGGCGTGAGGCGGTGCCACACGGTGTTCAGGTGCTGGCGCTGCGCTTCGCTAAGCCCGCCAAACCCAAATTGTTCTGCGATGGAGTCCAGGATCATGCGGTGCAGGGCATCAATGTGCATCCAGGGCAGCTCGCCTTTGCGCACCCGATCCATGGCCGGGGCATAACCCGCACGCCAGGCATCGGCAAAAGCCAGGGGGTCGGTTTGAATACCCAACTGCGCGGCCAGCGCCGCGGCTTCACGGGCCACGCTGCCGCGCCAATCGACCACCGTGCCAAACACATCGAAAGCCAAGGCTTTGACGCCCATGCGTGCTTCCATCCTTATGTCTCCTGAGGCGCCGCAAAACCGTTGTGCTGCTGGCTGCGGTCACTTATGATGTATGTACAGAACGCCTTTTTGTATGCGTTTTTGTATTTCTTGTATACAAGACTATATTTTGACGTATACATTGTCAATGGTGCTGTTTAATTTTTTCAATTGCCCTTATGAAGAAAAAGCTCTCAGAAGATGTGCGAGACCAGATTGAAGAACTGATTGCCTTCGGCAAGCTGCTGCCGGGCGAGCATCTGGACGAAACCGAACTGGCCGAGCGCTTTGGTGTGTCGCGCACGCCCATTCGGGAAGCACTCAACCAGTTGGCCACCGCCGGCATGGTCGAAATGCGTGCCCGCCGTGGCGCGGTGGTGGCGCAGTTTACTGCCCAGCAACTGGTGGAAATGTTTGAGGTGATGGGCGAGTTTGAAGGCATGTGCGGCCGTTTGGCAGCCCGGCGACTAACCGATGAAGAACAGAAAGAACTGGTGGCTACCCATGAAGAATGCAAGGCAGCGATGGAAAAAGGCGGTGACCCCGACGAGTACTACCAGCTCAATGACAAGTTCCACGGCGTGATTTACCGCGGCAGCCACAACGAATTTTTAATGGAACAGGCCTGGGGCTTGCGCAGAAGATTGCGCCCCTACCGCCGACTGCAGTTGCGCGTGCGTGGCCGAATTTCAAATTCGCTGGATGAGCATGAGGCCATTGTGCAGGCCATTTTGAAAGGCGATGGCGAAACCGCCAACGAGCTGCTGCGCAAGCACGTGATGGTTCAGGGCCAGCGCTTTGCAGATTTGGTGGCCACGCTGCCTCTATTGCATGCCAAGTCGGCGGCTTAGGCCTTCACACGCCAGCGGCGTTAAACCTGCGGGCGTTTTAGGTCAAAATGGCTGCGCGTGGTGCAATACCCATCCCCACCCAGCTTGCCCACAGCATCGAGCAAGTCGTGGGCAATTTTTCCATCGCGAAGTGCAGCTTCATTCACCTCCACACCCAGCACATCGAGCAACATCATGGTGCCCGCCATGGGGCCTTCGCCAATGGGCTTGATTTCCCGCAGAGCACACTCAAACCGAACCAGGGCCTCCTCCACGCCCGGGGCCGCCACGGCCTTGCTGAGGGATTTGCGCAAGCCAGATTTTTCAAACTCATCCACCTGCGGCGGGTAGTCTGCACAACTGGTGTTCATGGCATCCACCAACACATGGCTCACGATGTTTACCACACATTCGCGTGTGCTTTGCAAATTGCTTAGCGTGTCTTTTTCAGCACGGTCGCGGGGGTTGACCTGCACCACACACAACACGGGTGGCTTGCAACTGGCCACGGTAAAAAATGAATAGGGCGCCAAGTTGGCTACACCGTCTTCGCTCAGTGTGCTCACCCAGGCAATGGGCCGAGGCACCACCGCCCCGGTGAGTAGCTGATAGTTGTCGCGAGGTGCGGTGTTTGACGTGTTGAAATACATAAAAGATCTTAAAGGAAGAAAACTTGCTTACCAATCTGAGGGCTTGACAATTGCTCGGCCATTGAGATCTTGCAGCGTTGCCGGGAGCTGATTGCCCGAAAGGTAGCCATCAAGATGACGAACATGGCTTACCAAGTCAACCAATGTTTGTGCTGGCCTAGAAACCGGAGAAATCAATGTGATCGGTTTTCCGCATTCATGACTTACAATTCGCAGTGGCTCAGCAAGATCGGTGTCATTGGTGATGACCGCAGCGTGCTCAAAGGCACCGGTCAAAGCGTCCCTAAGCAGATGCACCCCCAGGTTGACGTCGGAGCCCTTTTCTTCTGTTTTGATCACCTTGGCGTATCGCGGCAAAGGTGCCGAAATACCACCAGGAGGTCGAAACCCAAGCGGCTCGGCCAATCGCATCCATTTGTCCTGTGTTTGAAAAGAACCGTAATGAATACGCACCGATTCAAGAGTACCCAGGGCTCTTAGGTATGCGTGCTGGTCTTTCGGTGAATTTGGATTGATGCGGCCTGTCACCCTTGCTGTGTAGTAGTTGATCTGCGCAATGTCACAAGCACTGGGCAATACAGCACGGCAAAGCCCCTCGAGATTCAACCACTTGTGTGCAGTACCTTTTAAAGCTCGGTAATACAGGTTAAAGCCATCGATATAGACAAACGTTTTCATGACCTAAGACCCATAAAGCAAAAAGCCACCAAAAATTTGGTGGCTTTTTGGGCCCACGGCACGCCGTAGGTGAGTACGCAACGAAGAGTAGTCGCAAATTCAAGCGATGTCAAGAAACTCCATGATTGACTAACCCACCGCCTTCAACACCACAGGTTGCACACTGGCTTCGTTGATGTACACCAAGCCCTCTTGGACGGTGCAAGCAAGCACCATGTTGCGCTGGGCCAGGCTTGCCAGCGTTTGGGTGTCCTCCACCGCCAGTTGCACCACGGTCACCTTGTCGAGTTTGTTGAGCCATTCCTGGTTTTGCTTCCACCACACCTCGGCAGCGCGGCTGTAGCAATACACCACCACGGCGTCGGCTCGCCCACAGGCTTTGCGCACGCGGGTTTCGTCGGGCTGCCCCACTTCCACCCACAATCGGATGCGCCCGGTGGGGTCGATGTTCCACACCGCGGCCTCGCCTTCTGAGGAAATGCCTTTGCCAAATTGCAGGTCTTGATCGGCGTTCATCACAAACGCCAGCAAGCGCACCATGAGGCGCTCTTCGGTTTCAGAGGGATGAAGGGCCAGGGTTAGCGCATGGCTTGCAAAATAATGGCGGTCCAGGTCGCTGATGTCGAGCTGGGCCTTGTAGATGGTTGCGCCAAGGGCCATAAATAAAAAATCGCGGCTTGAAGAAGATCAAGCCGCGATTATCAGCCATTCAGGGGCAATTAGCGACCCATGCGGCGCAGTGCAGCGGTAGAAAAGTCGGCTGGGCTGTACTTCTTGCCAAATTCAGCAAATTTTTCTTCGTTGGTCAAACCGCCCACCAGGTAACGGCGAGCCTGCAAGTCGTAAATCACTTCGCCAGCCGAGGCGAAGGTGGGTGCGTGGTAAGCCTGTACACCCCAGATTTCACGAACACGCCACAAGGTGTTGCGGCTGTCGTATTTGTCAGCAGCCAATACACCCCAGGAGTCCTCGTCGATGTAGAACACGCGCTTGGCATAAATGTGACGCTTGCCGGGCTTCAATGTGGCTTCAACCACCCAAACACGGTGCAACTCGTAACGCACCATGTCTTGGTTCACATGGTTTTTCTGGATGATCTGGCTGTACTTCACCTTTTGATCGGCCATGCGGTAGTTGTTGTAGGGCACGTACATTTCTTTTTTGCCAATCAACTTCCAGTCGTAACGGTCTGGTGAACCGTTAAAGCCGTTGAGGTCGTCGTTGGTCCGCAGCCCATCGGCGCCAATCCCGGGGGAATCGTAGGCCAATTCGGGCGCACGGATTACACGGCGTTGCCCTGGGTTGTACTGCCAGGCCAAGCGGGGCTCTTCCACCTGGTTGATGGGCTCGTGCACCAAGGCCACTTCACCAGCCGAGTTGGCAGGCGCTGTGATTTGGTTCATGAAGTACAAAATGCGGTTGGGCTCGGGGTTGTCCATGTAAGAGGCCAAAGACACGGTTTCAACCCGTTTGCCCGCGGTGAACGAACCATCAGACTGCACGGGGAAGTCGGCCGAGTAACGGGTAAACGAGCCGCCCAGGTCACGGAAGTTGTGGTTCCAAATCACCTCGATCCCGCTCTTGGGCACTGGGAATGGCACATTCGACTTTTTAATGCCCACCACCCCGTTGCCACCCTCCACCAGCTTCACACCGGGGGCTTCGGCCTTGGCCGCGTCATACACCGACTGCCGGTAACCGGCTGTGCGGTGTGTGGGGTACACATTCATTTTGTAGCTGGGGTAGCGCTTCATCATTTCCATCTGCCCAGCCGTCAAGTTGGCCTGGTACTGCGCCATATTGGCCGCGGTGATGGTAAACAATGGCTTTTCGTCAGCAAAAGGGTCGACGTAGCCGGTTTTGTCGGGGTCAAAACCCTTGGGTGGGGTGACCAAGCCGCCGGTCCATTCGGGAATGGTGCCTGCTGCATTGCCCTTTCTTTCTGCCCCAATGGGGGTCAGTGATTTGCCCAGTTCGGAAAGGTCGTTGGCCTGGGCCGACACCCCAAACGAGAGCGCAGCGCCAGAAACCAGGGCCAATACCCCGTAGCGCCAATTGAACTGCTTGCCTGCAACTGCCATGAAAAGTCTCCTCATGATGGTTTGGTTGTTATGGTTGTTGTAATGGATATAACGCACTGCAATTCAAAAACTGATACTGCCCGCAGAGCAAATTCGATGCAAGTTTAAGTTGCATTATCGCCCGGCCACTTGGGCGGGAGGGTTGTCGGCCTGGTCTTTGGCGCACAGGGCGAAGGTTTGCGCCGGCTGATTGCTCTGCACAAACACGGCGGGCCGGCAATAACTGCCCACGGGGGCAAACTCGCCCATCACCTCGGCCAAAGGCTGGCCATACTCTACATTCTGGATGGCCTCTTTAAATGCCGGGTTGTTCAGCATGTGGCGGTACAACAGCAGGTGGTCGGGGTACGGCCCCCAAGGCAACCACAAAAACCCGTTGGCCGCAGTGGCATTGGCGGGCCGGTCGGCAGGGTCCGAAATCACCACCGTAAAGTACCCGTTGGCATCCAAGGGCACCCGATAGTCGGCCGCGCAGTCGGTGTAGCGCTGGGTGGCAAATTCGTTGCCACACAAAGACCAATAGCGCAAACCCTCTTGGCCTTCACCCACTTCGGCCTGGCCTTTGAAGCTGGGGGCCTTGGCGCGCACCAGGGCCAAGCTGCCGTATCGGCGGGAAAAACCTGTGGTGGTGTAGGCGTTGTGAATATTGCTTAAAAAACCGCCTGAGCCAGAATCGAAGCGACCGCCCAATTGCTGATTGGCCGCCTGCGTGCCCACCACATTGCCCGCAATGCGCAAACCCGCATCGCCCAAGCCAAAAAATTTGGCGGTGGTGGGCGGGTAGGTGGCGGTGGGGAATGGCAGGGCCAACTCATTGGGGTAATCCAGCCCCAACAGCCGTTCATTCAGGCCCAAAGCGGGCGCAAAGCCACCCAGGTTGGGCAGCAGGGGCTCTTCACAGTTGGGCAAGGTGCCCAGGCTGCGGCTGCCATCAGCAGTCTCTAGCGTGAGCGTGGGCAAACCCACGCCCCCATCAAAAAACTCACCCGCCTTCGACACATACACCCTGTAGATGAACAGGGCCAAGCCATTGGGCAACTGCGCAGGCCCTGCACCCACCTCGCCTGTGTAAAAAGTATTGGCTGCGCGGGTAAGCGCTGGGTCCTGGGTGGGCGATGGGCCATATTGCAAATAAGCAGTGTAGCTGCCCCCCTTGGCTTGAGGCTGCCCCGCATCAAAGGGATTGGAAGAGCCCGCATTGGGTCGTAGCTCAAAATCCGCCAGCGCATCGGTGGGGCGGGCGGCGGCGTCGTAAGCATTGAAAGAAAAATACCGCGCATCGGGATAGCGGCCATCAATACGCACCCGGGTTTGGGGGGTCACAGGCGCGGCAGCCACCCAATACTTGGCCTCGCTATCGGGAAAGGCAACGTTGGCTTTGTCGGCATCGGAGGCCGCAAACCAGCCACACCCCAGCCCCACGGGCGGTTGACCATTTTGCATGCCCGCAAAAGCCTGCTGCAGGCGCTCTTGGGTGAGCGTGGCCGACGGTGCATTGCTGCCCGACTCCCCCGCACCCCCGGAAGACCCAGGCACGGCAGGCTCCCCACCAACGCAGGCCGTCAGCCCCATTGCCAATGCAGCCGCCCAGGCGGTGCGGCCTATCCATAAATTGCCCACGGTGTTGTCTCCAATTTTTGCTGGTCAATTGTGCAGCCAGCAATTTGTATGCTTTAATGCCACCACATTAATACCAAAGTATTAAACCCCACAATCCGTAAAATACCCACAACACCCCATGACCCTCGCACCGGCCACAGCCCTCCAAAGCGACACCCGCGAACATTTGCTGCGCACGGCCTTGCTTGCATTTGCGGACCACGGGGTGGAGGGCGTGCGGCTCAGCCACATTCGGGATGCAGCCGGTCAGGGCAACCGCTCGGTGATGCATTACCACTTCAAGAACAAAGACACCTTGGTGCAAGCGGTGGTTGAATTTGTGCAGGGGCAATTGGACACCCACATGCAACGGGCGGCCGGGCGATTGCTGGGCATCTTGCCGCAGCCATCGCAATTGCCTGCTTTGGTGGAAGTGATGTTTGAGCCCTTTGTGACCTTGTTTGCCAGCGGCCCGGTGGGGGAGGCCTGCATTCGGTTTATGTCCCGGCTGACCTGGCAGTCGGGCGCCAAAGGCCAGCGGGTGCTGACCGATTTTTTTATTCCCTATGGCAACCTGTTTTTGCCCGCCCTGCAGGGCTGCGTGCCGCACTTAAGCCCAACCGAGTTGCGTTTTAAAATTTACCTGGCTGTGAACAATTGCATCCACGGCCTGGCAGACTTTTCGATTTTGCTGCACGACCCAGCGCTAGAACCGCTGGGGGACAAAGAGCCCGCCATCCTGGCCATGCGCCGTTTGTTTTTTGATTACATGGCTGGCGGCTTCAGCGGGCCCGCCCGGGCTTAAGCAGACCTGAATACGCCAAGCTCAATTAAAGCGGCTGCAAAACCCCAGCCGCCAACAGCCCCAACACCAGCGCGCCCAACCCCACCCGGTACGCCACAAACAGGCCATAGCCGCGGGTACTGACCAGCTTCAAAAACCAAATAATGACCCCATAGCCCACCACAAAAGCCACCAAGGTGGCCAAGGCCGTGTTGGCAGGGCTCACCGGCCCGGGTACGCCCCAACTTTTGTAAAGTTGGTAAAAGCCCGAGGCAAACACCGCTGGCACCGCCAGCAAAAACGAATACCGCGCCGCGGCCTCGCGGGTGTAGCCCATCAACAGGCCCGCCGTGATGGTGCCGCCAGACCGGCTTACCCCGGGGATGAGCGCCATGGCCTGCGCAAAGCCAAACAAAATGCCGTCGCGCCAGCTCATTTGCTTTAGCTCCACCTGCCTGCAGCCGGTTTTGTCGGCCCAACCCAAAATAAGGCCAAACACAATCAACATGACAGCGGTGAGGTACAGGTTGCGCAGGTAGGTTTCAATCAGGTCCTGAAACAGCAGGCCCAGCACCGCAATCGGCAAGGTGCCGATGATGACCAGCCACCCCAAACGGGCATCGGGGTTAAAAGGCGCATGGCGCTTAAACGAGGCGCACCAGGCCAAAAATATGCGGGCAATGTCGTGGCGGAAGTACACCAGCACTGCCAGCTCGGTGCCCAGTTGGGTGATGGCCGTAAAAGCTGCACCGGGGTCCAGGCCCGAGGGCAACATGGGGCCAATGATGCGCAGGTGCGCACTCGATGAAATGGGTAAAAACTCGGTCAGGCCCTGAATCAAGCCCAGAACCACTGCCTCCAGCCACCCAACACCAGCCACCGCCATGCCCTGCCCCCCGTGTTTGCAAGCCCGCACTATAGCAAACAAGCCCGGGCTAAATCATTGAATGCCGGGAATAAACGCGGGTGTTCAAGCGATGGTGGGCCAAGCCCATGCCACACAATACTTGCAAGCCAGGCCGCAGGGAGCTCCCGTGGACACCCAAACCGAATTGAAGAACATTTTTGTAACGCAGCCCTCGCTGCCGCCCTTGAACGAGTTTTTGCCCTACCTGGAAAAAATCTGGGAAAGCAAAACCCTCACCAACAACGGGCCTTTTCACCAGCAGCTTGAAGCGGCGCTGTGCAAGCACCTGGGTGTGCCCTACATCTCACTGTTCGCCAACGGCACCCTGGCCCTCATGACTGCGCTTAAGGCCCTGCGTATTCAGGGCGAGGTGATCACCACCCCCTATTCTTTTGTATGCACCAGCCACTCGCTGTTGTGGAACAACCTGCAGCCCGTGTTTGTGGACATTGATCCCCTCACTCAAAACCTGGACCCAGCCCGCATTGAAGAGGCCATCACCCCGCAGACCACAGCCATTTTGCCCGTGCATTGCTATGGCGTGCCCGCCGCCATGGAACGCATCCAGCAAATCGCCGATGTGTATGGCCTTAAGGTGATTTATGACGCGGCCCATGCCTTTGGCGTGCGCAATGAGCAAGGCAGCGTGCTCAACGCAGGCGACCTGTCGGTGCTTAGCCTGCACGCCACCAAAGTGTTCAACACCTTTGAAGGTGGTGCCATTGTGTGCAAAGACCCCAAGGTCAAACAGCGCATTGACTACCTGAAAAACTTTGGTTTTGCCGACGAAGTAACGGTGATGGCCCCGGGCATCAACGGCAAGATGAGCGAAATCAACGCCGCGATGGGCCTGCTTCAGTTGCAACATGTGGATGCAGCCGTGGCCCGCCGCCTGGCCATTTACCACATGTACAAGGTGCTGCTGGAAGACATCCCGGGCATTGAACTGATGCACATTCCGGGCAAGCTGCAATGGAATGGGGCCTACCTGGCCGTGTACGTCAAGCCTGGCTTTGCACTCAGCCGCGACGCGCTGTACGAGCACCTCAAGGCCAACGGGGTGAACGGGCGCCGCTACTTTTACCCGCTCATCAGCAGCATGCCCATGTACCGAGGCTTGCCCTCGGCCAACCCAGCCAACCTGCCCATGGCCCACCGCGCCGCCAGCGAAGTGCTTTGCCTGCCGATTTACCCCAACCTGGCCGACCATGATGTAGAAACCATTTGCGATTTGATTCGTGAGGCAGCGCGTGGCTAAGGTGCTGTTGGTGGACACCAACTTTTCTGCAGGTCCCCTGCAGGGTGAGTTGCTCCAATTAGGGCATGAGGTGCACCTGTGTGGCGGCAACCCACACGATGCGCTGGCCAAAGCCCAGCCCAATTACCACCCCGTGAATTACGCTGATGCGCACGCCCTGGCGGCCCTGGCAGACCAACTGGGCATCGACCATGTGGTACCCGGTTGCAACGACCGCGCCTATTTAAGCTGCGCCCAGGCCCGCCAGCACACAGGCCACACCCGCTATGCCGGGGTAGACTCCTTGGACGTCACCCTGACCATCAACGACAAGCTGAAGTTTCGCCAGTGCGCCAGGCAACTCGACCTGACATCGCCCCGGGTGTATTTGCCCACCGAGGCCCTGCCCACCACGCCGATGATTGTAAAACCCGTGGATGCGTTTAGCGGCCAGGGCATCACCGTGTTAAGCACGCCCAAGCCCAGCGAAGTTCAACACGCCATTGCCCACGCCAAAGCCTGCAGCGCCACAGGCCAAGCCCTGGTGGAAGACTGGGTGGAAGGCCAGCTTTACAGCCACTCTGCCTTTTTAACAGGGCAACGCATTGTGCAGTCCCATGTGGTGGTGGAGCACTGTGTGGCCCACCCCCATGCCGTGGACACCAGCCACCTGGCCCCCCATGACCTGCCGGCCCAAGCCCTGGCCCGCCTGGAAACCGAACTGCAACGCCTGGCCCAGCACCTGGCCTTGGGCGACGGCCTGTTGCACACCCAGTTTATTTGGGACGGCTCTCGCTGTTGGCTCATTGAACTGACCCGCCGTTGCCCCGGCGACCTGTACAGCCAATTGATTGAACTCAGTGTGGGCCGCGGCTATGTGCGCCAATACCTGGCGCCATTTGTGGGTAACGCTGTGCAAGCGCAACCCACCCAAGCCGAGCCAGCCCACGTGCTTCGCCACACCCTCACCCTGCCCGAGGGCGGGGTGCTGCACCACCTGCGGTTCAATGAGCCCTTGCAGATCGAACGCTGGGTGCCCGTGGCCAGCACCGGCGAGGCGCTGACCCCTGCACCCAAGGGCCGAATTGCCCTGTTGTTTGCCCGCGCCACCAGCGTGGAGAACCTGAAGCACCTGGCCGAACGGGCCATTTCCAGAACCCTGTTTACGGTGAACGCGCCATGAACCACACCCCACCAGCCACCACGCCACAAGCCATCACGCAGCCCAGCCCCAGCGTGGATGCATTTTTACAGGCAGCCGACCAGGCGCTTGAGCCGCGCATGCATGCGCGGGTGGACCTGTTCATCAACCCCAACATCCAACTTCCACGTTACCTGGTGGGCCGCAACGCCGATGCACAGCACCTGGCCCGGCTGCTGCCATTCCAGGGGGTGATTGACGACTCCCCGGGCGCGCCCAGCCAATGGTGTGGCTTGCCCGTGCTGCCCATGCATGCGGTGCCAAAACATGCCTGGGTCATCAACTGCGCCACCTCCATCGCCCCGGTGAATGTCAACCGTGCGCTGACCCGCGCCAACATTGCCCAGCGCCTGCACATCAGCGACCTGCTTGCCCACCCCGCCTGGCCCGACCAGCACCTGCCCTGGTTTGTGCTGCAGCAACGCGAAGAATTTGCCCAACACCGCCAGGCCTGGGCCGCCCTTTACAGCCGACTGGAAGACGCCGAAAGCAAGCGCGTGCTCACCGACATGTTGTGCTACCGGCTAAGCGCCAACCCGATTTACATGAAGGGTCGCACCGTGCGGCTGGCACAACAATACTTTGAACCCTTTTTGAACCTGAAAGGCGAAGTGTTTGTGGACGCTGGCGGCTTTGATGGCGACACCACCGAACTGTTCATGCAACACGACCCCGAGCACCGCCGGGTGTATTTTGTCGAACCCTCGCCCAGCAATTTAAAGGCCGCACAACAACGGCTTGCAGGTTGCGACGAACGCATCACCTGGTTGCCCGTGGGCTTGTCCAGCCAAGCCGGGCAATTAAATTTCAATGATGGGGCTGGCTCTGCGAGTGCCGTGGGCCAGGCAGGCGACATTCAAATCCCCGTAGACACTCTGGACGCCCTGGTGCCCGGCCCCGTGAGCTTCATCAAAATGGACCTGGAAGGCTGGGAGCTACACGCCCTGGAGGGCTGCCAACGGCACATTGCACAACACCAACCCAAACTGGCCATCTCGGTTTACCACCATGCCGCCCACTGCCGTGAAGTGTGCCTGCGCGTGTTGGCCATGAACCCCCACTACAAGGTTAGGCTGCGCCATTACACCCAGGGTTGGTCTGAAACAGTGATGTTTTTTACCGGTTCATAGACCAATTGATTTGCCTTGGCATGGCCTAAGCTTCCAATATCGAACAGGGAGGCGGCCATGCCCACATCACCCCACAACAGCCTGAGCAAGCCCATACGCGTCGCCATGATTGGCGGTGGCGTCAACTCGGCCGTGGGCCGCGTGCACGAAATCGCCATGCGCATGGACCTCGAATTCGCGCTCACGGCAGGCTGTTTTAGCCGCGACCCCGAATTTAACCACCAAAGTGGCCAGGCTTATGGCCTGCCAGCGCACCGGGTGTACAACCGCCCCGAAACCATGCTGGACGACCCCACGCTGGATGTGGATGCCGTGGTGATTGCCACCCCCATTGCTTCGCATGCGGAATATATTCACCTGGCCCTGGACCATGGGTTGCGGGTCATATCGGACAAACCCCTGGTGAGCACGCTGGCCGAATGCCACACCATTCTGGATCGCGTGCCCGCCCACAGCACCGACGTGTTTTGCATTTTTAATTACACAGGCTACCCCGCCGTGCGCGAAATGAAGCAGCGCATTGAACAGGGCGAACTGGGGCAGGTGTTCAAGATCATGATTGAAATGCCGCAAGACTCCTATATGCGGCTCAAGAACACCAACAAAACCCAGGCCATTCAGCCCTGGCGCCTGCAAGACGGCTTGATCAGTTGCGTATCACTGGATCTGTTTGTACACCTGCACAGCCTGGTGCACTACGTCACCGGCAAAACCCCCGTGCAGGTGAACGCCTGGCAACGCGCCATCAGCAGCGTGTCTGAAGGCCTGATCGACGAAGTCGACGCCATCATTGATTACACCGACAACCTGCGTGTGAACGCCTGGTACGGCAAAGCCGCCCTTGGCCAACGCAACGGCTTGCGCATCCGCGTGCTGGGCACACTGGGCAGCCTGGAATGGGTTCAAGAGCAGCCCGAACAACTGCGCGCCGCCGATGCGCGTGGCAACACCCTGGTGTACGACCGCATCAGCAGCAGCAGTTGTGTGACCACCGAGGCACGCTACAACCGCTTCAAAGCCGGCCACCCCGCTGGTTTTATAGAGGCCTTTGCCAACTACTACTGCGACATTGCTCAAGCCATGCGGGCCGGGCAATTGAACACCCACACCCTTGGCCTGGGCGTGGCCGCCGAGGGGCTGGCCCTGTGCCAGGCCATTTCGGAATCGGCACAGCTGGGCCGCCCCATTGCAGTTTCTTACCCTGGACCCCACCATGAGCAACGTGATCGAACAACAGCGCATTTGCACCATTCGACCCAAAGTTCTGTTCAAACTGATTGAAACGCACTTTCCGCATCAAAATGTGAGCTTCAAAGTAAACGTGCCCAGCCCAGACATTGGCGGCATGACCCTGCTTGAAAGCAGCATCTTGGTGAGCCTGGTCAAATTGACCGATGCACAAAACCTGTTTGAGTTTGGCACCTTCATGGGCGCCACCACCTTACTTTTGGCCGAGAACACTCCACCCAACGCCCACATTGTGACACTCGACCTGCCACAAGATTATGCCAGCCACACGGCGCACCAAACTCAAGATGTACTCAAAGATGGCCATGCCAACGACGCCTTCTTGACCCACACCTTTGCAAGCCATGGTGCACGCTGCATACAGCGGGCCGACGCCAGCGTGCAGGGCAAGGTCACCCAGGTGCTGGAGAACAGCCTTGACCTGGATGTGAACGCACGTGGCTACAAAGGCCAGTTTGATTTTGTGTTTGTGGATGGCGGCCATGCCTACAACATTGTGAAGCGCGACACCGAAAACGCCTATCGCATGCTCAAGCCCGATGGCGTGGTGGTGTGGCACGACTACGCCTCAACCATTCACGATGAGGTCACCACCTTCCTGGATGAACATTCTGAGGGCCGCACCATTGTGCACGTGGCCAACACCATGATTGCCTTTGAACTTCATGGTCGCTTCAAACACTTGCTGGATTCTGCCCTGTAAGCCATGGCCAACAGCCCACTGCCCCGGCACACCCTGGCCGCGCTCAATGAGCGGCGCAACTGGCCCAGCGCCTGGCGACTGGCCCTGCACCTGGGCCTGCTGTGTGCACTGGGCACAGCGGTGGTGTTTGCCCTGCAATCGGCCTGGGCTGAACACACCTTGGGCGGCTGGCGGTTTGTGCTTGCGCTGGCCTGCTGGCTGGCCTATGGCGTGGTGTTCAGTTTTTTGGGGTACGCCGGGCTTGGGCACGAGTTGGCCCACCACACGGTGTTTAGTTCGCGTGCGCTGAACGTGGCGCTCTTCCACCTGGTGTCGTTTTTAAGCTGGAGCAACCCGGTGTACTTTAGGGCCAGCCACCGCGTGCACCACCAACACACTTTGCAACAGGGGGTGGACTATGAGGTCAACCCCGACCCCTACCCCTTGCTGGAGCGCTGGTGGCGCTTTGCGGTGTTCGACACCGACGCCTTCAAGCGCGCCGCAACCATTTACTGGAACAACACCCGCGACCGGGTGCCCGGCCCCTTTGGCCAAGGGCATTTTGCAGTGGGTACCACAGCCCGCCGCCAACTGGTGCACACAGCCCGCTGGCACGTGGCCTTGCACACCACCCTGGCCCTGGTTGCGCTTGCGCTGGGGTTCTGGCCATGGGTGCTGTTGCTTACCTTGGCGGCCTTTGTGTGCACCCTGCCCAACCGCGTGCTGGCCAAGCTACAGCACGCTGCCTTGCCACGCAATGCGGGCGACCTGCGGCACAACACCCGCACCTTGCTGTTGCCCAAGCCGCTGGCGTTTTTGTACTGGAACATGAACTACCACACCGAACACCACCTGCACCCCAGCGTGCCTTACTACAACCTGCCCCGCTTGCGCACTGCGCTGGCCGGGCATTTGCCCCACACCGCCCCTGGCCTGCTGCCGCACCTGCACGCCCTTCGCATGCCCGCGCAACAGCACAGCCACCCTTTGTGCAAAGAGAAGCCATGACCACCATTGCCATCACCGAGCCAAGCCCCAGCGTCCACGATGCTCTGCAAGCCCTGTATGCCGAGGTGGACCAACCTTTGCACGAACTGGAATATGCCCTGCTCAACAAGCCCAGCAGCGTCGAGGAGCACCTGCGCAGCATGGGCCAATTGGTGGACCGTTGCGAGCGCCGCCCCCACTGCCAACTGTTTGAACTGGACACCCAGGCCACCCGCGAGTTGTGCACTCGAATGGCCAGCATCTACCAGCGCCTGCTGAGCGACCTCTCCAGCAACCTCAGCTTTAAAAGCATCGTGATGCTCACCCTTCAAAAACGTTTTATTCAACAGGTGTTTGAAATTTCAGGGTATGGCAGCGTGCAAACCCTGCAAAAGCTTCTACTTCGCAAAAGCAAAGAGCGCCCTTACAAAACCCTCACACAAAGCCAGGCAGCAACCCGCCACGTGCTGGCCAGCACCCTGAGCACCCTGGACGCCGAAGAACTGGTACAGCTCAGCCTGGACAACAGCGAAACCGCCGCCCTGCTGGCCATCGGCCTGCTGCTGGACCGCCTGCCCACCAACTTGGCTGGCGAAGCGGGCCGGCAGTTTTTGCTTGAGCAATACAACCCCTACGAGGCCCTACAGCCCCACGACGCCTACAGTGCGCTGGTGGCCAATGTGTGGATGCTGTGCAGCTACAGCGCAAGCCCGGGCAAACATGAAATAAAAAAACACCTCAACGCCTGGTACAAGCGCGTGCACAAAGCCAAGGGGCTGAGGGTCAAGCCCACCGGCAGCGTTGCGCAGCCAGGCAATGTGCACAACAAACCCGTGATGGCTGTGGTGGCCGAGAGTTTTTCATCGTTCCACGCCATGTACCGCTGGTACGCGCCCATCATTAAACGCCTCAAAGAAGACCACTACCTGGTGCTGGTGGCCCTGCGCGCCGACGTGGACGAACAAGCCATCGCCCTCTTTGACCGCTACCTGGAAGTGCCGGCACACGACGAACTCAACGTTCAAAGCGTGCTCGACCAATGCACCCCCGACATCGCCTACTTCACCAGCGTGGGCATGCGCAGCTGGGGCATCAGCATGGCCAACCTGCGTTGGGCCCCCTTGCAGGTCATGAGTTTTGGCCACCCGGCCACCACCCACAGCACAGAAATGGACCTGGCCTTCATCAACACCCGCACCGTGGGCCAGCCCGGCATTGTGGCCGAAAACCTGCTGGTGCTGGAATCTGAAATTGGCAGCCTGATTGAAGCCCACCGCGACCTGCAACTGCCCCCACCGGCCCAGCTGCCCAGTGACGAAGTGCACATCGCCATTCCCTGCAACCTCATGAAAATCAACATCGGCTTCATGACCGCACTCAAGGAAATTGAACGCCTGGCTGATAAACCCGTGCGCTTTACCTTCTTCCCCAACCAGGGGGGTATTTCGCACCTCACCACCGAGCGGCAAATACAGCGCCTCTTCCCCAACGCCACCGTGGCCAAGCGCAGCAACTACCAACAATACCTGGCACGGCTGAACCAACACCACCTGGCGCTCAGCCCCTTCCCCTTTGGCAACGCCACCAGCACCATCGACTGCATGGTGCTTGGCCTGCCCAGCATTGGTTTGCTGGGGCAAGAACCCCACTCGCGCAGCGACTACGACGTGCTGGCCGCCTTCGATTTGCAAGACTACTGCGTGGCCGACAGCGTAGAAAACTATGTGAACGGCACCGTGCGCTACATCAACACCCCAGGCCTTCTGGACGAACTACGCGCCATGGTGGCCTCCAAAAACTACATTGAGCGCCACGGCAGCGGTGAAAACCCACTGAGTGAAGAATTTTGCAAAGCCCTGCGCTGGGCCCATGCCAACCTGGCGCAAGTGCAAGGGCCGCGGGGTGAGGTGTTTGAGTCGGCGGGGCGGTGGGCCTAGACCAATTGAGCGGCGCAAGAAAAAATTGATACTTCGTACTCATATCGGGTATTATCGTACCCATTATGGCATCGAATTTGCTATCAGACAGTCTGTTCTCCAAGACCCAGCAAACGGTCTTGGCTTTGATATTTCTCAATCCTGACCGATCTTTTTACCTCAACGAGATCGTCAGGCATAGCAATGCTGGCAAGGGCGCCGTGCAGCGGGAATTGAATAAGCTCGAAACGGCTGGGCTGGTTCGCGTTCAACACATTGGCAACCAAAAGCACTTTCAAGCCAACGCAGACTGTCATGTGTTTCAAGAACTGAGATCCATTGTGGTTAAAACCTTCGGCATTAAAGATGTCCTGATGAACTTTTTATCGCCCAAAGCCACAACAATAAGTCTTGCTTTCATCTATGGGTCTTTCGCAAAAGGCGAGGCCACCGCCCAAAGCGACATTGACCTCATGATCATCAGCGACGAGCTAGAACTCCCCGATTTACTTCAAACTCTGATGCCTGCAGAGGCGCAATTGGGCAAGCAAATTCAAGCAACGCTTTACAGAAGTCACGAGTTCAAACAAAAACAAGCCGGGGAATTTCTTCGCCGAGTGCTGGCTGGCCCTGTCATTCCACTCATTGGCCAACTGAATGAGCACAAACAAGCAAACCTTTGAGAACCTGCTGAAAATCGGTCAAATCAAGGCAGAGCCCTTCATTCAGGCTGAATTTGACGGACTAACCCGCGCAGCCCAGCGCAAGCTCAAAGACGCCAGCAACCTGACCCTCTCTATCGACAGCCGCTTTGACTTGGCTTACAACGCTGCCCATGCCTTGGCGCTGGCAGCGCTGCGGAAAACCGGCCACCGCTCAGAAAACCGTTACCTAGTCTTTCAATTGCTCGAGTTAACCGCGGGTCTTCCCCCTGCATCGTGGCGGATATTCGCCATGGCCCATCAAAAGAGAAACATGGCGGAATACGAGGGAATAACCGAGATTGAATCTTCTTTATTGGAAGCATTGCTTAACAGCACGGAACAATTAAGCCGGGCAATCTGCCAATCGTCATCACTCAAACACCCCACTTGACCAAATAGAGCGTCTAATCGAAACGTTTGTTAACACCTTGATTTTCCAGCATTTTATTTACATTGACCAATGTCACGGTCCGCTCGTTCCGTTACCCGACGGTAACATTAAACGAATGATTTCACAGTACAAAACCGCATTCTGAAAACCCAGCCCCACCAGTTTCACACACCAAATAATTCTGTTATTTCTGCGAAAAGTTATTCAAAAACCGGCATTTGTAGGGTTTTTTACATTCTTGCCAGCCAGCCGCCCAACGCATAGACTCGCAAAGAGCAGTAAGGCAGTACCCCATTTTCTATTTTTATTACAACAACCGCTCGGAGACAGCCCCAATGCGTCTGCCCCTCACCTTGCTGGCCGCCCTTGTGTTGGCCCATGGCGCCCACGCGCAAAGCACGCAAACCAAAACCCCACCTCCCAAGATCGAGAAAAAAACCGGCCTGGTGGACGTCAGCAACGAATACTGGCCAACACCCGGCGCATACCCCGTGCCCCAAGTGCCCTACCGGCACACCCTGCGCTCGGTGAGCCTGGACGACCTGGCCAACCGCAATATCTTGCCGCTGGGCGTGTACAACGGCACACCGCAGTTAAATGCCAACAAGGAGTGGTACGAGAAAAACTTCTACGCCACCCTGGCCGCTAAAAAGGTGTGGAACCCTGGCACCAGCCCCAAGACCCACGAATTTCAAGGCCCCATCACCTGGAAATACGAGCCCATTCCCCAACTGCCGCCCCCCCCTTGCAACCAGCCCCAACCCACGGGCTACGATGCGGAAGGCTGCCGTTATGTAAACACTCTGTTTAAAGACGTGGAGGCCAAAGACCCCGCCCGCGCCCAACAACTGCGCGAGCAAGTGCGCCGCGGCCGCGACGTGTGGTTCAAAGGCACCTTTGGCAACCAGGACGAGCCTTACCTGCACTTTGCACGCGTGGCTGGCGGACAGGACAAAATTTTCTACCCCTGGCTGGACACCCGCGAACGCAAGCACCGCTTTACAAAATACGGTCTGATCAACGACCCGGATTGCACCGAGGGCGATGCCAGCACCAACTACTGGGACAAATGCCCCGACCCGCACAGCAGTGGCGTGTTGGGTTACCGCAAGTACTACGCCGACCCCACCAAAGATGAAAAAACCGGCAAAGTGGTGTTTGACCCCAAAACCAGCCCCTACACCAAGGGCGAGCTGGAGAAAAACCTGCGCTACGTGGTGGGCCACCCCTGCGTGCAGTGCCACGTGGGCTTTGACCCCACCAACCCACCCAAAGACCCCAACAAACCCCGCTGGGAAAACCTGTCTGCCACCATCGGCAACCAGCACATTGTTCAGCCCTTGATGTTCTTCCAGGGCACCGACCACGACGCCGTGGTGCGCCAAGTGTTGAAAGCGGGCCGCCCAGGCACCATCGACACCTCGTTGGTGGCCAACGACTTCCAGAACAACCCCGGCACACAAAACAACATCATGGACTTTCAAAACCGTCGCGTGTTTGAACACGTGATGAAAGACCCCGTGACCGGCGAAATCAAAAAAGGCCTCACCCAAAACGTGTTGAAAGGTGGCGAAGACTCGGTGGGCGACCGCCTGGCCCTGATCCGCGTGTACGTCAACATCGGCATGTGCACCGAAGAATGCTGGACCCCCAACTTCCCCACCCCGGGCAAGCTGTTTGGCGAGCGTTCAAAGCAAAGCCCCTTCAGCATCAAGCAGTGCGCAGCCGAGTGCGAACCCTGGAACTACGCCGACGCCAAAATGCACGACCTGGCGGCCTTCCTGATCACCGGCGGCCCCACCTACCTGGGCAAGTCGGCCGAGGTGGACAACACCCCGGGCCTGAAGTACGTCGACCTGGGCAAAGTGCCCCAGGGCCGCAAAGTGTTTGCGCGTGAATGTGCAAGCTGCCACTCCTCCAAGGTGGCGCCCGAGAACATTCGCCGTGACAAGGCTGCGCTGGAGCGCTTCTACGAGGGCCATGTGTTTGGTTCAGAAGATTTTTGGCAGTACGAATTCACCAAAGAAGAGCGTGAGTCTGTGAAGTTTGTCACCCAGTACATGGCCAAAGACAAAGACGGCAAATTGCGACCCAAACAGTTCGCCAAAGATGGCGTATTTGGTCAAGACTGGTTGGGCAACGACGAGCCTGTGCCTTTCCATGAAATTGGCACCAACATGTGCCGCGCCCTGCACGACAACCACAACGAAGGCCACATTTGGGAAGAGTTCTCCTCTGAGACCTACAAGCAGCGCAAGAGCCCAGGCAAAGTGGATGTCACGCTGAACCAAATGGTGCCCGGCTTGGGCGGCATGAAGATCGGCGAGCGCGAAATCAAAGGCGGCCCTGGCTACCTGCGCAACATCAGCCTGTTGTCGGTGTGGGCCACCGCCCCCTTTCTGCACAACAACGCCATTGGCGAAATGCCTGTACTCAAAGATGGTTCACCCGATGTCACCGTGGCTGGGCGCGTCAAAGCCTTCGAGCAAGCCTTTGAAGAGCTGATGATGAGCGACGACCCCAAGGTGAAGCCTTCTCGCCCACAAAAAATCTCCAAGACCGACACCGACATCTGGTTGGCCTTGCAGGAAGACCAAGGTGGCCTGATCAAGCTGCCCGTGAGCAAAGGCACGCCCATTGGCAAGTTCACCAGCAGTGACCCGCACCGCCCTGTGACACAAAAGTGTGACGACTTGGTAGAAAACAAAGGTCACCAGTTTGGTGTGAGCTTAAGCAAAGAGGACAAACACGCCCTGCGTGAATTCCTCAAGCTGATGTAACTGGAGGCGGCACGGGCCATGGTCGGCAAAGCAGGCAAGTTGGGTAGCAAAGCAAGGTTGTTCAAAGGTGTGGCCCTGGTGCTGGCGGTGGCTGCCGCTGGCACCTGGCTCAGCCAGCGCGAAGACAGCAGCGCCAGCGTCACTGCGCTGGCCAAAGAGGCCCAGGGCAGCCTGGCTCAAGCCGAAGGCCTGGCCCTAAGCCGCGCCGTGCTTAGCGACGAAGACCTGCCCCCCGCGGGCACCCGCAGTCTGTTTGACCACTTCGCCGCCCAACAGGGTGGCGTGCCCTACCCCTTCCCCAAACTGGTCGAAGCACTCACCCAACTGCACCCCGAAGGCCAGCCACCCGTGCTGGTCATGCTGCCGCATGGGCGCTCCCTGTTAAAAGGCCAAAGCGACAACACCCGCCCGCGCGTGCTCTTGGCCACGGACTTTCAGGCCCCCAACACCCCAGCCAATTTGGGTGTGAACATGCGGGGCCAATTGTTTTTGGGCTTTGTAGAAAATGCCAACGAAATTGAAGTGCTTAGCTACAACGAAGCAGCCGGGCGCTTTGAATTCCAATTGGTTCAAGATTATTCCGCAACGGGCGCGCGCAAACTGGTGTATGCCCGCCGCGCCATTTGTCTCACCTGCCACCAAGGGGGTGCACCCATATTCTCGCAGCGCCCTTGGGAAGAAACCAACGCCGCCACTGGCACCGCGGAAGCCATGCTTCGCGAACGCACAGCCGCCGGGCTGGACCCCCACCAATACCTGGGCCTGGACACCACCGCCCCGCTGGCCGCACCCGAGCGCTTTGACGAACTCACCGACGTGGGCAACTTTTTTGCCAGCACCCAACACCTGTGGCTGGATGGTTGCGGCGACCCCGCCACCCTGGGCGATGGCGCCCGCGATTGCCGGCGCACCATGCTCAAACTGGCCTTGCAGTACAAAGCCAAGCCGGGCGACTTTAAAGAAGAAGGCCCGCTGGTGGAGCAACTGCGCACCCTGCAAACCCAAAGCCTGGGGCAGCGCACCATACCTGTGGCCGAAAGCGACATCCCCAACCGCAACCCCGTGCTGGAACAACAAGGCCTCAAAGGCTGGTGGCACCAACTGACCCGCGGGCGCATTGAACTGGGCGATGGTGCAAAAAACAACGAAGACCTGGAAGCCTTTGACGCATTGCCCAAGCTGCCGCGCGAGCTTGACCCCCTCACCCCCCGCGCCCCCAAACGTGTTTTGAATGCTCAACACATTGATGGCGCTTACGGCTTGGCCAGCCTGCTGACCGAGGCCGACATCGACACCCTGCTGCAGGCTCACCAAGGCAGCCTGCCCAGGCTAATGGGCGCCGTAGACCGCCTGCCCACCGACCTGCTGGGCGCACGCCCCTTTGAACGCGCCAAAACCGTTCAAGCCCTGCTGGGGGCCGCCAACCCCGTGGGCTATGTGTGGACCGACACCAAAGACATGTCGCCCCCCTTGTTCAGCGGCGTGCCGCCCCTGGAACTTAGCGCCAACTCGCCCCTGCAACCGTTTGAGACCTATTGCTTTAGCTGTCACCGCGGCAACCCTGCCAAAAAACTGAACTTCATGGGCGCAGCCACCGAAGACGAAGTGCTGGCGCAAATCCGGGAGAAAGTTGAAATTCGTGATGCGCTGGACTGGCAACGCTACGTCGGCACCGACAAAGACAACATCGTGATGCCCCCGCAAGACTCCAAGCAATATGCGATGATGCAAGAAGCGCTAAAACACAACCCGCAATTGCTGGACGACATGCGCAAGCAAGTGCCCAGCCTGTTTGGATTTTAAAACCATGCCACGCACCCAACCCATTTTGCTTGGCCTGCTCGGCCTGCTCGCCAGCGGTACCGCTCTGGCCCAACCGCTGTACGCCAACTACTACAAACAGCAATACGGCTACACACCCGCCTGCATGGCCTGCCACACCGATGGCGGAGGCTCCAAGCTCAACACCTTTGGTGAACAATTCAAAAGCGCTGGCTCCACACCGGGTAGCTTGACGGCCATCGCCGGCAAAGACGCCGATGGCGATGGTGCCAGCAACGGCGACGAAGCCACCGCAAAATCCAACCCCGGCAGCAAAACCAGCACCCCGCAAAACAAAGGCGATTGGCTGGACATCGCCAGCCTCATTCCCAAAGAAATTCAGCGTGCTTTCCCCGGCGTAAAAGAATACCTGCCACGCGATGCATTTTTAACACCGCAAGACATTGAACGCGCCAAAGGCATGGGCGCCACCCTGGGCAAAGCCGACGACAACACCCTGTACGTGGCCCTGCAAGACCGCAAGCCTGTGGGCGTGGGCATTGTGTTTCAGGCCGAGTACCAAGGCAAACCCTTTTTCTTGCTGCTCACCACCGACCGGCAACTGAACATCACCCAAGTGGCACCGCTGAACACCCGGCAAGTGAAGGCCGCCAGCGACCCCAGCCTGTACAACAGCTACAAAGGCATGGCCTTGGACAAACTGCCCCCAGGCCAAGGCAGCGACCTGCAAGCCGCCATTGCACAAGCGGTTAAAAAAGCGGGCACCCTGGTGTATGTGCGGCTTAAGAACGCCTAAACGCCCCACCGCCCAGGCCACCGATCATGCAAGAGCAAGCCCCCGCCCAAGACGACTTTAATTTTTTTAGCGACGCCCCCGTGAGCGCAGAGGCCGTGGTGGTGCTGCCACCCGAGGCGCCCCTGTGGATCAGCGTGGGCGGGCCCGTGGCCCTGGTGCTGTTTGGCGTGCTGCTGCTTTACATCACCAAGTGGCTCATCCCCTTTGAAAAGCACACGGTAGACATCAACCTGCGCAACTTCCCGCCCGCCGCCAAACGGGGCATGGCCCTGGCCGTGGTGCTGTTTGGTGTGGCCTTTGCGTTTGGTGCTTCGCAAATTGCCTACCAAATGCAGTTTTTCGACAACTCGGCCCAGTACATTGCCAGCATGTCCACGGCCAAGCTCATCGTGATGACCCACGCCCACCTGTTTGGCTTCACCACCGCATTCTTTATTGTGGGCATCCCGTTTTCCATGCAGTTCAACCACATCCGCCTGTACCAGTGGGTGTTCCCCATTGGGCTGGTGGCCTGCCTGGTCGACGTCATGAGCTGGTGGGGCATTAAATTTGTGCACCATTCCTTTGAATGGGTCAGCATGCTGTGCGCCCTCTTGTTCTCGGGCTCTTACCTGTGGATGCTCATCGGCTTGCTTCGCACCCTGCTCTTCCCAGAGGTCATTTGGGCCAGCGACAAAGACAAAGGCGAACGCCTGCAAAAAATCAAAGCCAAAAAAACAGCCAGCAAAGAATTCAAAAAATTCTTTAGTTAAAGCACCACGCTGTTGTGTTCAACTGTACAAACACGTGAAACGCATCTGGTAGAAACCGCCAATCTGCCCGATAATCCCGCCATGCAAACCAACGCCTTTCGCGTGCTGTCGCTCATCCCGCCGATGACGCAGCTCAACACGCCATACCCCAGCACCGCCTACCTCACCGGGTTTTTGCGCCAGCATGGCGTACACGCCGTGCAGGCCGACATTGCACTGCAACTGGTGCTTACCCTGTTTTCCAGCGCGGGCCTCAATGCCATGGCCGATGAAATTGAACAGCACGAGGAGGTCACCGAGCGGGTGGCGCTGTTCATGGATCAGTTTGAACGCTACCAAGCCACCATTGAACCCACCTTGCGGTTTTTGCAAGGCAAAGACCCCACCCTGGCCCACCGCATCAACAGCCGCAACTACCTGCCCGAGGGCCCGCGCTTTGAGTCCCTGGCCGTGTACGTGGACGAGGAAGGCGGCGACCCGCTGGCCTGGGCCTTTGGCACGCTTGGCCTGCAAGACCGGGCCCGCCACCTGGCCACCCTGTACCTCAACGACCTGGCCGATGTGGTTAAAGACGCCATCGACCCCCGGTTCGAATTTGTGCGCTACGCCGAGCAACTGGCGGGCAGCCAGCCCACCTTCGACCCCCTTGCCAACGCATTGGCAGAACCACACACGCTGGTCGACGACATTTACACCGACCTCACCCTGCAAGCCATACAAACCCACCAACCCAATTTGGTGTTGTTGTCGGTGCCCTTTCCGGGCGCAGTGTATGCAGCCCTGCGCATGGGCCAAACCATCAAGGCCCACCACCCCGAGGTGCGTATTGGCTTGGGCGGCGGCTACGCCAACACCGAGCTGCGCGAGTTGGGCGAGCCCCGCATTTTTGATTTTGTCGATTTCATTACCCTGGACGCTGGCGAGCGCCCCCTGCTGGCATTGATCGAACACCTGCAAGGCAAACGCAGCGTGCAGCGCTTGGTGCGCTGCTTTACGCGCAACGCGAAGGGCCAGGTGCAATACAACAACTGGCAAGAGCCCGATGTGCCCTTTGGCGAAGTGGGCACCCCCACTTGGGACGGCCTGCCCCTGAACGACTACCTCAGCGTGCTGGACATGCTCAACCCCATGCACCGCCTGTGGAGCGATGGGCGCTGGAACAAGCTGACCGTGGCGCACGGCTGTTACTGGAAAAAATGCAGCTTCTGCGATGTCAGCCTGGACTACATTGCCCGTTACGAAGGCACCACCGCCAAAGTGCTGGTCGACCGCATTGAAGCCATTGTCAACGAAACCGGGCAAACAGGTTTTCACTTTGTGGACGAAGCCGCCCCGCCCAAGGCGCTCAAGGCCCTGGCCATGGAACTGATTGAGCGCAACATGTCCATTTCGTGGTGGGGCAATATCCGGTTCGAAAAATCCTTCACTCCAGAGCTTTGCCAACTGCTGGCCCAAAGCGGCTGCATTGCCATCAGCGGCGGGCTGGAAGTGGCCTCCGACCGCTTGCTCCAACTCATGAAAAAGGGCGTGTCGGTGGAGCAAGTGGCGCGCGTCACCAAAGGTTTTGCCGACGCTGGCGTGCTGGTGCATGCCTACCTCATGTATGGCTTTCCCACCCAAACCGTGCAAGACACCGTGGACGCCCTTGAATACGTGCGCCAGCTGTTTGAAGCTGGCTGCATACAAAGCGGTTACTTCCACCGCTTTGCCTGCACCGTGCATTCGCCGGTGGGCAAAAACCCGCAAGAGTATGGCGTGGAGTTGCTGCCCATGCCACCAGGCAATTTTGCCAAAAACGACGTGGGCTTTTACGACCCCACTGGCGTGGACCACGACACCTTGGGCGTGGCGCTCAACAAGGCCCTGTACAACTACATGCACGGCATCGGCCTGGAGCAGAACGTGCGCAGTTGGTTTGAACACAAAGTGCCACGGCCCACCGTACCCAGGGACTTTATAGCCAGGGCTTTGGGCTGACGCAGCTCATTTGACTATCATAGATATTGTTTTATATGCTATAAAAACAAATCTATGAGGTATATCAATGCCAAAAAAATCCATGCCCGCCATGGCCGTACCGGCCGGGGTACACGATCTGATCATGACCTGGGGGCAGGCCGTACGGGCGCACAGGCTGCTGCAAAGGCTCACAACTGCCCAACTTGCGTCGAGGGTGGGGGTTTCGCTGCCCACCCTTAGCCGCATTGAAAAAGGCGACCCCGCCGTTGCAGTGGGCAGTTACCTAAGCGCCCTATTTGCCTTGGGCCTGCAATCCACCGCCACACCGGCTCTTCCACCCGAGTTATGGCAAGCACCTTCCAAGCAACGAACACGGCCAAGTCGCCAAGAATCGGGGGATGACCTTGGCTATTTCTAGCACCGAGGGCCGCCGCCCGCTATACGTGTACATGCAAGTGCCAAGCACTGACACTTGGCTCACCGTGGGCGCCTATTGGAAAGACAGGGAGAATGCAACGGGGCGCTTCAAATACGCTCCAAGCTACGAGGCAGCGGGCCACCCATGGGCCATCGACCCAATCAACCTGGCGCGTCAACAAGCGCCGGGGCATGTGTACACCTGCAACCGCTACCAAGGCCTGCACGATGTGCTGCGAGATGCTTGCCCCGACGCCTGGGGCCAGGCGGTGCTGCGCAAATTGCATGGCTTGCCCTCCAACGCGCCGATGCTGGCTTACCTCAAAGCCGCCAGCAACGCAGACCGCTGGGGTGCTTTGGCCGTAGGTAGCACCGCCAAGCCCAGCATCGCCGCACTTGCCACCCCAAAATTGCCCAAGTTACAAGCGGTGGTCATTGAATTGCAGGCCATGGCAGCACGCAAACCGGCAGTGGACCCAGCACTGCGAGCGCGCCTGCAGCAAACACCCAGCCTGGGCGGAGCCCGCCCCAAAGCCACTGTACAAGACCATCATGGGCAGTACTGGCTAGTCAAACCCTTGGTCGCCAACGACACCGCCAACATCCCCATGCTCGAGCACTTTGCTCAAAGTTGGGGGCTTGAATGTGGCATGCGGTTTGCAAAAACGGTTTATCACGAACCCGGGGATGGGCATGCTGCGGTCCGGGTGCTTCGATTCGACCGCCACAAATCCCGAAGAACGCTTTGCATTAGCGCTGCCAGCTTGCTACAGGTGGAGTTTCCGGGCGGCACCATTCCTCCAGCAGTGCCCAGCTACCCGCGCTTGGCCGGTCAATTGAGGTTGATTGGCGCACCCGCCGAAGATGGCATAGAGTTGTTTGAGCGAATGGTATTCAATGCGCTTTGCGGCAACGACGACGACCACCCGCGCAACCACGCCGCAATTTACGACCCAGAGGCCCACCGCTGGCGCCTTGCCCCAGCCTTTGATGTGGTGCCAAACCCCGACACCACACCAACACACCTAGCCATGGGCCTCAGTTTGAACAGTTCACAAATTTCCGCAAACAACCTGTTACAACATGCCCTGCAATTTGGCTTCGAAAGCAACGCCCACGCTCTAAAACACCTGCACAGCTTTGTGGACAGAGTGAAAGCGGGTTTTGAAGCCACACAACACTTGCTAGAGCACTCGATGGCACAGATGATGAAAGAAAGACTCACTCAAACCAGCCGTGCGCTAACCCAAAAAATCTAAACGCTGGCACTGGCGGTATTACTTACACCCTGTAAACAAATGCCGCCACCATGCCAAGCCCAGCCTCACCCCATTTTTATCAACGCCTCACATGGGCCACGCTGGCTGCATTGGCCACAGGCGCCTTGGCCGCCTGTTTGGGCGGTGGCGGGGGCAGCAACAGCAGCGGCAGCACAGGCCGGGTAGACGCGCAGCAAAGCCGCCTGGCCAACACCCGCTATGCGCCGGCCAACCAATGCATGGTGCTTGAGCATGCACAAAGCGGTAAAGCAGTGCTCAACAACAATGGTCGCTGGCAAGCCACCGCCGACAACACCTCGCAAGGCAGCCCCCTGTTTTTTAAACCTTCGGCCCTGGGCGAATACCTGCTGTACACGCCCGATGAACAACTGCTGACCAGCACCAACAACGTGGGCACCACCCCCTTGGCCAATGCCGACCCATTGGCGTTGTGGACGCTTAAAGTAGAAGGCGACAGCACCGTCTACCCCGCGCTGCCTGCGGCGGGGCAGCCTGCCACGCCACAAGCCATCGATGCCTACCGACGCTTTAAAGACCCCTTGGTGAGGGGCGAGCGAGTGGTGCTTGCCAACAGCAACGGCCAGTTTTTAAGCGTGGGCCCACAAGGGCAACTCACCATGGGCACCCAGCCCAGTGCGTTCCGCCTGCGCCCAAGCAGTGGCACGGCATGTGCCACATTCCCCGAAGCACAAAGCAATGTGGAAGGCGACACCTTTGCCGGCCCGGCCCTGGCGGGTTTTGCAGACACCCACCTGCACGCCACCTCCACCACATTTTTGGGTGGCGCAAAACCCGGCACACCTTTCCACAAATTTGGCGTGGTGCATGCACTGCACGACTGCGACCGCGACCACGGCCCCACAGGGCAGCGCGATGTGGTGGGCAGCCTGTTCACCGGCGATGTGGATGGCCACAGCACCCAGGGCTGGCCGCTGTTTACCGACTGGCCCTCGCGCACAGCCACCACCCACGAAGCCACTTACTGGAAATGGATTGAACGCGCCTGGAAAGCCGGCCTTCGCCTCACGGTGAACTTTGCCGTGGACAACCAAACCCTGTGCGAAATTCAACGCAATGTGGCAGGGCAACCCACGCGCGACTGCAACGAAATGCAAAGCGCCCGCCAACAAATTAATGTGGCATGGGCCATGCAAGATTATATCGACGCCCAATACGGTGGCCCCGGCCAGGGGTGGTGGCGCATTGTGACCACACCCGCGCAAGCGCGCGAGGTGATTGCCCAAGGCAAGCTGGCCGTGCTGCTGGGGGTTGAAATTTCTAACCTGCTGAACTGCACCGTGCATTACAACCCAGCCAACCGGCAAGAGGGCTTTGAAGAAACCACGGGCGGGCCCACCGGCCAGTTTTACGGTTGCGCCATGACCGAAACCGGCGCGCCGCACGAAATCCTCACGCAACTGCAAGAGCTGAAGGCCTTGGGCGTGAGCAACCTGTTTACCATCCACGAATTTGACAACGCCTTTGGTGGCAGCGACATTTTTGAAGGCCTGGTGCTTAACCTGGGCACCCGAGAAAACTCTGGTGGCGTGGACACCATCACCAAAAACCTGGGCATGGGTGCAGGCAGTGGCGCACAAGCCCCCGCCCTGGCCGCGCTGGAACCCAATGGCCTGCCCACCGGCGAATTTTGGACCACCCACACCTGCCCCAGCATCGACGACCCCGAGGTGGGCACCGTGTTCCCTGCCCTTGGGGCCGAGATGACCAACCTTGGCCCGCCACCACCCGCCTGCCAATACACGGGGCGTGGTGGCCGCCCCGGCGGCACCACCGCCTGCTACCCGGCTGGCCCCCAATGCAATGCCCGCACCCTCACCCCCATCGGCCTGTACACCTTTGGCAAGGTGATGGAACTGGGTTTCAATTTTGAAATCGACCACCTGGGCTACACGCTCAAAAACCAGTTGCTCGACTTGTCGGCCGCGCAAAGCCCCAACTACCCCACCATATCGGGCCACGGCTTCAGCGGCCTGTCGCTCACCCAAGCCAAACGCATTTTTGCCACGGGTGGCTTGGTGTACCCCACCTACAACGACACCGCCGACTTTATAAAACTATGGAAAATTTTGCGTGCCGCGTGGCGCAACAGCGGCAGCCCCCACCCCTTTGTGATGGGTTTTGGCAGCGACACCAACGGCCTGTCGCCGCAAGCCGCACCGCGAGCCACCATTGAGCCCGGCAAAGAAATCAATTACCCCTTCACCCTGTTCAAAGGCCAAGGTTTTGATCAACAAGCCGCCTTTGCCAAGGCCCAACCACTGGCCTTCGACCAGCCCGGCAGCAAAGCGCCCAATGGCCAGGGCCGCACCTGGCACGTGGACATCGACGGCAACGCTCACTACGGCATGGCCGCCGACAGCATTGCCGAACTGCAACTGGAAGCACCACCTGAACTGTTGGCCGATTTGTATGGCTCAGCACTGGGTTATGTGCAGTTTTGGGAACGCACCGAAGCGGCTTCACGCGCAGTTGCAAAAAATGGTTTGAAGGTGCCGCAGGGCCTGCTGCGGGCGGCGCCTCGTGATTGATTACAATCATGAAAACACAGGAGACAAACCATGCCCATCTGGTTCGACCTCGACAAGGTCAACGACGAATCGTATTTCAACACCGCCCCCATCCGCTTTGAATACACCATGCACCTCGACGCCAGCGCCGACGAAGTGTGGGAAGGCCTAACCGCCAACAAGCCGTTGTTGTGGTGCACCGCCTTGAATGGCCGCTACACCAGCAAACGCCCCTTTGGCGTGGGCACCACTCGCGACATGAATGCCAGCTTGGGTTTGATTCGCTTGAAAGAGCGATTTTTTGAATGGGACGAAGAGCAACGCCGCCACGCCTTTTATGTTGAAAAGGCCAACTCCCCGGCATTCAAACAATTTGCGGAGCTCTATGAAGTAACGCCGCACGAACAGGGCTGCATCTTTGTGTGGAAGTTTGCCATGACCCCCCGCAAAGGTTTGGGCCTGCCCCTAAAGCTGGCCAGCCCCGCTGCCAAAAAAGTGTTGTTTGACGGTTTTATACGCGACACCGTTCGGCATTTTGGGACAGTGAAATAAGCCCCCAAGGCAGGGGCCCTAGCCCCTGTTTTAGGCCAACGCCGCATCCCGATGCAACTCGTCAATTTGATCGTTCAGCGTGCACCAGTCGTAAATAATGCCCACGCCAAACAGGCCCACGGTCAGCAAATACAGCAAGCCCGTGATCCATTTGCGTTGGTAAAACCGGTGCACGCCAAAAATACCCAAGAACGTGAGCAACACCCAAGCCACGTTGTAGTTGATTGGCCCGGTTAAAAAGCGGCGGTCTGCGCTTTTGTCCATGCCCGGAATTAAAAAAAGATCGACAATCCAGCCAATTAAAAACAGTCCCGCTGTAAAAAACCAGATGATGCCCGAGATGGGTCGGCCGTAATAAAAACGGTGCGCTCCCATGAATCCCAAAATCCAGAGAATGTAGCCAATCACAATGCTGTGGCTGTTGGTGGTCTGGTTCATGTGCACACTCACTAAAAATATAACGGTGGTTACACCTTAACACAGCCAAGCAGCGGCTAAAGCTCACCCACCTTGCCGCGCATGGCCTTCACCTGCGAGCGCTGGGCCTTGCCTTCCAAGCGCCGCTTAACCGAGCCCAAGGTGGGTCGTGTGGGCTTGCGCACCCTCACAGGCTTGGCCACCTCGGCCACCAATTGGTTTAATCGTGCCAAGGCCTCGGCCCGGTTGGCATGCTGGCTGCGGGAGTTTTGCGCCTTAATCACAATCACCCCGTCGCTGTTCACACGCCGGTCTTTCAGCGCCAACAATTTGGCTTGCACTTCTTCGGGCAACACCGATTGCCGAACATCAAAGCGCAAATGCACCGCGCTAGACACCTTGTTCACATGTTGCCCGCCCGCACCCTGGGCGCGGATGGCAAAAAACTCAACATCGGCCTCGGTCAGTGTGGGGGGTTTGTAATGCATGGGACGGTAAAGTGAATTTTGATAAATAGGTGGGCGGGAAAAACTGAACGGATTTGCCTATTCTCACCCTACTTGTATTTTTGCTAGCTTGTTGCCTTCATCCACGCGTTGATGGCTTTATATGGCGACAATCCAGTTTCTCAATGTTTCAAAAGATCTTCAATATGTTTCCGAATATACGAAAGCTGTTTTGTTAGAGATTATGCGCAGTGCTGAGGTACCCTCGATATTGATCACCAGCACTGCACGCACACCAGCAGATCAAGCGAGAATCATGTATGAAAACATCGAACGCTTTGGCCCAGATCAACAGAAATTGCTATATAACAAATACGGCGATATGGTGATTGATGAATATCTCAAGTACAAGGGGAAGAATCACCCCCGGCAATTCATCATCTCTAAGATGCAGGCAAAAATCATCACCCTTGACCCATCCAAGGTATCAAACCACATCGCAGATATTAACAAGCTGAATGTTGTTGATATTGCACCCTCCAGTATCCAGCCCGGCTCAAGACCCCGATTTTTGGAGGCAATTAAGTCAAGCAGCAAGGTATCAAAATATATCGCACCCCCGCTGGACCCCGCATACCATTTGGAAATCCCTCAGCCAAACAAATCATGATGAATACAAGATGGATTAAAACAGTCGCAATTTCTGTTCTGTTTCTGACCACACACGCATTGGCTGAACCCACATTGCCCTGCACCTTTGAAAACAGCGGTGTGAATCTACGCAGTTTCAAAACCTCAAAATATGTCAGTGGATTCACAGAAATCAAGCGCAAGAAAGATTACAGTGGGAGTCTGAACAAGATCGGTGGGTTTTATCTTGAGCTTTTTGCTTGCGTACACCATGGCGCAAAAATAACGGTTCTGCTAGGCCCAGAAATTAACCCATCGCATCTGAAAAAAGTGTTAAGTGTCCTACCCAACCTTCTGTTCCCCGAAGCTCACAGCAAGCAAGTGCAAAATGCTCTTTTGGCCATTCCCCAAGAAACTCTCTTTGAACGAACACACCTGAACCAACTTGCCCTGAGTCTTGGCCTAAGCGATGCGAGTATCCAATTGCTCAATGCCGAAGGCATGCACGTGTTAGTGTTTGAGTTTTACGGCGGATAAGCACAAGCATGGAACCCAATGGACTAGAAAATCGCGTGACCGTGCTGGTGGACTGCGACAACACCACACCCAAAAAATATGGCCACTCGGGCTTTCTGGAGATGGTGCAAACCTACCCGGAGCTGAGCACACGCAAAGACGGTGGTGGTCATTGGGTCACGCTGAAAAAAATCCAGAGGAGCGCACCAATTGAGTAGACAGAACATGACAAGCGCCCACATTTTTCAAACCAGCGAGTTGGAGGCTGTGCCCGTTGAGTCCACAGCCCACGCCCCATGGGACCACCTGCCCCAGTTTGTTGGAAAGCTCACCGTGCAGCCCGCCCACCTGGATGAGTTTGGCCACACCAACAACACCATTTACCTGGCCTGGATGCAAGCCGTGGCCGCGCTGCATTCCAGGCACCTGGGCCTAACCTTTGAAGACTATGTGGCGCTGGGGTACGGGTGTGTGGCACGCCAACACCACATGCTGTACAAACAGCCCACCTACCAGGGCGACACCCTGTGGCTGGGCACCTGGATTAGCCAAAACGACGGCAAAGCTGACATGGTTCGCCAATACCAATTTGTGCGTGAAAGCGACCTGGCCACAGTGATGCAAGGGCACACGCAGTGGGTGTGCATCGACATGAAAACCGGCCGACCCAAAAGGCAGCCGCCGAAGTTTGTGGACTGCTACCGCGCCGTGCAAGCGGGCTGAACACCATGTGCGGCCGATATGTGCTTGAAGGCCCGGTGTCGCGATTAACGGCGTATTTTGATGCGCGCTACACCGAAGACGAGGGCCTGTTTAAAAACAGCTACAACATTGCCCCCACCACCCCAGTGCCTGTGGTGCGCATCAATCGCGAAGGCGAGCGCGTGATTCTTAACCACCTGTGGGGGCTTATCCCACGCTGGGCCAAAGACAAAACCATCAGCGCAAAACTGAACAACGCGCGTGGCGAAACTGTGCATGAGAAGCCGTCTTTCCGCACCGCGTTCAAAAAGTTTAGGTGCCTCATCCCCGCCAGCGGCTACTACGAATGGCAAACACCGCCCGAAGGCAGCAGCCTTCGCAAACAACCCTTTTACATTCACCCCGAAC
>NZ_CAXQZX010000082.1:0-17096 GCF_964228395.1 Limnobacter sp.
ACACCTGGTCCACGGCCTGCACGCCACCAAAGCGTTTGCACAAACCAGACACCTGCAGCAAGGCAGCACTTGATGCCATGCTCATGCTTTGCTCTCCACATGGGCGGGCAGGTGTTCACTGCCCTTGCGCTCTGGCCACAGGCCACGCGGGCGGTACAACATCACCAGAATCATGGTGAGCCCATAAAGCAGTGATCGCAAAATTTCGGCATCCAGAATGACTTTGCCAAACAACATTTCTTGTAGTGGCGTGACCAGTTCGCGTAAAAATTCCGGAAAGCCCGCCAGCAGCAAGGCCCCCAGCACCACACCAGGAATGTGGCCCATACCACCCAGAACCACCATGCAAAGCACAATGATGGATTCCATCAGGCCGAACGATTCTGGACTGATAAAACCTTGAAATGCAGAGAACATGGCACCAGCCACGCCTCCAAACGACGCGCCCAAGGCAAAGGCCAAAAGCTTCATGTTGCGGGTATTGATGCCCATGGATTTTGCGGCAATTTCGTCATCGCGTATGGCTGCCCACGCACGCCCCACGCGGCTGTACTGCAAGCGCATACAAATCACAATGATGAGCAGGGTAAGCCCCAAAAACAAATAGTAGTAGAGATGTAGAGAGGGCACGTCAAAACCAAACAGCTCCACCGTGCGGGCAAAACGAACGCTTCCGATTTCAACCGGCTCAATCATGTTGATGCCCTGCGGCCCGTTGGTGATGTTCACGGGGGCGTTCAGATTGTTTAAAAACAGGCGAATGATTTCGCCAAACCCCAGGGTCACGATGGCGAGGTAATCGCCCCTCAAACGCAGCGTGGGGGCGCCGAGCAAAATACCGAAAATGGCGGCCACCAACGCCCCCAAGGGCAAAATGATCCACACCGACGCATGCAGGCCATCGGGAAACATTTGCGCTAGCAACTCAAAGTTGTCGGTGAGGTGGGGGGAGGCCAGCAGACCGTACAAGTAAGCCCCCACCGCATAAAAGGCGATGTAACCCAAGTCGAGCAGGCCGGCAAAGCCCACCACAATGTTCAGGCCCAAGGCCAGCATCACATACAGCAATGCCAAATTGATGATGCGCACCCAACTGTTGCCCAGCATGCCTGCAAACCAGGGCAGGGCCAACAACACCAGGGCAATAACCATTAACAGCAACACCTTGCGGTTTGGGTTTGTTGTGTTCATGCACGCTCCGCCACACGCTCACCCAACAAGCCAGAAGGTCGCAAGGTGAGCACCAAAATCAACACCGCAAACGCGAAAATATCTTGGTAATGCGAGCCCAAAAAGCCACCGGTGAGTGCACCCAAATAGCCAGCCCCAAGACTTTCTACGATGCCCAGCAACAAACCACCCAACATGGCGCCGTAAATATTTCCGATGCCCCCGAGCACTGCGGCTGTGAAGGCCTTTAAGCCAGGCAAAAAGCCCATGTAGAAGTGTGCCACCGCATAATTGGCGGCCACCATCACGCCCGCTACACCAGCCAGTGCCGCCCCGATCACAAAGGTGGCCGAAATAATGTGGTTGGGGTTGATGCCCATCAGGTTGGCAATTGCAGGGTTTTCTGCCGTGGCGCGCATGGCACGCCCCAGGCGGCTTTTGTTAACAAGCAAGGTCAGGGCCATCATCAGCGAGGCCGACACGACCACGATCAGCAATTGCACAGGCGTAACCGATACAGTGCGCTCGAAGTCGATGCCTTCTGTGGGAGCAAAGTGCAAAAGAGTGATGGGCTCAGTCGACAGGGTGGAAGGAAAAATGAGGTAATTGCGGCCCCAGATGATCATGGCCAACGTTTGCAAGGTAATAGAAACACCGATGGCAGAAATGAGCGGGGCCAGGCGAGGTGCATTTCGCAAAGGGCGATATGCCAGTTTTTCTACGCTAAAACTGACCGCCATGCACACTGGTACAGCGCACATCACGCCCACGGTGAGCAGTATCCATCCCGGGGTGTCTGGGTATTGCCCTACCATTAGGCTGATGGCCGAAAAAGCCACCATGGCGCCAACCATGAGCACTTCGCCGTGCGCAAAATTGATGAGCCCAAGCACACCGTACACCATGGTGTAGCCCAAAGCCACGAGCGCATAAATGCTGCCCAACACCACACCGTTGATCAACTGCTGAATAAAAATATCCATGCTGGGCTTTGGAGAGTAGCCAAGGGAGTTGCGTTGATCACAAGAATATTACAAAGCCTGTCACCTGCACGGCGTTCAACCAAAAAATGAAGATGTTAAACAGGCTTTTTTGTGAGCTTGGTTTGCTTGTGCGCAAATGGCCCATTCGGTGCTACATTGATGATTCAACGCGGTCACTTATGTGGCTTGCGTTTATATGGTTTTAAATTTTCTTAATCACTCAAAGTAATCACTGAGAGTAATCACTGAGGGCAGGCATGAACACAAGCAGGTTGATCAAGCGGTTTGGTGTAAAAGGGTTTGGCAGTGCAGGTGTGGTGTTGGGCATGGCTTTAAGCACGCCGGTGCTGGCCAAGGATGTGGTGGTCAAAATTGGGCACATCGCACCATTGTCTGGTCCTCAAGCGCATTACGGAAAAGACAATGAATCCGGTGCTCGCTTGGCGATCGAAGACCTGAATGCGATGAAGATTCAGCTCGAAGGAGGCACTGCAAAATTTGAATTGGTACCCGAGGACGATGCAGCCGACCCCAAGACTGGGGCGATCGTGGCTCAAAAGCTCTGTGACATGAAGGTCAATGGCATTGTGGGTCACTTAAACAGCGGTACAACCATCCCAGCGTCCAGAATTTATTACGACTGCAGCATTCCTCAAATTACCCCGTCGGCCACCACACCAAAAATTACTCAACAGGGCTTTGACTCGGTGTTTAGAGTGATTGCACACGATGGCGTGCTGGGCGTTGCCTTGGCCAAATTCACGGTAAGCGATCTAAAAGCCAAGCGCGTGGTGGTGATTGACGACCGCACCGGCTATGGGCAACCACTGGCAGACATTTATGCCAAGAACGTTCAGGCCAATGGCGCGCAGGTGGTTGAACGCCACTACACCAATGACAAGGCCACTGACTTTGCAGCCATTTTGACCGCTGTAAAGCGTGCCAATCCCGATGTTGTGTTTTACGGTGGTATGGATGCTCAGGCGGGCCCCATGCTGCGCCAAATGAAGCAACTCGGCATCAAAGCCAGCCTGATTGGTGGCGATGGCATTTGCACCACCGAATTGGTCAAGTTGGGGGGCGACAATGTGGGCAGCAATGTCATTTGTGCGGAAGGTGGCATGGCCTTGAGCAAAATGCCGGGTGGCCCAGCATTTGAGCAGCGCTTCAAGGCCAAATACAAAGCCGACATTCAGGTGTACGCGCCATTTGTATACGATGCGGTAATGACCATGGGCATGGCCATGAAGGCCGCCAAATCGGCCGACCCCAAAAAATACTTGCCCAAACTAAAAAGCATTTCGCACCAGGGTGTAATTGGCACCATCGCATTTGACGAGTTGGGCGATGTTAAAAATGCAGCGGTTACGGTGAACACTTACAACCAGCAAGGCAAAACACCGTTGAAAGTGTTGCAGTAAGACAGGCCGGTTTTGGGGTTGCTTGGGCGGACTCAAAACACATAAAAAAACCAGCTTCAACCGAAGCTGGTTTTTTTGTAGCGATTGGCCCGCCGAAATTACAGGGAAAGCACCCAGTCGGCCAGTTTTTTGGCTTCGTCTTCGGTCACGTTTTGAGCAGGCATGGGCACGGGGCCCCACACACCCTTGGAACCGTTCTTGATTTTGCCGGCCAGCATTTCGGCTGCGCCTGCCTGGCCCTTGTATTTGGCTGCCACATCTTTAAAGGCGGGGCCAACCACTTTCTTTTGTACTTGGTGGCAAGCCAAACAGGCTTTGCTCTTGGCCAAGGCTTCATCGGCACTGGCAGCGAAAGGCATGGCAACCATGGTGGCTGCAATGGCCAGTAGACCCATTTGCTTCTTCATACTGAACTCCTCGTATTCTCAGTTTGCACGTCTTATAACGCATCGAGGCACATTTTGGCAGACATCCCACATGTTTGTCATGTTAAACAGTGCGAATGTCGGCCAAAGTGCAGGCGGTTTACATCACAGGTTCAAATCGCCATCGGTAACCGCGCCTTTGCTGGCGCTGCTGGCCAAAGCGGCAAATTTGGCCAGAACCCCAGTGGTGTAGCGGGGTTTTGGTTTTACCCAGGCGGCCTTGCGCTTTGCCAGTTCTTCGTCACTCACGTGCAATTCCAGCAGCTTTTTGTGGGCATCCATGGTGATGGTGTCGCCTTCTTGCACCAGGGCAATGGTGCCACCCACATAAGCCTCGGGGGCCACGTGGCCCACCACCATGCCCCATGTACCGCCAGAAAAACGACCATCGGTGATCAATCCAACCGTTTCGCCCAGGCCTTTGCCAATAATGGCCGAGGTGGGGGCCAGCATTTCGGGCATGCCTGGGCCGCCCTTGGGGCCCAGATAACGCAGCACCAGAATGTCACCATCCTTGATTTTGTCACCCAGAATGGCGTCCATCGCGCTTTGTTCGTCGTCGAATACTTTGGCTGGCCCAGTGATGACCGGGTTTTTAAGGCCAGTGATTTTGGCCACAGCACCTTCGGGGGCCAAGTTGCCTTTCAAAATCGCCAGGTGGCCCTGTTTGTACAATGCTTTTTCGATGGGCATGATCACATTTTGGTCTGCGCGCGGCACGGAGGGCACATCGGCCAGCGTTTCGGCAATGGTTTTGCCGGTGATGGTGATGCAATCGCCGTGCAACAGGCCCGCATCCAACAACACTTTCATGACCTGTGGGATGCCGCCTGCATCATGCAGATCGGTTGCCACATATTGTCCCGATGGCTTGAGGTTGCAGATGACGGGCGTGCGCAGGCGCACTCGTTCAAAGTCTTCGTAGTCCCAAGCCACATCGGCTGCTTTGGCAATGGCCAGGAAGTGAAGCACCGCGTTGGTAGAGCCACCCGTGGCCATCAGCACGGCCACTGCGTTTTCAATTGATTTTTTTGTGATGATGTCACGGGGCTTGAGGTCTTTTTTAACAGCCTCGATCAACACGCGAGCAGATTCTTCGGTGGAGGTCACCTTCTCTGGGTCGATGTTGGACATGGTCGAAGAGTAGGGCAGGCTCATGCCCAGGGCCTCAAACGCCGAGCTCATGGTGTTGGCCGTGTACATACCGCCGCAAGAACCAGAGCTGGGGCAGGCGTTCTTTTCAATGCCCTTGAAATCCTCTTCGCTCATGCGACCCGCGGTGAATTCGCCCACCGCCTCAAAAGCCGACACAATGGTGAGGTCTTTGCCTTTGTAGCGTCCGGGCTTGATGGTGCCGCCGTACACGTAGATGCCGGGCACATTCATGCGTGCCATGCCGATCATGCCTCCAGGCATGTTTTTGTCGCAGCCGCCAATCACCAGAACACCGTCCATCCATTGGCCTTGCACCGCAGTTTCAATGCAGTCGGCAATTACTTCCCGGCTGACCAGGGAGTACTTCATGCCCTCGGTGCCCATGCTCATGCCGTCTGAAATGGTGGGGGTGCCAAAAATTTGTGGGTTACCGCCGGCTTCCTTGACTGCCTTGACCGCCGCATCGGCCAGAGGCTGCAGGCCGTTGTTGCAGGGCGTGATGGTGGAATGGCCGTTGGCCACGCCAATCATGGGTTTGTTGAAATCGTCTTCCTGATAACCCATGGCGTAGTACATGGCGCGGTTTGGCGAACGGGCCACGCCCTGGGTGATGTTTTTGGAACGTCGGTTGATGCTCATGGCAAATGCTCACGGTGGGATTCAAAACAAAGTGAGAATTTACCACCGAATGCCTGTTCACCGGGTGGGGCAAGGGGGGACATGGACACAAACCAATCATGTGGTGGCGTTACAATGGCTGGTTTTTGATTCACAGGGCAACCCCATGTTTGTGCACCCACAATTTGACCCCGTGGCTTTGGCCATTGGTCCCCTGGCCATCCGTTGGTACGGCTTGATGTATCTGCTCGGGTTTATTGCCTTCATTGTGCTGGCCCGCAGGCGCTTGCACTTGTTCCCAGCCATCAAAATGGTGGATGTGGATAATTTACTGACCTGGTCTGTGATTGGCGTCATCTTGGGGGGTCGGCTTGGGTATGTGGTGTTTTACAAACCGGCTTATTATTTGAGTAACCCGGGCGAAATTCTTGCGATATGGGAGGGCGGAATGTCCTTCCATGGCGGGTTTTTGGGCGTGTTGCTGACTTGCTTTATTTTTGCTCAACGCAAGGGCTGGAAATTTTTTGACCTGATGGACTTTGTTGCGCCTGCTGTGCCGTTGGGCTTGGCCTTGGGTCGATTGGGTAACTTCATCAATGGCGAGTTGTGGGGGCGACCCACCGAGGGCTGGTGGGGTGTGGTGTTTCCTCAGGCTGGTGATACAGTGGCCCGCCACCCCTCACAACTCTACCAAATGGGGCTGGAAGGCATTGCTTTGTTTGTCGGCCTTTGGTGGTTTGCCAGCAAGCCCAGGGCACGCGCTGCGGTGTCTGCCTGGTTTTTGATGGGTTACGGTGCAGCGCGCTTTGTTGTTGAGTTTGCCCGTGAGCCAGACCGTTTCTTGGGCGTGTTGTCTTTGGGACTCACCATGGGGCAGTGGTTAAGCTTGCCCATGATTTTACTCGGTGTGTATTTGTTGAAATGGTCAAAAGACAAGCCCACCGCCCTACAGACGATGCAGCCGGCGGTGACTGCAGAGCCACCCAGGCCGGGCAAGCGAAAAAACTAGGGCGTTTAATTTTTAAAAGCCTGTGACCGCTTTGTAAATCATCGACAAGGCAATGAAGGCCAGCAGCAGGGCAAAGATGCGTTTGATTTTTTTAACGGGCAAGGTGTGCGCGAGTTTGGCGCCGTATGGCGCAAACAACACGCTCATGGCTGCCACGCAGGCCACTGCTGGCAGGTAGACATAACCCAAAGCGCCGGGGGGCATGCCTTGCAGGTGTTGCCCGTTGATTACATAGGCCATGCTGGAGAACACGGCGATTGGAAATCCCAAAGCCGCCGATGTGGCTACGGCATTGCGCAAATGAATGTTGCTCCACACCATAAAGGGCACCGACAAAAACCCGCCGCCTGCGCCCACAATGGCCGAGGCCGCTCCAATGACGCTGCCCACCCCAAACAACCCGCCTTTGCCCGGCAGCGTGCGGGTGGGTTTGGGTTTTTTGTCTGCGTACATTTGGTAGGCAGAAAAAATCACAAACGCGCCAAACACCAAAGCCAACTCTTTGGTCGGCAAATAGGACACCACCTTGGAGCCAACAAAACCGCCCACCAGAATACCCGGTGTGAGAGGTTTAACAATGTCCCATCGAACTGCCCCAGCCTTGTGATGGGCACGCATGCTGGAGATGCTGGTGAACATGATGATGGCCAATGAAGTGGCAATGGAGGAGTGCACCACATGCTCGGCCGGCACGCCCTGGCTGACCATTAAGAAGGTGAGAAATGGTACCAGCAGCATGCCTCCGCCAATGCCCAGCAAACCGGCCAGCACGCCGCTGACCACACCCAGGCAAAGCAATGCGGCAATAAAAGAAATATCCAACATGATTACAAACAAATAAAAAGGCGACTGAACTGGATGTTCAATCGCCCGGTCAATGGGGTCTCTGCCGATGTGGCACTGGTCCGATCCCTGAACCTAAGGTTCAAGTGGGTCGCAGTATCAGAGTCTTCAGGCTTCCCTGACGGAGAGGGACTCACACCGACTCATAAAAATTCCGCAACCGGGATCACAGATATTGGTTCACGGAATGCTGACCAACACCAACACGGCAGAGATTAACTGAATATTCAATCGAACAGGTCAGCGTTCTTGGGCTTTGAGGCCGGGTTTAAGCTGACGTCAATCAGCTGCTCGATGGCCTCAATTTTACGCTCAATTGTCTCGATGTCCAGTCCTAAAACAGGGTTGGATTGATTACTTCCGACGAGTGACTCATGCGCAATCTGCAAAGCGGCCATGACCGCGATTTTATCCAGCCCCACCACTTTGCCTGTGTTGCGGATCGCCGACATTTTGGTCTCCACAATGTTTACAGCTTGCTGAAGCGCGGCGCGCTCATCGGGCTTACAGGCGATGCGGAAGTCCCGCCCCATGATTTTGACGTCAAGTGCTTCCAACTTCGTTCTCCGAATTTAGCTCCAGTTCTGGGAACCACTGGTTCAGCATTTGGTTGATTTGGCCTTGAGCGTGATTGACTTTTTTCTTCAGTGCTTCGTTTTCTCGAAGAAGTGCTTCAATTTGCTCGCGGGAGGCTTTGCTGTCTTGGCGGCTGGATTCCAGAGCGCGGGTGAGTAAGGTGATTTTGCCTTGCAACTCGTCGAGTTTCCCGAGAAGTGATTGCGGCATTGTTTGGCTCCATATAAACCAAAAAATAAACAAGCTGTACAAGCGCTTACCGCAATCTTATACAGCTTTGCCTGAGGTGTGTCGAATCAATTGTGCAAGTGCGGCGTTCAAACCACCACTTTTTTTAGCCCCAGCACGTCTTGCATGTCAAACATGCCAGTGGGGTGCTGCATCAAGTAACTTGCAGCGCGAATCGAGCCTTGGGCATAGGTCATTCGGCTGGCCGACTTGTGGGTGATTTCAATGCGCTCGCCAGTGCCGGCAAACAGCACGGTGTGATCGCCCACGATGTCGCCACCTCGAATGGTAGAAAAGCCGATGGTGCCGTGCTGCCGCTCACCCGTGATGCCTTCGCGGGCAAAGACGCCCACGTCTTTTAAGTCGACACCAATGGATTGGGCAATGACCTCGCCCATGCGTAGGGCAGTGCCCGAGGGGGCGTCCACTTTTTTATTGTGGTGGGCTTCGATAATTTCGATGTCGTAGCCCTGGTTCAATATTTTTGCCGCCACTTCCAGGAGCTTAAAGGTGGCGTTAACGCCAACCGCCATATTGGGCGACCAGACCATGGCCATGTGCTTGGCAAAGGATTTGAGTTGTTCCAATTGCTTGGGCTCAAATCCAGTGGTGCCAATGACTGCCTTGACACCCAAACGCTGGCAAATTTCCAGGTGCTTGAGGGTGCCTTCAGGGCGGGTGAAGTCAATGAGGACATCCGCCCCTTGCAATGCTGATTCGATGTTGTCGGTAATCAAGATGCCAGTTTGGGCGCCCATAAAATCACCTGCGTCGCGGCCCAGGCAGGTGGCTGCGGGCAGGTCGAACGCGCCGGCCAGCGAGCAGTCCGGGTGTTGAATTACGGCTTCAATGAGGGTTTTGCCCATGCGCCCACTGGCGCCGGCGATTGCTATTTTCATGGTCTGGTTCATGGTCACTTCAGCACTGGGGCTCGTTCAGAGCCAGATACGGTTTCGGATTCTTTGATGTCTGCAGCCGGACGCTCGGCGGGCAGGGGGCCTTTGGGCACGGTGGTGCTGGCAGCGGGCCCAAGCAGGTCTGTTGGGTTTTGTGGCAGGTTTTCGCCCCCGTGCCTGGCGACCAAGCCATTGTCAAAAATCACGGTGTAACGCGACTGAACAACCTCGCCGTTGGCTCGCTGCAGGCGGTACAGGTAATCCCAGCGATTTTCGTGGAAAGGGCTGTTGAGCAGAGGCGTGCCCATGATAAAACGAACCTGGTCTTTGGTCATACCCACACGAAGCCGCTGCACCTCTTGTTCGGTGACGAAGTTGCCTTGCTGGATGTCGAAGCGATAGGGCTTTACAAACGAGGGCACGTAAGTGGACAAACCGGGGGAGGTGGAGCAAGCGGCCAGTCCAACAGACAGCGTTGCACAGAGCATCAAGTTCAGTCTTAAAATACGCATGGGTTGTGAATTTCGCGTGGAAAGTGGGAGTAGGGTACCTTATCTGGTGCGCAAACTAGCCCCTCAAAGGCGTTATCATAAGCTACTTGTACTCCAATCGCCTCCAATGGTACCAAACTCATGACAACAGCAAGCGACCTCAAAAGCATCGGCCTGAAGGCAACGCTGCCCCGGATGAAAATTCTGGAGCTTTTCCAAAACGGGCAACACCGCCACTTGAGCGCCGAAGATGTGTACAAGTTGCTGCTCCAGGAAGACCTCGACATTGGCTTGGCCACGGTGTACCGCGTGCTGACCCAGTTTGAACAAGCGGGCTTGTTGGCCAGGCAGCATTTTGAAACGGGCAAATCAGTCTTTGAATTGAACGAGGGCGAACACCATGACCATTTGGTGTGCGTGCAATGTGGCAAGGTGGTGGAGTTTTTTGACGAAGAAATTGAGCGTCGCCAAACAGCGATTGACCAAGCCCGTGGATTTGAACTTCACGACCATGCTTTGTCGCTGTATGGCACTTGCACCAAAAAAGACTGCGAGAATCGCAAAGGCAAGAACGGCAATTAAAAAAACAAATCCACCTGGGCCAGGCGCTAAGCGCGACGCCGCTCTGTGGTGAGTTCCGCGCCGTCCATCAATTCTGTTGCGGTGGTGCGGGTTGCTTCTGAAATCACTTGCCCGCCCAACATTCGCGCAATTTCTTCAATGCGTTGTTGACGATCTAAACGCACAATTTGTGAGCGCGTTTTGCCCGAGGCAATGGATTTGCTGACCTGGTAATGCTGGTGGGCCTGTGCGGCCACTTGGGGCAGATGCGTGACGCAAAGCACCTGCTTGCTGTGGGCCAGCGTTCGCAGGTAGCGACCCACCACCTCGGCCACAGCGCCGCCAATGCCACTGTCTACTTCATCAAATATGAGGGTAGGCACGGGCGTGCTGCTCACTGTGTTGACTGTGATGGCCAAACTGATGCGCGCCAGTTCGCCGCCTGAGGCCACTTTTTGTATGGCCTGTGGGGTCACACCGGGGTGGCCCGCCACACGGAATTCAACAGCGTCGCTGCCCTGTGCACTGGGAGTGTCCTCGACCAGGTGGATCGCAAACACGCCTCCCTGCATGCTCAGGTGTTGCATGGTGTCGGTCACTTGCTTGGCCAAGGTTTGAGCCGCCTTATTCCGGCTGCTTCGCAGCGCCTGGGCGGCGTGTTGGTAGGATTGCTGGGCGCTTCGCAGTTGAGTCTGTAATTTTTCCAGGTCGAACCCGTCTTCCAGGCTCTGTAGCTCTGCGTGGATTTGATCCAACTCGCTGTGCAGGTCTTCCGGGGCAATTCGAAGTTTTCGCGCCGTGTCGTGCCACAGGGCCATGCGCTGTTCCACGGCGGCCAGGTTTTCAGGGTCAAGGTCAGCATGCTTTAGGTAGTTGGCCAGATCGTAGCTGGCTTCCCTCACCAGGATCTCCCCTTCCGACAGGGTGTTGCGTATGCTCTCAAGCGCGGGGTCGCGGTGAGCAAGCTGGCCCAATTTATCAATCAAGTGAGTGAGCTGGTCCAGCAGGGCAGGCTCGTTGTTGCTGAGCAGGTCGGTGGCTGCCTGGGTGCCTTCGATTAGCTCTGCGCTGTGGCTCAGGCGGTCAAACTCAGCGCTCAGGTTTTCCCATTCTGCGGGTTTCGGGGCCACTTTTTGAAGCAAGTCCAGCCGCCATTGCAGGTTTTCAAGGCGCGCGGCACGCTCAGCTTGCCCACTTTGGGCTTGGCTTAGTTTTTTTTCGGCTTGCCGCAGCACCGCGTAATGTTTGGCGGTTTCGGCCAACAGTTCTGGGTGTTGGGCAAATTCATCGAGCAGGCGAAGTTGCTCGCCGGGCTTGGCCAGCGTTTGAAAGGCATGCTGCCCGTGAATGTCGATGAGTGTTTCGGACAAGGCTTTTAACGTGCCCACCGGCACAGGCGTGCCATTCACATAGGCTTTGGATCGCCCGTTGGCCTCGATGGCTCGTCGCAAATGCAATTCGCCATCGCTGGTGTCGATGGATTGCTCTTCCAAGATGGCCTGCGCGGCTGGGTTGAGTTCAAAAACTGCAGTGATATTGGCTCGCTCACATCCTTCGCGCACTTGCCCGGCATCGGCACGGCCACCCAGGCACAGTGACACTGCATCAATCAAGATGGATTTGCCTGCGCCGGTCTCGCCGGACAGCACCGACATGCCTGCGTCAAAATGCAGGTCTATTTTGTCGACGATCACAAAGTCTTGAATGGTTAGGCTACTTAGCATGGCCGCTGTCTCTTAGTCCTCGCGTACGGTGTGCCACATCGGTTAGGCTGGCGCTCCAGTGCAGCTTCTGCCGAAGCATTGCAAAGTAATCATAGCGTGCCGGGTGCATCAGTTGAATTGGGTTGGGTGACACTTTTACTCTAATTTGATCACCCGCTTTGGCGCGGTTGTTGAACTGCATGTCAAAGTGCACGCCTGTTTGTTTGCCGCCAGTGACGGTGATGGTGATGGTGCAATTGTCCGGTAGTGCGATGGGTCGGTTGGTGAGTGCATGAGGCGCCACAGGCACTATCACAATGCCTGCCAGGCTGGGGTGCAAAATGGGACCATCGGCCGACAAAGCGTAGGCGGTCGATCCTGTGGGGGTAGACAGGATGAGTCCATCTGCCCGCAGGTCGTACATGAATTTGCCATCGACCTCGACGCGAAGGTCGATCATGCCGCCCACAATGCCACGGCTGATTACAATGTCGTTCAATGCGATGTGCTCGCCAATCGACTTGCCGTTGCGCAGCACTTCACCCACCAGGTAGCGGCGCCCCTCCAGCACATGATCGCCCCGAATGGTTTCAATCAAAGTGGGGTCGATGTCGTCCAAACGAATGTCTGTAAGAAAGCCCAAACGCCCCTGGTTGATGCCCAGCAAGGGGATTTGGGTGTCCGCCAGCTCGCGGGCAATGCCCAGAAACGTGCCATCGCCTCCGATGATCACTGCCGCTTTGGCTTTGCGTTTGATGGTTTGAATGTCAGTAAACTCAAAGGCCTCTGAGTCAAGCTTTGTATTGGCCTTGCGGGCCTTGTTGAGCACTGTATCGGCCACTAGCACATGAAACCCGTTACGCAACAGCAGGTCTACTACGCCGCGCCAAATCGCCTGCTTGTGGGAGGCGCCGTGTTTGGCAAACACAGCGATGCACATCCCTTTTTGTTTTGGCATTCTGAAGGTCCTGTTTTTGTCGTAAAGTGGGGTGTTAGGCCATAATCGTATCGCAACCCGCATTTGAAGTGACAACGATGATTGACGAACGCGCCCGTTCCATCCTCAAAACCCTTGTAGAACGTTACATTGCTGAAGGCAGCCCGGTGGGCTCGCGTGCTTTGTCCAAGTGGTCTAGCCTGGATTTAAGCCCGGCCACTATTCGCAATGTGATGGCCGATCTGGAGGAGCTTCGGTTGGTGGTGTCGCCCCACACCTCAGCAGGCCGGGTGCCAACGCCTCAGGGCTATCGAATGTTTGTGGACTCGCTGTTGACCGTAAAACCCTTGGCCAGTGACGTGCAGGCGGTATTGAATGGGGGTATTCAGCGTGATGATCCCAACCGCGTGCTGAGCCGGGCGGTGAACTTGCTGTCCAGTTTGTCTTCGTTTGCTGGGGTGATTACTGCGCCCAAACGTGCGGCCCTGTTTCGCCAGGTGGAGTTTTTGGGTTTATCAGATCGCAAGGTGCTGCTCATCATCGTGACTCCGGATGGCGATGTTCAAAACCGCATTTTGATCGTAGACAAGCCGTACACCCAGTCGGAGCTGACTCAGGCCGCCAACTTTTTTAATCAGCATTTCTCGGGCTTGAGTTTTCAAGAGGCCAAGCAACGTTTGGCACAGGAACTACATCAAATCAGCCAGGACATCAGCAAGTTGATGCAGGCGGCTGTCAACGCGGGCACCGAGGCCCAAGAAAGTCAAACCGATGGTGTGTTGCTCTCGGGCGAGCGCAAGTTGCTCGACGTAAGCGACTTGTCGACCGACATGGAGCGTCTCAAAAAAATGTTCGGTGTTTTTGAGCAGCGCACGGCCTTGTTGCGCCTCCTGGAGAGCTCGCACAGGGCCGAAGGCGTGCAGATTTTTATCGGGGGTGACTCAAGCCTGGTGCCCATGGAGGAGATGAGTGTGATTTCTGCCCCCTACCAGGTTAATGGCGAGGTGGTGGGCACGCTTGGCGTGATCGGCCCCACCCGAATGGCCTACGAACGTTTGATTCCAATTGTCGACATCACGTCCAAACTGGTGTCTTCGGCTTTGTCTGATCCAGATTAGGCCGTCATTGCCCGCTTGTGGCGCCACACCCTGCCGCCCATAGCCTGTGCAGTCTGGTTATACTTGGTGGCTTCAAGATTTTCAGGTAGTACCCCATGCGCACTGAAGCCCCGTTTCGCCACGGCACTCCCCAAAAAACCGCTGTGCTGCTGGTTAACCTTGGCACTCCGGACCAGGCCGACACCCCTTCACTTCGGCGTTACCTCAAGCAGTTTTTGTCTGACCCCCGCGTGGTGGAAATTCCCAAGTTGGTGTGGTGGATTATCTTGAACTGCATCATTTTGCAGATTCGCCCCAGAAAGTCAGCCGCCAAATACGCCACAGTGTGGACGCCTGAGGGCTCTCCGCTGTTGGCGATCGGTAAAAAACAGGTGCAACGCCTTCGCGATGGTTTCAAGGCCCGCCGCTGGGATGTACGTGTTGAATTGGCCATGCGTTATGGCAACCCCTCTGTGGCCCAGCGCATGGACGCCTTGCGTGCAGAAGGATACGACCGGGTGCTGGTGTTCCCTTTGTACCCGCAGTATGCCGCTGCCACCACAGCCTCCGTGTTCGATGCGGTATTCGATTGGGCCCGCCCCGTTCGCAACTTGCCAGAATTGCGTCTGGTCAAGCATTACCACGATCATCCAGCTTATATTCACGCCCTGGCCGAGAGTGTACGCAAGCATTGGGCAAGCAAAGGCAAGCCCAATTTTGAGCAGGGCGATGTGTTGTTGTTCAGTTTTCATGGGGTGCCCGAAATGACTCTGATGAAGGGCGACCCTTACCATTGCGAATGCCACAAAACGGCCCGTTTGCTTGGCGAGGAGTTGGGCCTTGACCGCGGGCAATACCGCGTGACTTTCCAAAGCCGTTTTGGCAAAGCCAAGTGGCTGGAGCCCTACACAGATCAAACCCTGAAGGCCTTGGGGCAGGCGGGCACGCGCCGAATTGATGTGATGTGCCCTGGGTTTATGGCCGACTGCCTGGAAACGCTGGAAGAAATCAACCAGGAGGGGCGCGAGGACTTTCAACACGCCGGTGGTGGGGAATTTCACTACATCGCCTGTTTGAACGACAGCGATTGGGCCGCCGCCATGCTCACCGAAATCACCGCCCAGCATTTGCAGGGTTGGCCGGTGGACATGGGCTATGAAGAAAGCATGGCCAGCGAGTTGGCCGAAAGCCGCAAGCTGGCCCTGGCCATGGGGGCCAAAGAAAGCTGAAGCCACCCTTTGGCGATTGATTTTTATAATTGTCGCCATCAACCCTTGAAATGGGCCAATGTGCCCCCACATCCCCGGCATTGTGTCGGGGATTTTTATTTTCGGAGGAAAAAAACATGTCGGAACCCACTGGAAAGCCCAATCCAGACGAGCAAGGCTCGCCTGAGCAGCAGGCGCCAGAGATGCCCGGTGAACAGGCCCAACCCGAGCTTGAGCAAGCCCAGGCCAGCCAGCAAGAACCCAAGCCTGAGGCCGACCCCGTTGCCCAATTGCAAAGCCAGCTGGATGCAGCTCGGGAAGAGGCTGCCAAAGCCAAAGAGGTGTACCTGCGATTGGCCGCAGACATGGAAAACCTTCGCCGCCGCACCCAAGAAGATGTGGCCAAGGCGCACAAGTACGCCATTGAAGGGTTTGCAGAAGCTTTGCTGCCAGTGCGCGACAGCCTCGAGATGGCGCTGGCTCTTGAAAACCAAACCCTTGACACCCTGAAAGAAGGCGTGTCGGCTACACTGCGCCAGCTTGAATCTGCCTTTGAGCGCGGAAAAGTCGTGGTGCTCAACCCCGTGGGTGAGAAGTTTGACCCCAATGCCCACCAGGCCGTGGCCATGGTGCCTGGCAACTCGGTGGATCCCGCTGTGCCAGCAAACCACGTGGTGGCCGTGTTGCAAAAGGGCTACTTGATTAACGACAGGGTGTTGCGGCCGGCCTTGGTGTCTGTGGCGCAGTGATTGTTATAACCACTTGAACTGTGTGGGTTAAGCCCCATATCAGGCATAACAGAATTCAGATTTCACGGAGAAATTCATGGGTAAGATTATCGGAATTGACTTGGGTACCACCAACTCCTGCGTGGCAGTGTTTGAGGGCGGTGGGTACAAGGTGATTGAAAACTCGGAAGGTGCACGCACCACGCCTTCCATCATTGCGTACATGGAAGACGGCGAGATTTTGGTGGGTGCGCCCGCCAAACGCCAAGCGGTGACCAACCCCAAAAACACCCTGTACGCGGTCAAGCGCCTGATCGGCCGCAAATACGAAGACGCCGAGGTGCAAAAAGACATCGACCTGATGCCCTATGAAATTCTGAAGGCCGACAACGGTGACGCCTGGGTGAAGGTGCGCGACCAGAAGCTGGCCCCACCCCAGGTGTCCGCTGAAGTGCTGCGCAAAATGAAGAAGACCGCTGAGGATTATCTTGGCGAAGAGGTCACCGAGGCTGTGATCACCGTGCCCGCTTATTTCAATGACAGCCAGCGCCAAGCCACCAAAGATGCTGGCCGAATCGCTGGTCTGGATGTTAAGCGCATCATCAACGAGCCCACGGCCGCTGCCCTGGCCTTTGGCATGGACAAAGCCGAAAAAGGCGACCGCAAAATTGCAGTGTACGACCTGGGCGGTGGTACCTTCGACGTGTCCATCATCGAAATCGCAGACATTGACGGCGAAAAACAGTTTGAAGTGTTGTCCACCAACGGTGACACTTTCCTGGGTGGTGAGGATTTCGACCAACGAATCATCGACCACATCATTGACGAATTTAAAAAGAACAACGGCGTCGATCTTTCCAAGGACCCCATTGCCTTGCAGCGTATCAAGGCTGCGGCTGAGCGTGCCAAGATTGAACTGTCGTCTTCGCAGCAAACAGAAATCAACGAGCCTTACATTGCCATGGCCAATGGTGCACCCGTGCACCTGACCACCAAATTGAGCCGTGCAAAGCTGGAAGGCTTGGTTGAAGATCTCATTTCACGCAC
>NZ_CAXQZX010000083.1:0-3056 GCF_964228395.1 Limnobacter sp.
ATCAAATGAGGCTGGCGTTTTTCCATCTTCCATCAGCGAGCCGTCCATCATGACGGAGCCAAAACCCAGATCGATAGCACCCTGACACACCTTGGGGCTGGTACCGTGATCCTGATGCATGACCAAGGGAATATGCGGAAATGCTTCCACAGCCGCCTGAATCAGGTGCTTGATGAACGGCTCGCCAGCGTACTTGCGGGCACCCGCGCTGGCTTGAAGAATAACAGGCGCACCCACCTCGTCGGCAGCGGCCATAACAGCCTGAACCTGTTCCAGGTTGTTCACATTGAAGGCGGGGATGCCATAGCCGTTTTCGGCGGCATGGTCCAGCAGTTGGCGCATGGATACGAGAGGCATTTCAAAGTCTCCGAAAAATAAAATTAGTCAAATAGCTGGTTAATTCAGCAGGCCAATGTGTTCGCCCACGCGAACAATTTTCATGGTGTTGGTTCCGCCCGATTTACCGATTGGCTCACCAATGGTGATCACAATCAGATCACCCAACTCAACCACTTTGGCATCCAGCAAAGCCTGCTCTGATTTCGCCAGCAACACCTCACGGTCCTCAGTTTCGTACTGCATCATGACAGTGCGCACATCGCGGTACATCGACAGGCGACGGCGGGTTTTCTCCTCGGGCGTCAGCGCGAAAATCGGCACGCCACTGTTCAAACGCGACATCCACAAGGCAGTAGACCCAGACTGGGTCAACGCCGCAATCGCTTTCACCTCAAGGTGGTGTGCAGTAAACAAAGCGGCCATTGCAATGGACTGGTCCACTCGCTTGAACTTGCGATTCAGGAAATCGGTGTCCAGGCTGATGGTGGCTGACTTTTCTGCTTCAACACACACGCGGGCCATGGCCACAATTGTTTCTACTGGGAACTTGCCCGCAGCGGTTTCAGCTGACAACATCACGGCGTCTGTGCCATCGAGCACTGCATTGGCCACATCGGACACTTCAGCGCGGGTGGGCACGGGGCTTTCAATCATGCTTTCCATCATCTGGGTAGCAGTAATGGTCAGCTTGTTGGCTTCCCGGGCGGCGCGAATAAGGCGCTTTTGGGCTGCAGGTACAGCGGCATCACCAATTTCAACTGCCAAATCACCGCGTGCCACCATCAGACCGTCGCAAGAACGGATTAAATCATCCAGATTCTCAAGTGCCTCGCAACGTTCAATCTTGGCAATCATCATGGCGTGGCCACCTGCCGCGCGAGTCAGTTCGCGCGCCATGTACATATCCGCACCGCTTTTGGGAAAGCTGACCGCAATATAGTCAGCCTCGAAAGCCACTGCAGTGCGGATGTCTTCCATGTCTTTCGACGTGAGGGCAGGCGCGGACAAACCACCGCCCAATTTGTTAATGCCCTTGCGATTCTTGAGCACACCACCCACTTCAGTTTCACAGTGAATTTGACTGGGGGTTACTTTTTTGACTTTCAGTACAATCTTGCCGTCATCCAGCAACAGGGTATCGCCTGTTTTGACATCATTCACCAGCTCGGGATAGTCCAGCCCAACCCGCTCGTCGTCGCCTGAGTCGCACTTGGCTTCCAGCACAAAGGGCTGACCGTTAACGAGGTTGGTGGAGCCATTGGCAAACACACCAATTCGAATTTTGGGCCCTTGTAAATCGGCCATCACCGCAATGTCGCGCTTCAAACGGGCCGCAATTTCACGCACGGTTTTGACCCGATCAATATGCTCCTGGGCAGTGCCGTGCGAGAAGTTGACCCGCACCACATTCATGCCCGCTGCGATCATTCGCTCAAGAACTGCGGGATCGGTAGATGCCGGCCCCAAAGTGGCCACTATTTTGGTTTGACGGGGTACATACACGTTGGGCACCAATTTGCTCCCTGAGTTAGACATTAAGCCGCTCTCTGTTGAAGAATTTCTACGGCCGGCAGGGTTTTACCCTCCAGAAACTCAAGAAATGCGCCGCCACCGGTTGAAATAGATCTGACCTGATCACCAATGTTGTTCTTTGAAAGAGCCGCCAAGGTGTCGCCACCGCCCGCAATCGAAAAAGCCTTGGAATTTGCAATTGCCATGGCCAGGAGCTCGGTGCCTTTGCCAAACTGATCGAACTCAAACACTCCCACGGGGCCGTTCCACACAATGGTGCCGGCTTTGTCCAGAATGGCAGCCAATTCCTCGGCTGTGTTGGGGCCGATGTCGAAAATCATGTCATCAGCGGCCACATCGGCCACCTTCTTGCTGGTGGCATAAGCTGTCGGGGAAAATTCTTTGCCCACCACGACATCGCTCGGAATTGGCACAGCAGCGCCTCGGGCTTTCATGTTGTCGATGATGGTTTTGGCCTCGCCCACCAAGTCGTGCTCGGCAAGCGACTTGCCGATTGGCAAGCCCAGCGCAGCCATGAATGTATTGGCGATACCGCCACCCACAATCAACTGGTCCACTTTGTCGGCCAGACTATTCAAAATTGTCAGTTTGGTCGACACCTTAGAACCCGCCACAATCGCCACCATTGGGCGTTTGGGAGCGGAAAGCGCTGCACCCAAGGCATCAAGTTCGGCAGCCAGCAAAGGGCCTGCACACGCCACTGGCGCATATTGTGCCGCGCCGTGAGTAGTGGCCTCTGCACGATGGGCCGTGCCGAAGGCGTCATTGACATAAACATCGCAAAGCGCGGCAATTTTTTGTGCCAGTTCGGGGTTGTTCTTTTTTTCGCCTTTATTGAACCGGCAGTTTTCCAGCAGCAACACTTCACCAGCCTTCACGTCTACACCATTCACCCAGTCTTTGACCAAGCGAACAGGGCGGCCCAACAATTCACCCAGACGCGCGGCCACCGGGGCCAAACTCAACCTCTCATCGTACTCACCCTCGGTGGGTCGGCCAAAGTGGCTGGTCAGCAGCAAGGCTGCGTTGTTGTTCAAGCAGTATTCAATGCCAGGCAAAGAAGCGCGAATGCGGGTGTCTTCCGTGATGTTGCCATTTGCATCCACTGGCACGTTAAAATCGACGCGGATCAACACGCGTTTGTTGGATACGTTTTGGTCGGTCAGGCGCAGGAAACGCAACAT
>NZ_CAXQZX010000084.1:0-9371 GCF_964228395.1 Limnobacter sp.
CATCATTGAGGTGGCTGATCAATTCGGTGAGTTGTTTGGCAGCAATGCCCTGGCCCAGCAGGTTTTTGGCAAAGCTGCGGATGTCGTTGGCGCTGGCACGAAGCATGTCAACATCTTGTGCGCTGCGAATGTTGCTGCTGATCTGCTTGAGCGACAACCGTTGCATGGCAAATATATCCCGCTCTGACACAATGCCAGACAGCTTGTTGTTGCGGGTAATCGGTACATGTCGAATGCCAAAGCGCGACATTAACAAAGCTGCATCCTGCGCGCTGTGCCCTTCATCCAAAGTGTGCACGGGCGTATTCATCACTTCGCTAATCAGCGTGGTCAAGGGCTTCTGGGCCATGGCCACGCGGGAAAGCACGTCCTGCCGCGTCAAAATACCCACCACGTGGCTGGTGTCATCCACCACAATCATGGAGCCGATTCGATGCTCATGCATCACTTCAAGAACCTGCTTGAGTGGGGTATTGGGCGAGCAGGAAAACGGCTCGACCCGACACACATCGCGCAGCGGCTTTTCAAGGGTTTGCTCAGCCAAAGTTTGGGAAGAATACGCCACCTGGATGGCCTTGCGGGACAAATCCAGAAACTGCATGGTGCGCCGAGTGAGGTAATCAGAAAACACCGGGCTTTTGCGCGCCAGGGCTTGCACACCCTCGTAGGTAAACATCAGGCAGAACGTGTCCTCGCGGGCACTGTAGGTGGCCGTCACCGCGCGCCGCGCCAAAAAGGCGTTCACAGGAAACATTTCCCCCACTTCATATTGAAACCCGGTGGTGGACAAATCGGCCAAGCCTTTGCGCCCCACCGCAGACCCTTTTTCCACGTAGTACAAGTAGGCTGGTGGACCGTCCTCGGGCTTGACGATCACCTCATTGGGCGCGAAGTAGGTTTCAGCACAGCCCTCAAGCAGGCAATCCAGATCGGCACTTGGAATTTCGCTAAAAGGAGCGTGCTTGAGCAGGCGTTGTTTGATGTAGTCGAGCATTTGGCCCGAGGGGCTGAGGGCGGGGCCTGCAGGTTCCGGGCTGGAACTGGCGGCATCAAGGCCCGACACGGCATGGGGTCGGTTCACAGCGTCTCCATCTTCTTGGCTTCAGGTGTTAATTTTTTTAATGGTTTTCCCTATTGTAGCCCCGCCTTTGCCATTTTGGGCTGATCGATCTCTGTCTGTTTGGCGCGACGCCCAATTAAATTCCCCTTGCCACCTCGAAGGGCTCGGAATATATTCGCGCATCCCTTCCAAATGGCTGTTTTTTCAGAGGTAAAAATGCAGTCAAATCCCCAAACCATCATTGTGGACGGCGCCGGTGTAGAAGCCCTGTGCCAAAGCTGCGGCGTGTGCTGTTCCACCTTCAGAATCAGTTTTTACTGGGGGGAAACCACCGATGCGCAAGGGGGTTGGGTCCCGGCCGAACTAACCCAGCAAATGAACCCGTACCGCAGCTGTATGAAAGGCACCTCACAAAGCAAGCCACGATGTGCAGCCTTGGCAGGAGAGTTGGGACAGTCGGTCAGCTGCACCATTTACCCGGTGCGCCCAAGTCCATGTCGTGAATACGATGTGTTTGACGCGCATGGCGAGCTGAACCCCCGCTGTAACCAAGCCAGGGCCAAGCACGGCTTGGCACCACTGAACGTCAAGTACATCAGCGCGGTTTAAACACACGGTTTAGCCGCCTGCCCCCGCACTGCCTTATAAACCGCCCTGGCATTGGCCAGCGCCTGTGGGCTGTCGCCATGCACACACAGGGTTTGGGCACGCAGTATCAGCTTTGTACCATCCAGAGCCCTGATGGGTTTGCCCTGAGCAATGGCAAGGGCCTGCCGATAAACCCGCTCGGGATCATCAAGCACGGCGCCCTCTTGGGCACGCGGTGCCAGCCAACCCTCGTGGGTGTAGCCCCGGTCGGGGAAGGCTTCTTCGATGATTGCAACCCCCATGGCCCTGCTGAGAACCACCTGCGGGCTACCGGCCAAGGCCACCATGGCCAAGTGGGGAAACTGCCTGGCCACATGCACCAGCATTTGAGCCACCTCGGTGCATTGTGCTGCATCGTTGTAAAGCTGCCCATGAGGTTTGAAATGCCGGGTTTGAAGCCCTTCGGCCATGGCAATGTCTTCAAAAGCAGAAATTTGATCGATCAGCAGGCTTTCCAGTTTTTCAAGCGCAATTTCAGGGCGGGTACGCCCAAAGCCAGCGCGATCCGGGTAACTGGGGTGGGCCCCCGCCAACACTTGGTGGCGGGCCGCCGACTGACATGCACGCCGCATGGTCTGCGCATCCCCCGCATGCCCTCCGCAAGCAACATTGGCCATGTCGACCAAAGCAAACAAGGCCTCGTCGTGTTCACAGCCTTCGCCCAAGTCAGCGTTGATCAAGATGCTGTTCGATAGCATGGCGGTATTGGCTCAAAAATCGTTCATGGGCAGCCTGCAATGCCAAGCATTGCTCCAAGCTCACCAGTTCAAATTGTACCGCTTGCCCGGGCACACGGTAAGCCAGCTTCCAAAGCGCGCAACTGGGCACCACGCCAAGCCGTGGATAACCGCCAGTCACCTGGGCTTCGCACATCAATACAATGGGTTGACCCTGAGGTGTCCACTGCAGCAGCCCGGGCAACACAGCGTGGCTTCTCACTGAAAGGCTTGTGGGGGTTAAAGCTCCCCCCGAGGCCCTTAATCGATAACCCATGCGCCCACTGTCTGCCACCACGGTGTAGGGCAAGCCCAGAAGAGCCTGCTGCACCGCACCACCCAAGGCTTCCCATTCAGGCCCGGGCAACACCGGCAAAGGCAAAGGCCCCCGCGGTTGAATGTAAAACCCGGGCATGGCCAGCGTGGCTCGGGTATGGAGGCTTTGCCCTTGCGATTGCCCGCAAGGCAACACATCGCCGGGTAGCAATGCCCTGCCCTCCATGCCACCAAACCGGGCAGGCAAACAGGTGCTGCGTGATCCCAACACGAGGGGCACATCCACCCCGCCTGCCACGCACAAAATATTCCACAAGCCGTGGGCACAACCCTGCACGTTGAGCACATCGCCTTCGGTGAGGTGGTAAACGCGACCAGCAAAACCGGCGCGGCGATTTACAGCAAACATGGCCCCTGCACTGGCCATCAACACCAGGCAAGGTTCACTGCACAACAGTTCAAACTGCCCCATCAGCTCCAGGCATGCGGCCGAGTCTTGATTGCCCAAAGCCCAATTGCCCACCGCAAGCGCAACAGGATCCAAAACGCCCCCCACTGGCACGCCCTGGCTTTGGTGGCCCCATCGGCCCAAGTCGCTCACCAGGCCCACACCTTTGGCTTTGATGACCTTCAACACCTAGACCACCTCTGGGACAAAACGCACCCGATCGCCCACTTGCAATGCACTGGGGGCTTGCTCATTTGCAGGGTTGAACAGCCCATGCGGCACATGTCCAATTAAATGCCAACCCCCCGGGCTGTCCCAAGGGTAAATTGCACAATACCCTGCGGCGATGGCAAGGCTGCCGGCAGGCACTTTCACCCGGGGTCGAGAAAGCCTAGGCACATGCAGCAATTCAGGCAAACCGCTCAGGTACGCAAAACCGGGCAAAAAACCAATGAACTGCACCACGTACTCGGCCTGGCTGTGCAGGCTTACAAGCTCCTCAGGGGTTATATCCAGCGCTTTGGCCAGGTTTTCAAGATCTTCACCATGCTGCCCACCATAGTGGACCAAAAATTCATGCACTTTTGGGGCGAGTGCCGGGGTTTGAGTGGGGCCGCGCAGTGCTTCGACAAACTGAGCCTCCACAAAAGCCATCAGGGCCAGCGGATCTTTCAATGGCTGGTGCGACAGCACGGTAAAGGCCGCGTCGGTTTGAATACATTGAACACCTTGGCATTGCCTCTGTAACGCAGGCTTTACACGCAGCAAAGCGTCTGCCAGTTCCTGGGCACTGAACTCGCCGGGCGGCAGTTCAAGCAAAACGCCGCGTTCGCCCAGCAAACTGGATTTGAAAAAGGGGTGGGCCATGGCTCGCATTGTAGAGTGCTGCAAACCATAAAAAAAGGCAGCCTGCACAGGCTGCCCCTTTTACGCCATTAATGGACGAAATCAATTAAGCGGCTTCGCTGGATTGACCCTCGTTCTCGATGGTGCGCAATCCTGCCTCGCCAATTGGAATGCGGCGGGGCTTCATTTGCTCGGGGATTACCTTCACCAACTCAATCACCAACAAGCCATTTTTAAGGTTGGCGCCCTCCACTTGCACATAGTCCGCCAGGTTGAATTTGCGCTCAAAACTGCGGAATGCAATGCCTTTGTGCAGGTAGCGTTTGTTGTCGTCATCTTGCTTGCGGCCGCGCACAGTGAGCACGCCACGTTCTACTTCCAGCTCAAGTTCGTTGTCAGCAAAGCCCGCCACGGCCAGGCTAATTTGGTAGCGGTTTTCTTCAACCACTTCGATGTTGTAGGGTGGGTAGCCGTTGCCAGCATCAGCGCGCATGGCGGCATCCAAAATACTGGCCATACGATCAAAGCCAATGGTGCTGCGGTACAGAGGGGTGAGGTCGATGGTTGCCATGATCATTCTCCTTCAGAAGCAATCAATTCATGCATTTAACAAAGCGCGGACAACTCTCTTGGAGACATCGCCCACAACCTTGATTTGGGTACGCCCCGCAGAATTTCAAGTGTCAAACAGCGTGCCATCTACATACCACCACTGCCCGGCCTCCCTAGCAAACCGGCTGCGCTCGTGCAAACGGGTGGCGGGGCCCTGCAAGGGTTTGTAGCGGGCCACAAATTCAACCTCGCCCTGGTCACATTGCTCGTGGTGGTCCATCACTTTCAACCCTATCCATTTACCTTGTGTTCGCTCCAATTCAAGATTGAGCGACTCGGGTCGAGTACTGGAGTGCCATGTTTGATTCACATAGCCCTCCAGGCCCAGCGCGTAGGCGCTGTAACGCGAGCGCATCAATTGCTCTGCGGTACTTGCACGGGCCAGCCCTTGGTGCAAAGGGCCACAACACTCGGAATAATTGACACCCCCGCACGGGCAGGCATTGATTGTTTTCGATTTGTTTTTTGAAGCCATGGTTGCCTTGCTTGGCAATACAAAAGAAAAATTATTCTAGACTGCTGGTGAGACAGACCAAATTTCGCAGGCCCATGACAACACCAAACACATGCCATGCATTTAACCCCAAAGACGCCCTTGGTCACCACGATGCGTGCGCTTTAAGCGAACAACTTCAACAGGGCGGCACCTCCGCGAAGGCCTTGGTCGACGCGGCCTTGCAGCGCTTGAGCCATGTCGACCCCCACCTCAAGGCCACAGTCAGCATGCAGGCTGAACACGCCCTGGAGCAAGCCGAGTTGCTGGACAAAGTGGGCCAGTTCGAAGAATTCAAAGGCCTGCCTGCCTTTTTAAAAGACAACCTCGACCTGGAGGGGCTACCCACCCTGCATGGCAGCGCCAGCCTGCCCAGGCGCAACAAACAACGCACCAGCGCTGTGGCCAGACAATTGATGGACACAGGCCTGGTGCTGCTGGGCAAAACCAAATTGCCAGAATTTGGACTGACCGCCACCACCGAATTCAGCGCCAGCGAGGCGGCGCGTAACCCCTGGCACACCGACCACAGCACCGGCGGCTCCTCGGGTGGCTCGGCCGCCATGGTGGCGGCTGGTGTTGTGCCCATTGCCCATGCCAACGATGGCGGTGGGTCTATTCGTATACCGGCGGCCTGTTGCGGCCTGGTTGGCCTGAAGCCCAGCCGCGGTCGCCTGCAGGCCAACGAACTGGCCAAACACTTGCCGATCAATATTGTGAGCGATGGCGTGCTCACCCGCACGGTGCGCGACACCGCTGCATTTTATGCGCATGCCGAACGCCAATACTGGAACCCTACCTTGCCCGCGCTGGGGCACATCACACGCCCTGGCCGCAAGCGATTAACCATTGGCATGTTCACCCGCAAATTAAATGGCGAAGACAGCGCGCCAGAATGCGTAGACGCTGTGCAAAAGGCTGCCATGCTTTGCGAGCAACTGGGTCATGAAGTTCGGGAAATTGCTCCACCGGTGCCTGCCCAGTTTGCAGACGACTTTTTGTTGTATTGGGGCATGCTGGCTGCCTCGGTGGTTCATTTTGGGCGATTTGCCGTAGACCGCAAAATGAACCCTGCTCAATTGGAGCCCCTCACCCACGGGCTGGCCAAGCATTTCACACGCAACCTGCACCGCTTTGCGTTTGCCTTGCGAAGGCTTTACCAATTTGAAAAGCAATACGCCAGCGCCTTCGAGCATATGGACGTGGTGCTGTCGCCCACCTTGGGGCATGCAGCCCCGCCGATTGGGCACCTCGCGCTTAATCTTCCTTTCGAAGAAGCGCGTCAACGTTTGGTGAATTTTGCAGCATTCACTGCCGCCCAAAATGTATCAGGTGCACCCGCCATCAGCCTGCCCATGCACCAAGCGACCAATGGGTTGCCTGTGGGGGTTCATTTTGCCGCGGCCATGGGGCACGAGTTCCGCTTGCTTGAACTCGCGCTGGAGCTTGAACAAGCGCAGCCTTTTAAAATGCTGCATGCCTTGACGCCCACCAGCCACGCAGGGCGACAGGCAGCTGACAAGGCTAGTCAACTCAAACCCGCCTAAATTTAAACTGGCCGAAAGGCCAGGTGAGCCTTGTACACCAGGGAGGCTCGATCCACCATGGGGCAATGGCCAGTGTTTTCGAGCATCAAGGCATGAAGGTCAGGCCGGCACTGCTGCAGCACTGCAAGGCCTGAGGGGTGCACCAACTGATCAGAATCCCCCCAAACCACCATCAGAGGACCCTTGCTGTCAGCCACCATGTCGTTCAAAGATCTGTTGTGCTCAGGGTGAGTAAATTCGGCAAATACACGGTCGAGCAGCGGCTTGTTGCGTATGGAAATACCACCAAAATACCGCCGCATAAAACCTGGCATGGGAGGTGCCTTGCCGTTAAAACACAAATCCACCACCCACAAATAGGATTTAAAGTCACGAGGGGCCAACACCACTTCGCCACGATCTACAAAAGCACGGCCCACCTGGGTGTGCTCAGCCCCTTTGACGCCAGCAGGGTTAAGCAGGCAGGCACTTAACACCTGCTCAGGAAAGTTGGCAGCCAATGCCCCGGCCAAGTATCCACCCATGGAATTGCCCATCACATGATAAGGCGCAGCCCCAAGCTGCGTTGCCAGCCGGTGAACGCGCGCGGCCTGCTCGGCAATGTGGTAGGTCGCCGACGTGGGGCGACTGGACTCACCAAAACCAATCAAATCGGGAATCCACACCGTGTAATGCCGCATCAAGCGGGGTGCCATGGCCAGCCAGTTTTCCTTGTTGGCTCCAAAACCATGGATCAGCCACATATTGGGCCCTTGGCCACCCGTGTAGAGCACCCATTGACCATCGGGGGTGTTCACACGTCGCTTGCGCAGCCCCATTTGCTTGCATTTTGAATCGATTAACCACCTGGAAATCCAGTTCATCACCGGGTTGTTCATGGCTGTGTTGTCTCCTGCCTTGTGTGTTGTTGTCGGGTATTTTCTTACACCCATTCGCTGCCAAAGCTGATGCACTTTACAGGAAATGGCTGGCTTAGTTTTTTGGGCTGCTGCTCAACAATGACATCACTGACTTGAATGTCTGTGGGAAGCAAACAGGTCAGATTCCGAAACTGCTGCATTTGAATTGGAGGATGTTCAACATGAAAGCAAGCTACCTGACCGAACAAATTCGCGAAGCCAATCTATCTTACCTGCTTCTGGCCAAACAACTGATTGCCGAAGACCGCGCCGAGGCGCTGATCCGCCTGGGCATTGACGAGGCCACAGCCGACCTGCTGGGTCAACTGACCACCGCCCAAGTGCTAAAAATTGCGGCCAACGATGTGCCGATGTGCACCCTGCGATTTACCGAGCCCAGCGTGTGGGCGCGCTTGGGCGACCACGGCAAGGAACGCTCCATTTCTGGCTTGCACGCCGCCATCCTGATGGCGGGCCGTTGCACGCCCAGCATTGCGTAAACAATAAAAAAACACAAAAGACAGAGGAAATCCAAATGGCCAAAATCAAGTCTGTGGTGTCAGAAGCCGCACAAATCAAACTTGCCTGTGAATTGATCGAGCTGGATGCCCGGCTCCAGGTGTTGGAAAGCGAAACCCAGTTGTCGCGTGAGCGCCTGATTCGCCTTTACAAAGAGATTAAGAAAAAGTCTCCACCCAAGGGCATGCTGCCTTTTTCCACCGATTGGTTTTTAACCTGGCAACCCAACATTCACGGCACCTTGTTCATGAACCTGTACCAGGCTTGCATCAAGCACACCGACATGGATGATGCGCAGGCCTTGGTCAAGGCCTACCAAATTTACCGTGAACAAATTCAGGTGCTTGGTCTGCCAGAGGTGTTGTCGATGACCCGCGCCTGGCGCTTGGTGAAATTTTTTGACGCCGGCATGCTGACCACCACACCTTGCAAGCGCTGTACCGGGCAGTTTGTTGTGGACAGCTACGATCTGAAAAAAGACTACGAGTGCGGCCTGTGCAACATGCCTTCCCGCGCTGGCAAAACCAAGCAAGACGCGGCTTCGAGATTCTTTAACGAGGAAGCACAGCTGGAACACGCTTAAGGCCCTGACTCAGGGCGACCGTCTCTCTCCTGTCCAGTGCATGGACATTTGGATACGCCTGTCCGGATCCTCCTCTGGACAGGCGTACTTTTCTTCAAGCCATGAAGCGAGCCAGAATTTGGCGGCTTCGCCTGTCCATGGCCATAAAATCGGGGATCAAAAATTGCATGCCGTTGGCATGGGTCAGCACCAATCGTGTGCCCTCCAGCCTGCGAATGCTTTCATCAGAGGGTAACTCAAATCGACAAGGCCCTTGATCGGTTTCAACGGTCCACATGCTGGGCGTGTTGTAAGTGGAAACCGAGGTGATTCTTTCGATGGTTGGGCGATACTCTCGGCGCCGCAAGTAAGCCTTCAGGACCGCCTGCGACTCTGCGCACAAAGGCTCCAGGGAATCTAGCCACAGCAACTCTTTGCTGTATTCGTCCACAATGGAAATACCTTCCTGCGGGGCGGTGAACGGAAAAGCCAACACTGCGCTCACTGGTTGGGCCACCAACTCACCGCTTTTATAGAGTGCAAGTTGCCCTGTCTCGGTCTCTTTTAGCTGCCATTCAGTCATAGTGCGCCTGCTCCTGCTTCAGCTTTTCCTGCGCTTGGTGAAGCTGCCAAAAATGCGACTTGGCTGCGAGCAATTCATCGTGCGGCCCTTCTTCCACCACCTTGCCTCGATCCATCACCACAATGCGATCGGCTTTGCGAAGCGTGCTCAAGCGGTGTGCAA
>NZ_CAXQZX010000085.1:0-12885 GCF_964228395.1 Limnobacter sp.
CCCTTGACCCAAGCAGAAATGGGGCGCTCGGCCAAAGTGTCCAAATGCACCACTTGCTGGCGGGCGTGCACACCCGTGTCGGTTCTACCAGCACAATGCAAAACAGGGGTTTGCGGAACGATCTGGGAGATCGCCTTGCCCAAGGTGTCCTGCACGGTCTTGCCGTGAGGCTGGGTTTGCCATCCTTCAAAACCATGACCGTCATACCGCAAACCAAGCACCACCCGAACCACAGTATCAATTACCCAATGGTGGCCAACAAGGCCTTCGCTTTGCGAACCTGGTCAACATCGCCTTTCTTGATGATCTCGTTCAGCAGCTCTTTGGCGCCATCGGCGTCGCCAATTTCAACGTAAGCGCCGGCCAGGTCCAGCTTGGTGGCCACTTCCTGCCAGGTTGCCTCGTCGATCTTGGGGTTAGGCACATCCACATCCAGATCGACCACGGCTTGGTCAAAGTCACCCTCAGGCACGTCCGCCTTGGCCGTGTCGTCTATTGTGGCATTGCTTTGGCTGGTAGTGCCATCGTCGGCCAAGTCTTCAAAAGCGGCATCCACATCGGCATCGCTGGGCGTGGCATCTGCACCCTTCTGGCGAAGTTCGTCCAACTCGCTTTGCGCCGCGGCAGCGCCTTTTTCCAGAGAATCCAAATCATCCAGAATCGATGAGGACTGCTCGGGTTTTGCAGCGTCATCAGGGAAGTCCAAGGTCACAGGGCTGTCCAGGGATTCAGGCTGCGCGCTGGCCTGCTCCGATTCTGACTCCAGCTCTGGAATTTGCTGCGGCTCCACCTCAACCACAGGCTCAGGCTCTGGCTCGACTTGCGCAACAGGCTCTGGCTGCTTCTCTTTTTCAGCCAAAATTTCGTCCAAATCAAAGTCATCGTCTGACACCTTGGCCAAAGGCGCAGGCTCGGGCTGCTTGGCCTGCTCGGCCGCCATGGCAGCCAAGGCATTGTCAAAATCTTGAACTTCAGAAAACGAATCGTCTTGCTCACCAGCGGCCTCTTGCCCGGGCGCTGGTTTTTTGCGGGCGCGGGCCACAAGCAACAACACCACCAAACCAATCAATCCACCTGCACCTGCCAATAACCAAGGCAGAATGTTCACAGACTCTTCCGCTGCGGGTTCAGCAGTCTCTACGGGTGGGGGCGATTGATCGGCTGGCTGATTGGCAGGCTCTGCGCTGGGCTCAGCCGCGGGTTCACTTGCAATGGGGGCCTCGATGGGCAGGGTGAGCGCTGGGTCTTCTTGCGCAGGCTGCTCGGTTTGCTGTTCTGCCACGTTAGCAGCAGGTGACTCGGTTGGGCTGGCTGCCAATGGCGGCACGGCTGGCTCAGGCGCAGCACCGCCCTGTTGCATTTCCAGCAACTTTTGAAGATCAGAAACGTTTTTCTCCAACAAGGCTATTCTTTCGTTGGCCTCGTTGAGCGCCTTGTTTTTGGCCAACAATTCCTCTGCATTGGCGTCGCCCGCAGCACCACCCTGCTGTGCACTGGGCGCGATTTGCAAGCGGTCTTGCGTCGCGCCTGTGTTGGGGGCCTGGCTCGGTTTGGGGGCAATTTGGCCTTCGGTGGGGCTAGCGCCCGCTTGAGCGTTGGCCACGGTCAACAAACCAATTTGGCGAGCATATGCAGAGTAAACATTGCGGTCGTCGTTGCGAGCCAGCACCAACAAAGCCTCATTGGCTGAACGTGCGCGAACGGCGCTGCGGTTCGGAATGCGGATTTGGGCACCTTCACGAATCAGGTGCACACTGCCATTGATAAATGCCTCGCGGTTTTCTTCGTAAATAGCCGCCATGGCTTGATTCAAAGTGATGCCATCGCCCACCAGTTGCAAAGCCAATTCAGACAAGGTGTCGCCACGCTTGACCTGAAGTTCGCCAGCGCTTGCCGTGCCTGGGGCTTGTGGAGTCGCTGTATCGGGCTTGGGGGCCGCGGTTACTTTGGGTGGAGCAGCCTCTGCTTTGGGGGGCGTAGCGGGCGCAGTTGCCACTGGGGGCAAGGTGCGCGGCGGTGTAATGGCAGGGAGCTCTGTGGGCTTCGCTTCGGAAGCAGCCGTGTCTGCCGGGATGGTCAAGGTGTATTCACGTGCCACCCGGCCACCTGCCCAACTCAATTCAACCAAAGCGTCCAGAAACCCCTGGGGCAGCGCTTTGGCCGAAGTGATTTTTACAATTGCAGTGCCAGCCCTTGGGCCGTCCTGCACATTGAAGCGCAAGTGTTGCAAGTTGGGGTCGATGACCAAGCGCGCGGCTTGAAAAGCCTCAGGCGAAGCCAAAGAGGCTCTCAAGCTGACCCGCTCTTCGGGCAACACCGAATCCACTTGAATTTGCGCCTGGAAGGGCTCGCCCGAACGAGACAACACTTCCAACTTACCCAACTGGGCAGCTTGCGCAAGAGAGCTAGCGAACAAACCTGATGCGATTAATAGGGGCAATGTCTTTTTTGTGATGTGCCTCACCCGTTCACTCCATGAATGTGCTGGCCAGCTCTCGCGGCCGATTGTGTTGTTTGAATTAACGCTCAATCAAAATGCGAAGCATGCGGCGCAAGGGCTCGGCGGCGCCCCAAAGCAGTTGGTCGCCCACGGTAAAGGCGCTCAAATACTGGCCGCCCATGGCCATTTTGCGCATGCGACCCACAGGCACGTGCATGCGACCTGTGACGGCTGCCGGGGTTAGCTCACGCATGGACACCTCACGCTCATTGGGGATTACTTTAACCCAATCATTGGCCTTGGCAAGCATGTCATTGATCTCGTTCAATGGAATGTCTTGCTTCAGCTTGATGGTCAAGGCTTGAGAGTGGCAACGCATGGCACCCACACGCACGCACAGACCATCCACAGGGATAGAACCCTGGGAGCCCATGGCTGGCTTGCCTAAAATCTTGTTGGTTTCTGCACCGCCCTTCCATTCTTCTTTGGATTGGCCATTGCCAAGATCCTTGTCGATCCAGGGGATCAGGCTACCCCCCAGAGGCACACCAAATTGCTCAGTGGGGTAAGTGCTGGAATTGATGTGCTCGGCCACCTTGCGATCAATTTCGAGAATGGCAGAAGCGGGATCGGCCAACAGGTCTTTCACTGAACTGTGGATGCTGCCCATCTGGGCAATCAATTCACGCATGTTTTGTGCACCAGCGCCCGAAGCGGCCTGATAGGTCATCGATGTGATCCATTCCACCTGGTTGGCCTGGAACAAACCACCCAAGGCCATCAGCATCAGTGAAACCGTGCAATTGCCGCCCACATAATTTTTGACGCCTTGGGCAAGTCCGTCTTTGATGACGTTCATGTTCACGGGATCAAGAATAATGATGGCATCGTCTTTCATGCGCAACGCCGAGGCGGCATCAATCCAGTAGCCATTCCAGCCAGCCGCACGCAGCTTGGGAAACACCTCATTGGTGTAGTCGCCGCCCTGGCAGGTGAGCACCACATCCATTTGTTTGAGTGCATCCACGCTGTTTGCATCTTGCAGGGGGCCTGCATTGGACGCAAAAGCCGGGGCTTTACCGCCCGCGTTGGAGGTGGAGAAAAACACTGGCTCAAAATGCGCGAAGTCATTTTCTTCCTGCATGCGCTGCATGAGCACAGAACCCACCATGCCACGCCATCCTACCAAACCAACTTTCAACATATGCACTCCCATTTAAAACAAGATTCAAGACTGGCGAGCCAGCGCCGCAACAATGGCATCACCCATGCCGCTGGTGCCTGTTCTTTCTTTGCCTTCGCGCCAAATGTCGCCTGTGCGCGGACCGCTGGCCAATACTGTTTTCACAGCTTGCTCAATGCGCGCGGCGTATTCTTCCATCCCAAACGTGTAGCGAAGCATCATGGCTGCGGACAACACCGTGGCCATGGGGTTGGCGAGGTCTTTGCCTGCAATATCAGGCGCCGAGCCGTGAATGGGCTCGTACAAACCAAAATTGCTTTCGTTCAAAGAGGCCGAAGGCAACATGCCGATCGAACCAGTCAGCATCGACGCCTCGTCGGACAAAATATCGCCAAACAAATTACCGGTCACAATGACGTCGAACTGCTTGGGGTTTTTCAACAACTGCATGGCACAGTTGTCCACATACATGTGGCTAAGCTCCACATTGGGGTACTCTTTGCCGACTTCTGTGACCACATCGCGCCAAAACTGGGTGGTTTCCAGCACATTGGCTTTGTCCACCGAGCACAACTTTCCGCCCCGCTTTTGCGCGGCCTGAAACGCCACATGCGCAATGCGACGAATTTCCGTTTCTGCGTAGCGCATGGTGTCAAAAGCCTCGCGCTCACCCTTGAAAGGGCCATCTTCGGCAATGCGGTGCCCACGCGGCGTGCCAAAGTAAATGTCTCCGGTTAATTCGCGAACAATCAGGATATCCAAACCGGCCACCACCTCTGGGCGCAGTGTAGAGGCATCGGCCAACTCGGCATACACCATCGCGGGCCTGAAATTGGCGAACAAATTCAGAGCCTTGCGAATACCCAAAATGGCCTGCTCTGGGCGCAAATGTCGCGGCAAGGTATCCAGGGAAAAATCGCCGACCGCGCCAAACAGCACCGCATCGCTGGCTTTGGCCAGGGCTACGGTTTCTTCGGGCAGAGGCACGCCTTTTTCGCGGTAGGCGGCACCCCCGATCAAGGCGTGTTCAAATTCCACTTTCAGGCCATCGGTTTTCAGCGCCTCCAGCACCTTCACGGCCTGCTGAGTGATCTCTGGGCCAATGCCATCGCCTGGCATTACGGCAATTTTCAATGTCATGTTGTTCTCAAATGGTGTTGGCCAGCCAAGACTGCTCGGCCAGACGCTTTTGTTCAAAGGCTTCAATGGCTTCACGGTGCTGCAAGGTGAGGCCAATGTCGTCCAAGCCATTGATCAGGCAGTGCTTGCGAAATGCGTCCACCTCAAAGCCAAAAACAAGCCCGGCAATGCTCACTTGCTGGTTCTGCAGGTCGACGGTGATTTTCTCGCCTGGTTTTTTGTCGATGGCTGCAAAAACCTGCTGAAGCTCTTCTTCTTTTAAAACAATGGGTAAAAAGCCGTTTTTAAAGCAATTGTTGAAGAAAATATCTGCAAAACTGCTGGAAATAACGGCTTTAAAGCCGTATTGCTGCAGTGCCCAGGGGGCGTGTTCACGCGAAGAGCCGCAACCGAAGTTGGGGCCAGCCACCAGCACGGTGCCACCCTGGAATTCGGGACGATTCAACTCGAAATCAGGGTTCAAGGGGCGCTTGCTGCAATCCATCCCAGGCTCGCCTTCGTCAAGGTAGCGCCAGCCATCGAACAGGTGCTCACCAAACCCGGTTCGTTTGATGGATTTCAAAAACTGCTTGGGGATGATCGCGTCGGTGTCAACGTTGGCGCGATTCATGGCCACAGCAATGCCTGTGTGAGTAACAAATTTATCCATGGTGGGTACTTAGCGTTTGTTTTCGTCGGCAGCGCGTTCAATGGCAGCGCCACCGGCCTTGATGTCTTTGCCCATGCCCTCAATGGTGTTGCAGGCGGACAAAGCCATCGCAGACAGAGCCAACATCACAGCAGAAATGAATTTCATGACCAACACTCCTTCAGTCAAAAGTCTCTAGCGTCTACAAAATGGCCTGCAATGGCGGCCGCTGCTGCCATGGCTGGGCTGACCAAATGCGTGCGCCCCCCTGCCCCTTGCCGCCCTTCAAAATTGCGGTTGCTGGTGGAGGCACAGCGCTCACCACTGCCCAGGCGGTCGGCGTTCATGGCCAAACACATGGAACAACCGGGTTCGCGCCACTCAAAGCCAGCCTCAGTGAACACTTTGTGCAAACCTTCTTGCTCTGCCTGGGCCTTCACCAAGCCAGAGCCCGGCACCACCATGGCCAATTTCACGTTGGCGGCTTTTTTGCGACCCTTGATCACAGAAGCAGCCTGACGCAGGTCCTCAATGCGAGAGTTGGTGCAAGACCCAATAAATACTGTGTCTACAGCGATATCCTCAATGCGCTGCTTGGGCTTCAGACCCATGTACTGCAGGGCACGCTCGATGCTTTGGCGTCGCACTGGATCGGCTTCGGCAGCGGGATCTGGCACAACGCCGTGCACATCGGTCACCATTTCTGGCGAAGTGCCCCAGGTCACTTGGGGAACGATGTCTTCGGCTTTCAGCTCAACCACGCGATCAAAGTGCGCGCCCTCGTCGGAATGCAGCGTGCGCCAATAAGCCACAGCCTTGTCCCACATGTCGCCTTTGGGGCTGAAGGGGCGGTTTTTGACGTATTCAAGGGTTTTGTCATCCACGGCCACCATGCCAGAACGGGCGCCGCCTTCGATGGCCATGTTGCACATGGTCATGCGGCCCTCAACAGACAATTCGCGAATGGCCGAACCGGCAAATTCGATGGCATACCCCGTGCCCCCGGCGGTGCCGATTTTGCCAATGATGGCCAATATGATGTCTTTGGCAGACACGCCAGCACCCAGTTTGCCCTCTACACGCACTTGCATGTTTTTGGCTTTTTTCATGATAAGGCACTGAGTGGCCATGACGTGCTCTACCTCAGATGTGCCAATGCCAAAGGCAAGCGCTCCAATGGCACCGTGCGTGCTGGTGTGGGAATCGCCACACACCACGGTCATGCCCGGCAGCGTAGCGCCTTGCTCAGGGCCGATCACGTGCACAATGCCTTGGCGCATGTCTTTGATGTCAAAGTAAGTCAAGCCATGTGCCTTGGCGTTTTTGTCCAGGGTTTCTACTTGCAGGCGCGAGGTGGGATCCGCAATGCCCTTGCTGCGGTCGGTGGTGGGCACGTTGTGGTCCACCACGGCCAGGTTGGCACTGTTGCGCCACAAGGGGCGCCCCGCCAATTCAAGCCCCTCAAAGGCTTGAGGGCTGGTTACTTCGTGCAGCAGGTGTCGATCGATGTAAATTAAAGCGGTGCCATCCTGCTCTGTGCGCACCACATGACTTTCCCAAAGTTTGTCGTAAAGAGTCTTTGCCATGTCCAGCCCTACTTCAGGCATTTGCATTAAAGATAACTGCTTATTATGCCATAGGCGCCAACTCTTGGCCCTTGTTGCAAGCGGGCTACAATTCAAAAAGCTGAGTGATTGGGCTAGCGCTTGCGGGCCTGCTCGTACAAAGGTTGAACACGGGCCGAGTAGTCTTCCAGGTCGCGCATCCGGTTTTCAGGCGATGGGTGCGTAGAAAGAAGTTCTGGCGTCGATCCACCGCCATGGGAGGCCATTTTTTGCCACAGTGAAATGGCCGCGCGAGGGTCGTAGCCGGCTCGGGCTGCCAGTTCAACGCCAATTCGGTCAGACTCTATTTCGTGCTTTCGTCCATACGGCAAAGAAATGGTGACATCGGCCACCATGCCTGCCAGGTTGGCCGCCCCGCGGGATAAACCAAAACCGGCAGCCAGCAGATCCAAGCCCACCGAGGTGGCCAATTGCTGCGAAATCCGCTCGCGGCTATGCTCGCGCAAAGCGTGGGCAATTTCGTGCCCCATCACCGCCGCAATTTCGTCGTCGGTCATCTTGAGCTTTTCAATCAGACCAGAGTAAAACGCAATTTTGCCACCCGCCATACACCAGGCGTTCAATTGCTCAGACTCAAGCACATTGACCTCCCACTGCCATGATGGGGCGTCTTGCCGAAAAGCAGCGGTTTGGGGAATCAGCCGATTGGCAATCGCCCTCACGCGCTTCACCTGCTTGGGGTCTCGGTTCAGTTTGCCCTCGGCTTTGGCCTTGGCAATCACCTCTGCATAGGCTTTGGCGGCGCTGGCATCCACTTCCTCGCTTGAAACCAGCACAAACTGTGATCGATCAACACCCACCGCACCGCCCGATGTGGTTTGGGTCGTTAAACAGGCCGATAAAACGGTGACTGAGCAAGCAAGCACCAATCCCTGAGCCAAGCGCCGACCGCCCTTGAAAAACCCTTTTTGCTTTGTTGTCGATTCCAATTGCATACCGTTACCCACCAATAAATAGCAAATGTTAAACGCCGTACCAAATTCTCAAGTTGACTGGGCATATTTGCGCAGGCGCATACCCATGAGCGCAGCCAACCCGCCCGCCATGGCAGCCATGGCAAAAGCAGCTGAGGGGGAAGCAGCATCCCATGCATATCGACCTAAAAAAGTGCCAGAAGACCCCCCCAAACCATATGCGATGGTGGCATACATGGCTTGACCACGCACCACCAGCGATTTGGGCAGATTGTCGCGCAGCCACGATATGGTGGCCGTGTGATGCGCAGCAAAGGTCAGCGCATGCATGCCCTGGGCCAGCAACATCACCCAAGCCAACTGCGGGAAGGCCGCAGTCAGCGCAAACCGCACAGCGCACGCTACAAAGCTCAGCATTAACCACTGGTGCAGGTTTAAGCGATTAAAAAACTTCGCCTGAAACGCAAAAAACACCACCTCACAAGCCACGCCAAAAGCCCACAAACCGCCGATGCTCAACTCGCCATACCCGTGCTGAAGCAAATACAAAGAAAAGTAGGCATAAAAAACACCGTGCGCAAATATCATGAAAAACGCAGCCAACCAAAACACAGGCATGGGCTGGGGCAGCAACAAACGGCGCAAGCCCACCGAGGTGATGTAAGCACCCACATTCGCCTGTACTGGCAAATGCACACGGTTGGGCGAATCCGGTTTAAACATGAAGGCAGCAAACAGCCCAAGCAGCAAAGACCCACAGGCCCAATATGGATATGACTCAAACCCGTGCTGGTCGGCCACTGCGCCAAACACCAGCACGGCCACCACAAAACCCACCGAACCATAGAGGCGCACTTGCCCATAACGCCCTGGACAACCCGCGCATTGGTCAAGCGCATACGCATCACTCATGGGCACCAGGCCAGAAATAAAAAGATTGAGCAGCAAAACCAGCACAACCAGATGCACCGGGTTGTTTTGAAAGGCAAAAGCCAGGGCTGCAAACACTGCACCGCCCCCAATCCCCAAGCGGATCCAGCGCACCCGGTGGCCAGTGTGATCAGCCAACCACCCCCAGGCAAAGGGACCGAAGATGCGCATGATCTGCATCAAACCCAAAGACAAGGCGATGACGTTTAGCCCGTGCCCGATGGATTGCAGGTAAGGCCCAAGAAACGGGGAGTAAAGGCCTACAAAGCCGAAATAAGCCGCATAAAACAGGCCCAGCCACCCCAAAGCCACTGGCTGGCCCGGCTTAGTAATCAGAACGGCCAGCCGGGATGCGAGGGGTGTCCACCTGAACATCCCCACACTGCGCACGGTGCAGCAGCACGTGATCCATGATCACCAAAGCCAACATGGCTTCCGCAATCGGGGTTGCTCGAATGCCCACGCAAGGGTCGTGGCGACCAAAGGTTTGAACCTCAATGGGCTGACCGGCCTTGTCGATGGATTTGCGTGGCAAACGAATGCTGGAGGTTGGCTTGATGGCCATGCGCACCTCAATGTCTTGCCCGGTGGATATGCCACCCAGAATTCCACCGGCATGGTTGGAGCCAAAGCCATCGGGCAGCATTTCATCGCCATGCTCGGAACCCTTCTGGGTAATGCAGCCAAAGCCCGCACCAATTTCAACGCCTTTTACAGCATTGATACTCATCATGGCATGCGCAATATCGGCATCCAGCTTGTCGTACAGTGGCGCCCCCAGGCCAACAGGTACACCAGTGGCCTGCACTCGAAGACCGGCGCCGCAGGAATCGCCCGATTTGCGCAGCGCGTCCATGTAGGCTTCCAACTCCTCTACTTTGTCGGCATTGGGCGAAAAAAACGGGTTATTGGGCACGTGCTCCCAACTCTGGAATGGAATTTCAACGTCGCCGATTTGTGTCATGCAGCCGCGAATTTGAATTCCAAGGCTTGAGGCAAGCCACTTTTTTGCAATAGCCCCGGCAGCCACCATGGGTGCTGTCATTCGGGCAGAAGACCGCCCGCCTCCACGGTAATCGCGAATGCCGTACTTGTGCCAGTAGGTGTAGTCGGCGTGGCCAGGACGAAACGTGTCCATGATGTTGCCGTAGTCTTTGCTGCGCTGGTCTTGGTTGCGAATCAGCAATCCAATGGGTGCCCCGGTGGTCAACCCTTCAAACACGCCGGAAAGAATCTCTACCCGGTCTTCTTCCTGACGCTGGGTGACATGGCGGGAGGTGCCGGGCTTGCGGCGATCCAGATCGGCCTGAAGATCGGCCTCGACCAACGGCAATCCAGGAGGGCAACCGTCCACCACACAACCAATGGCTGGCCCGTGGCTTTCACCAAAATTGCTGACCACGAAAAGTCGACCCAGGCTACTTCCGGACATGCGAATTCACTCGAAGGAAAACCGCCATTTTATCGGAAACAAAGCCACTGCGGGATTGAATGCCGGCTACGCATCCGCTTAATGGGCCAGCGCGGCGTCAAACACCAGGTTAAGACGCTCGCCCAAGGCATGCCCACTTAAAAAAGCGTCTTCAACCCGAGCCGCCCCAAGCCAGTCGCCGCAGGCGCCCAGTAAAGCGTTTTCATCCAGGTAATGGCCAAGCCCCAACGGATTAACCGGCAAAGAGTATAGCCACCGGTGCGCTGCGACATGCATGGGCTCAATGATTTGCCCGGTTACATTACTAAACACATCCAAAAGCAATGCCAACACCTCTTCGGGGGCATCGTCTTTGTGCTGCATGGACCAATCGGCCGTGGCTTGTAGCAACCAGCGATCGCCGGCTGCGCGACCAGGTTTGGAGGAATCACGGCAGATCCAGCCCAATGGGCTGTCCACCACGAAGGCACCGTCATAGTCAACTTTCAGCGGCTCTCTGGGGGTGAGCATCACAGCCCAGGTCACGGTGGATTGAACACCTTGGGCCAAGCCAGCCAAATCGCTGTGCGACTGCTCAAACAACTGAACCACCTGCTCGGCCGGAATCGCACACACCACCGCATCAAAACCAGAGTCTACGCGCACGCTGCCATCGGCCAGGTGGATGGTTAACTGGTAAACACTGCCCTGCTTTTGCACCGCTGCAACTCGGCTTTGCAGGCGAACATTCAAGCCTTGGGCCATAAACCGAGCCAGGCTCGCCATGCCCGGCGTACCCACCCAACGTTTTGCCCCAGGGGCATGTGGCCGAGACACACCGTAACCAAGGTCGACGACACGACCTTCCCACAGCGCCACGGCATGAGCAGCCTGGGCTTGTTCCATCAGCGTTAAAAACGCGGGCGCACTGGCCTGAAAGTACTGTGTGCCGTGGTCAAAACCCAAAGGGGGGTTGACCTCACGGTCCAGCCAGCGGGTGGGCATTCGCCCGCCAGGGCCTCTGCTTTTTTCAAACACAAGCACCTCGTGGCCCATGCGCACCAATTCGCGTGCGCAAGCCAAACCTGCCACCCCGGCACCAATCACTGCAATGCGCTTTTTCACCGTTACCACCTGTACTGCTTTAGAACCGGATCAAGAGTTTTCTTCAATGGGCCAATCGCGAATGTAACCCTTGAGCATTTTGTTTTCAAAGCCCTGCTCCTCAAGCACAGCCTTGGCCACATCGTGAAAAGAGATCACACCACAGAGGGTACTGCCATCCATCACGGGCAGGTAACGCTGGTGATTCTCAAGCATGAGCTTGCGAAGCTTGTCCACCTCCATGTCCAAGGTGGCCACAGTGGGGCTTGGGTTCATCACCTCGCTGACGTAAATCTCTGACACGGGGGGAGTTGGGCCTGTGCGATGTTCTTTTTGGCGCTTGGCCAAAATGCGGATCACTTCGCGGAAAGTCACAATGCCAGCCAGATTGCCCTTGTCCATCACGACCAAAGAACCCACGTCGTGATCTGCCATGGTGACCACACAATCGGAAAGCCGGGTTTCTGGCGTCACGGTAAACAATGTGTTGCCTTTAACACGGAGCACCTCTTTGACTTGCATCACAAACCTCCTGGATTCTCGTTGTAGTGTTTGTCTTCATCCTACCCGAACCAGCCTATCTTTCAAGTGCAAATTGCGTTGAGATTCAGGCCGCAGGCGGCTAAGCTTATATACTGCTTGCAAAAGACAGGAGACATCACCATGCCCAAAACCGGCAACCGCTTTCAAACCTTTGCAGATTTTTACCCGTTCTACCTGGCCGAACACAACAACATCATTTGCCGCCGACTTCACTTTGTAGGTTCGACCATTGCTTTGGTGTGTTTGTTGCAACTCATTTTGACCGGCCAACCCATTTGGCTGTTGTATGGGTTGGTGTCAGGGTATGCATTCGCTTGGGTGGGGCACTTTTTCTTTGAGAAAAACCGCCCAGCCACCTTTAAATATCCGCTTTACAGCTTCATGGGCGATTGGGTGATGTACAAAGACATCCTGACGCGAAAGATCCCCTTTTAAGAATCTTTTTTGAGATAAGGATTCACACTGCTGCGGAACTCCACCCGCAGCGGCGTACCCATCAAATTGAAACGCTCGCGTATGCGGGTTTCCAGATAGCGCTTGTAGTTGTCTGGAATGCCATCGAGGGCCGTGCCGTGAATGACCACAATGGGCGGGTTTTGCCCCCCTTGGTGTGCATAACGCAGTTTTGGCCTGAAAATGCCCTTTCGAGGCGGCTGCTGGTGTTCTACACACTCTTGGACCAAGCGAGTCAGCTTGGGAGTAGACAACTTGGCAAAGGCTGCCGCATGTGCCTCATCCACCGATTTCATCATGGCGCCAATACCAAACGGCTTGGTGGCCGACACAAAATGCAGGCGCGCATAGGACAAAAAAGTGAGCTTTCGACCCAGCTCCAACTTGATGCGCTCTTTGCGATACTCGTCCAAGCTGTCCCATTTGTTGACAGCCAAGACCAGAGAACGACCTGCTTCTACAATAAAACCAGCAATTGAGGCATCTTGATCGGAAATGTCCTGCTGAGCATCGA
>NZ_CAXQZX010000086.1:0-21977 GCF_964228395.1 Limnobacter sp.
GTCGTGTTTGGCCTGCATCACCGCAAATTGTTTTTGCGGCCCGAATCCAAGCCACTCTTGTTGAATCACCCGTGCGCCGTACTGGGTCGCCAGTTCGGCGGTGCCATCTGTGCTGCCAGAGTCCACCACAACAATGTCGTCAGCCCACGCAACGCTCTGCAACGCCTTGCCCAATTGTTCGACGGCATTCAAGGTGATGAACACCGCAGATACCGGAATACTGTTGGCATGTGGGGGCTGCGGGGTAGTGCTCAAATTAAATGTTCCTGGTCTGTGTAAAATGATGCGTTTGCCACCCAGCGAGTGCGCTAGATGAAGCGTATCTTAATTGTTAAAACCACGTCCATGGGCGATGTCATTCACGCCCTGCCGGTTTTGCACGACATCCATGCCCACAACCCTGGTGTTTTAATCGACTGGATGGTCGAGGAACCCTTTGCCGACTTGGTTCGCGCCAATCAACACGTACACGACGTGGTGCCTGTGGCCTTGCGAACCTGGCGAAAGCAAGGGTGGCGGCACACCCTCGCTCAATGGAAAGCCTTGAAGTCCAGGCTGGCGGGCCAGCGCTACGATGCTGTCATCGACCTTCAGGGCTTGATCAAAAGTGCCTTGTTGGCCTGTGCGGCCCAGGGGCCGCGCATGGGGCCGGGTTTTGCTTACGCCAAGGAAGGGCTAGCTGCCTTGTTTTACAGCCGCCGCGCCGGCTGGGATCCCAAAGCCCATGCGGTTGAGCGGTTGCGGGAGCTCTCTGCCTTGTTGTTGGGTTACCGTTTGGCAGGCCCACCGGTTTTCTACCAAGCCCAAGCGAACAAGCCTTTGGTGCCTGCTGGGCATCTGGCAAAAATCTGGTTTTTGCATGCCACCGCACGGGATGAAAAAAAATGGCCCGTGGTGTATTGGCGGGAATTGGCTCATCGCTTCTCAGACCTTGGCTACACCATTTGCCTGCCCTGGGGAACAGAGGCTGAGCATGGGCAGGCCCAGGCCATTGCAGCCAATATTGCCCATGTCGAGGTGTTACCAAAAATGACCTTGGCGCAACTGCGCGAGCGCATATCCACTGCGGCCTTGGTGGTGGGCGTAGACACCGGCATCACCCACCTGGCGGCGGCGCATTATTTGCCCATGGTGGCTTTGTTTTTTGCCACGCCTGCCTGGCGGTTTGCGCCACGGTTTAACCCACACGCCATCAGCTTGGGCGACCTGGATCGCATGCCCTCGGCTGCTGAGGTGTTTGAAGCCTCGTCCAGGCTGCTCAGAGGCAACAAGCTGTGAGGCCATTTCTTTTTTTCTACAGCCTGGTCTTGTTGATCTTGCAGCCTGTATTGGCGCTTTATTTGCTCAAGCGCGCGGTGCGTCAGCGTGCCTACTTGAGCGGTTGGGGCATGCGGTTTTTGGCACGTGTGCCCGATTTGCGTGGCTCAAACACCGGTTCAAACACCGGTGTTCGGCGGATTTGGGTGCACGCCGTGTCTGTGGGGGAGTCGCATGCAGTGTCTCCTTTGGTGAAACACTGGCACAAGGTGTATCCCAACGACCAGTGGGTATTTACCTGCACCACGCCCACCGGCATGGACACCTGCAAATCGCTTTACGCGTCTCTGCCCGGGGTGCAGTTTGCTTATTTGCCCTACGACTTGCCGTGGTTGGTGAGCCGGTGTATTCGGCGTTTAAATGCAAGCGCGCTTTGGGTGGTCGAGACCGAGTTGTGGCCCAACCTGTTTTTAAAAGCCAAAGCCAGGGGTTTGCACACGGCTTTGTTGAATGCCAGGGTGTCGCCCACCACAGGCAAGCGGCTCATGCAGTTGGGTGCAATAGCGCGCCCCGTGGTGCAAAGCTTGGGGGCCTTGCTTGTACAAACCCCAGCCGATGGTGAGGTGTTTGCTGCCTTGGGCCGCGCGCCAGACGGCGTGCATGGCAATTTGAAATTTGATGTGGCCCTGCGCCCCGATTTGGCCAGCAAAGGCAAACAATGGCGAGCGGCCATCCATGCCCAGCAAGTGCTGTTGTTCGCCAGCAGCCGAGAAGGCGAGGAGGCTTTGTTGCTGGACGCGCTAAACCGCACCCAGTTTTTTAAGCGCATGCCCGGGGCTTGCGTGTGGATTGTGCCCCGTCACCCCCAGCGTTTTGATGAGGTGTTTGAACAGATGGTGCAGGCAGCCACCCGCATGGGCGTGGCCAGGCCTTTGCGGCGCAGCACTTTGTTCGCAGAGCAGGCTTCAGGCGCCGTGGCGCAGCCCAGTGCACCACTGGGTCAGCCCAGATTGGTGCTGGGTGATTCCATGGGCGAGATGCCTGCCTATTACAGCGTGGCGGATCTTGCCTTGCTGGGGGGCTCGTGGTTGCCTTTGGGCGGGCAAAACCTGATTGAAGCCTGTGCCTATGGTTGCCCGGTGTGGATGGGTCCACACACTTTCAATTTTGCCAAGGCGGCGCAAGATGCTTTAAGCGTGGGGGCGGCTCGGCGGTTTGAGCACATTCAGGCCGCTTGCGAGCAATACTTGGCCCAGCACGGAGAGGTCGACGCCTCGACCAAGGCGGCCTTTGCCTATGCACGAAGCCATCGCGGTGCAACCCAGCGCAGCTTTGACACCCTCAGGGCTTTGTTGCCCCCAGGCTGATTTGTGTCAGGGTTTCGGCACTCAGTTGCCCCACCACGGCCTGAAGACGGAGCAATGCCGATAGGCTTTGGTATTGCGCGCGCGACAAATCGCGTTCAATCGCAGACAGTTGTTGCTGTGCGTTGAGCACGTCGATGTTGGAGCGTACGCCCACCTCGTAACCTGTGCGATTGGCTTGAAGCGCCAGCAAGCTCGATGCTTTGGCCGTTTGCAAGGCACGCACTTGGCCCAGGCTGGTGTTCAGCTGGAGGTAAGCCGCTTGGGCTTGCTGCTGAGCTTGGCTTACGCTGAAGTCGAGTTCACCTTTGCTTTTTTGAAGCATCGAGGCCTGTTGCTTAACACGGGCTTGCGTGCCACCCCCGCTGAAAATGGGCACATTTAAGACAAGCCCAAAGGTGGTGTTGTCGACCCCGATGTCAAAAGGCCTGCCGGTGGAGGCATCGAAAACTTGCTGTTCTGTGTCAACCACCTGGGCGGTGAAGTCCAGGGTGGGCAAATGCCCATAGCGAGATTTATCGACCTCACGCCGTGCGATTTCAAGACCCAGTTGGGCCTGCAACACCTCCAGGTTGCTTTGCCTGGCCGCCTCTCCCCATGCCTTGGGGTCGTTGGGCATGGGTGGCGCCAGCGTGAAGGCTGGGCTGAGAGGCTGTAGCCGGTCTGCAGGTTGACCGATCAGGGTTTGCAAACCCAATTGGGCCACCGCCAGGGCGTTGTTGGCGGCTAGGGCTTGGGCGGCAATCAGGTCGAAACGGGCTTGGGCCTCTTGTTGATCGGTGATGGTCGCATTGCCGATCTCAAAATTCTTCTTTGCAAATTGAAGCTGCTCCACCACAGCCTGCTCTTGGGCGGCCAGGCTGCGCAGGTCATCCTGTGCAGCAAGTACGGCAAGGTAGGCATCGGCCACGCGAAGAATCAGGTTCTGCGAAGCGCTGCGCAGCCTCAGTTCACCTTGCTCGGCCAGCAAGCGGCTTTGTTGGTAGCTGGCCCAGGCTTGGGGTCGAAACAGCGCTTGGTTTAGAACCAAAGCGTAAGTGCCGGGGTTGCGCTTTGCCTCAATGTTTTGGCCAAAAGCCTGGTAGGTGTTGGTTTGTTCTTCCAGGCGGGCACTGGCCGACACTTGGGGCAGCAGCGTGGCCAAGCCCAGCGAGGGCAGTTGTGCGTCGGCCTGCGCCTGTGCTTGGGCGGCCCGGTATTGAGGGTCCTGTAGTTGGGCGAGTTTAAGGGCTTCCAGAAGGCCCAAGGCTGCGGTGTCGGCTTTGGCTGGGGCGTGCAAGTTGCCAAGCAACACCGCGGCCAGCATCAAGGCAGAGGCGCGCAGCACACTGCGGTGCATCGGTTGCCGTGTGGCGCTAGTAAAGGGGGCAGGCGGGGTCAACATCGCGGGACCAGGCATCAATGCCACCTCGCAGGTTATACAGTTCTTCAAAACCCTTGCTTCTCAAAAACAGGGCCACCTGCTGGCTGCGCACCCCATGGTGACAAATACACACCACAGCGCGATGGGTAGGCAGTTGTTCAATACAGCTTGGCACCTGGGCCATGGGCAGATGCAGGCTTCCTTCGATTCGGGCGTGCTCGAATTCCCAAGGCTCGCGAACATCCAGCAACACAGGTGCCTCGTTGGATGGTTTGGCCAACCATTGCGCCAGCTCGGTGGCTGACAGTTGAACAATGCCCGAGGCCATTCAAATAAACACGCTTTAAAACACAAACGCGCTGGGTTGGGGCGCGTTCTGCAGGGGTTTGGCCAGGGTCTCGAGTAAAGGTTTGGAGATGGCTTGGCCATCGGGCGATTTGCGTGCCAATACAAGCTGCATCACTGGGGCGGTGCCCACGATGACCAACAAGCGACCACCGGGCTTTAGGGCGTCCAGCAGTGTCTTGGGCATGGCGGGGCTGGCGCCGCTCAGCACGATGGCGTCGAATTGCCCAAGCGTTGGAGCCAGCGCAAAACCACAGCCATCAATCACTTTGATGCGGGTCACACCTTCTTTTTTCAAATTGGCGCGGGCCAAATTGGCAATCTCGGGGTTAATTTCGATGGTTGTGACGTGCGCGGCTTGTTGCGCCATTAAGGTGGCCATGTAGCCCGTGCCCGTGCCAATTTCAAGCACTTTGTCTAGAGGCTTAAGCTCCAGGTCTTGCAGCATGCGAGCTTCCATTTTGGGGCTCAACATGAATTCGCCGGTGTCTTGGCCATTGATGCGGATGGGCAGGTCGCAGTCGGTGAAGGCCAGTTTTTGCAGTTCGCTAGGCACAAATCGTTCTCGCTTGATCGCGCCGAGCAGGTCCAAGACCTGCTGGTTTAATACGTTCCAAGGGCGAATTTGCTGCTCGATCATGTTGAAGCGGGCGGTTTCGAAGTCCATTTGGGTGTGCTCAAGCGAAGAGGGTTGGGGCCAAGGCCCTTGAAATAGCTCGCCATTTTAGCAAATTTAAACCCGAGGGCGGCCCTTGGGCCAGCGGTTTACTCCGCTTGGTGTTGTGGGCGGCTTAGGCCGTTGAGCACCATTTGGATGTGGGCCTCAATGTAGCGCAGGGGGTTGGTGTCTATACCGCAGCACACATCCATGGTGCGTTTCCAGATGCCAAGCGTCACCAATGGGGCGCACAACACTTTGGCGGCATATTCGGTGTCAATCTCGTTGAATTCACCGCGTGCCACGCCGCGTTGCAAAATAGATTCCAGGTAGTCCCACCACGGCTTGACCACTTCGTCATAGAAAAAACGAGCCAGATCCGGGAAGGCGTTGGCCTCGGACAGCACAATTTTGGTGATGGCGCTCAATTTGGTGGAGCCGTATTTCAGCCACCACAGGTGGATGGCCTCTCGAATCAAATTGGCTGCGCTTTTGTCGGGTTCTTGCAGGCGTTTGGCTTCTTCAACAATGGGGGATACATGCTCTTTGACCACAGCCTTGAGCAATTCCTCCTTGTTGGAGTAATACAAGTAAACCGTGCCCTTGCTCACGCCAGCGCTTTTTGCCACGTCTTCAAGGCGGGCGGCAGAGAACCCCTTCTCACTGAATATGGTCAGTGCTGCATCCAGCAGTTCTTGGGGTCGCTCTTGCTTGCGCCGGGTCCAGCGCGGTTGAATAGTCTCCAGGCATTGCTTCATGCGTCTTGTTTCATGTCGTTATTATTCGATATAACCTCACTATAGTGGCTCATTCTTGAACGAGTCAACGGTGGGGTCATCACCAAGGCCGGCGTTGAGTTGTAGAATATGGCGATTTGGTTAATCCTGGAATTTCGGAGAATTCAGCATGTCTATGGCCGACCGCGATGGCTTCATTTGGTTTAACGGCAAACTGGTGCCGTGGCGAGAAGCCCAAATCCACGTGCTGACGCACAGCTTGCACTACGGCCTGTCCGTGTTTGAGGGCGAGCGCGCCTACAAAACTGACAAAGGTCCGGCCATTTTCAGGTTAAAAGAGCACACGGATCGCCTGTTCAACTCGGCTCACATTTACCGCATGGCCATGCCTTACACCCGCGAGCAAGTCATGGAAGCCTGTTGCGAGGTGGTTCGCGCCAACAAGCTCGACTCTTGCTACATCCGCCCCATCGCCTTTTACGGGTCCGAAAAAATGGGTGTGTCGCCCAAGGGTGCCAAAACCCATGTGGCCATCGCGGCTTGGCCGTGGGGCGCTTACCTGGGCGAAGAAGGCCTTCAAAAAGGCATTCGCGTTAAAACATCCTCATACGCCCGCCACCATGTGAACGTAACCATGGCGCGCGCCAAGTTCGCGGCCACCTATGCCAATTCCATTTTGGCCAACATGGAAGCCACGCAAGACGGCTACGACGAAGCCCTGCTTCTTGACGTTGACGGCTTTGTGGCAGAAGGTGCAGGCGAAAACCTGTTCATCGTCAAAGACGGTTGCATTTACGAACCTGAAATTGCATCGGCTTTGGTGGGCATCACACGCTCAACCATCATCAGCCTGGCCCGCGAAATGGGTTTGGAGGTCAAGTCCAAGCGCCTCACCCGCGACGACATTTACATCGCCGATGAAGCCTTCTTCACTGGCACGGCCGCCGAAGTGACCCCGGTTCGTGAACTGGACAACCGCACCATTGGCGCAGGCACTCGTGGTCCAATCACTGAAGAACTACAGACGCGGTACTTTGACGTGGTGTATGGTCGCAACGAGAAGTACGAACACTGGCTGACCCGGGTGTAATCATGATCACCGACAAACAAGTAAAAATTGAGACTGTGGAGTTGGATGGCGATCAACTGCCGGCTTTTTGCCCCAACCCCGCCATGCCCGTGTGGAATCACCATCCCAAGGTGTTTCTGGATGTGAGCAAGACCGGGAAGGCGGCCTGCCCATATTGTGGCACGGTGTACAAGCTCAAGCCCGGTGCCAAGGTCCACAGCCATTGATGTTGAGCAGGGTAGGGCGCGCATGAAGATTTTGCTGGTGGCGCCCAACTGGATTCGCGATGCGGTCATGAGCCTGTCGCTGGTGCAGGCGTTGGCCCACAAATACACCGACAGCGTCAGCGGGCAGACCCCCGATATCCATGTGTTGGCACCGCACGCCACCGCCCCTGTGTACCAATTCACCCCGCATGTGAGGGCGGTACAAGTGGAGCCCTTTGCCCATGGCAAGTTGCAGTGGGGGCTGCGCAAGCGCGTTGGCAAGGCTTTAAGCGGCCATGGCTTCGACCTCGCCGTTGTTCTTCCCAACTCGTTGAAATCGGCCCTTGTGCCATGGTTTGCTGGCATTGCCCAACGCGTGGGCTACGATGGCGAACTGCGCCGTTTGGTGCTTACCCAAGCGCTGCCCAAGCCCTCTAAAACCAACAAGCCGCCCATGGTGGAATGGTATGGGCAGCTTGGCGGGTTTGGGGGAGATCAACTGCAAAACCCGGTCTTGCGGGTGGAGCCAGGCTTGCAGCGTCAGGCCTTTCACGAATTTTCTGTGTCGGCGGGTTTTCTTGGTTTGGCCCCTGGGGCAGAGTTTGGTCCGGCCAAACGCTGGCCTGCTGCGCACTTTGCAGCCGTGGCCGATCATTATTTGCTCTGCAACCCTGGGCAGCAGGTGGTGCTGTTTGGCGGACCCAAAGACCGTGAATTTTCCGATCAAATTGTGTCTTTGCTGCCCCAGGCGGTTCGCTCCAGGGCGTTGGTGTTGGCAGGGCAAACCACTTTGGCGCAAGCCATTGCGCTTATGTCGGGGGCGGGTCAATTGGTCACCAATGATTCTGGCCTGATGCACGTGGCCGCAGCCTTGGGCGTGCAAGTGCATGCGGTGTTTGGCTCCAGCAGCCCCAAACACACGCCGCCGCTCCACCCGCAGGCCAAGGTGTATTACTTAAGCCTGCCGTGCAGCCCGTGTTTTCAACGCGAGTGCCCCTTGGGCCACACCGATTGCCTGAACAAGCTGAAGCCTGAAATGGTGATCAGCCAATTGGTGCGTGCACCCGGCGCGGTATGATTTGATTTAAACCTTTATTGGCAGGGCCCTTGCGGCTGCAAACATGCGCGATTACATATTGACCATTTCCTGCCCCGACACCACGGGCATTGTTTACAACGTCAGCAAGTTTTTATTTGACCAACAATGCAACATTTTGGATTCGGCGCAGTTTGGTGACGAGTCCACGAATCTGTTTTTTTTGCGCGTGCATTTTGCGCTGCCCGCAGCCAGTACCCTGACAGAAAAAGACCTGCAAGCCTCGTTTGGCACCGTGGCGCAAGCCTTTGACATGCGCTATCAGTTTTTTGATGCCCGAGTCAAACCCAGGGTGTTGCTCATGGTGTCCAAGTTTGGTCATTGTTTGAATGACCTGTTGTTTCGCTGGAAGAGCGGTCAATTGCCTTGTGAAATCCCGGCCATTGTGAGCAACCACCAAGATTTTGCCTTGTTGGCAGCTTCTTATGGTGTGCCTTTTTACCACTTGCCCGTGGCTTCAGACAGCAAAGACAAACAAGAAACCCAAATCCGGCAAATCATTGAGCGTGAGCGGATCGACCTGGTGGTGTTGGCGCGTTACATGCAAATTTTGTCGCCTGCGCTGTGCAAAGACTTGCTTGGCAGGGTCATCAATATTCACCACAGTTTTTTGCCCAGTTTTAAAGGGGCAAAACCTTATCAGCAGGCTTTTGATCGGGGTGTGAAATTGATTGGCGCCACGGCGCATTACGTCACATCCGACCTCGATGAAGGGCCGATCATCGAGCAAGATGTGGCGCGTGTGGACCATTCTCTCACCCCCGACGAGTTGACCGCTCGCGGGCGCGACACGGAGTGCATGGTGCTGGCACGTGCCGTAAAATGGCACTGTGAGCATCGGGTCGTGCTCAATGGCAACAAAACTGTGGTTTTTCAATAAGGGACACCCATGCCCAAGGTGATTCATACCTCCCCCCAAGACATCGAACAGGCGTTTTACGACGCCCTGGAGGCCGCTGATCTGGAGGCCCTCATGGACCTGTGGGCCGATGACGAGCATGTGGTTTGCATACATCCCGGCGGGCCGCGCGTGGAGGGGTATCATGACGTGCGAGATTCCTGGAAAGAAATTCTGTCGGCCGGGGCACTCCAAATTCGCGTGGTGCCGGTGCATCGGGTTGAGGGCGTGATGGTGGCTGTGCACAACATCGTGGAGCAGGTTGTGATGAGTTCTTCCCGTGGTGAGCCCCATGTGGTGCAGGTCAATGCAACCAATGTTTATCACAAAGGGCCAAGCGGCTGGAAAATCGTGATGCACCACGCCAGCCCTGCCATGGATGTTGAAGAAATGGCCGACGACGATCTTTCTGATTTTGACCCGCAGCCCACGCTGCACTAGCGGGGGTTGTCTGCTGTGGTTTACCGTCCTCCCTGGTGGCTGCCCGAAGGGCATTCACAAACCATTGTGTCGGCCCGCTGGGCCAATAAGCCGGCCGTGCAGTACCACCGCCAACGCTGGGACACGCCCGACGGGGATTTTATCGACCTCGATTTTACAGAGCCCGCCCAGCAGGCCGCGCAAAAGCGCACCCTGTGGGTGCTGTTTCACGGCTTGGAGGGTTGCTCGCGCAGCCACTACAGCCTCGCGCTGATGAACAAAGCCCATCAGGTGGGCGCCCTGGGTGTGGTGGTGCACTTTCGGGGTTGTTCTGGCGAGAACAACCGTTTGCCCCGTGCGTACCATTCTGGCGACTCCGCTGAAATGGATTGGGTGTTGCGCCGCCTGCGTGCCAAGTTGCCCAGCGTACAACACATGCATGTGATGGGTGTTTCACTGGGGGGCAATGTACTGTTGAAGTGGTTGGGCGAGCAGGGGGCAGCTGCCGCCACTGTGCTGAGTTCCGCAGTGTCTGTGAGTGCCCCAGTGGACTTGCTGGCGGGCGCGCATTCCTTGGCGAAGGGATTTAATTTGTTGTATACCCGCATGTTTTTGTCTACGTTGATACCAAAATCGCTCGATAAGGTTCGACGGTTTCCGGGTTTAGGCGATCCACAGGCCATCGCTTCATGCAAAAACTTCTTTGATTTTGATAACCGGGTAACTGCGCCCTGGCATGGCTTTGAAGACGCAGAGCACTACTATCGCGTGTGCTCGTCCAAGCCCTTGCTGCCACATATTGCGGTACCTACCTTGATGGTGCATGCCCAAAACGATCCGTTTATGAGTGGTCAGCACCTGCCCGCTGCCAAGGATGTGTCGCCCCTGGTGGAGTGTTTGTTCACCCGGCATGGTGGCCACGTGGGTTTTGCGCAGGGCCATGGCCTCAAGCCCGGCCTGGATTGGTTGCCGCGCCAGTGCGAAGTATTTTTTAACCGCCATGGAGGTGGGGCGCATGGATGATCTGGTTGAACAGGCGCTTGCTCGCTGGCCCAATGTGCCTGCCATTGCCGGCTGGTTAAAACTGACCTCGCAAGGGCAGTGGTTGCTCACAGGCCCTGTGCCTGAAGGTTTAACCATTGGCAACGCCCGCATTTTGAATTTCATTGCCCGCAATTATGCTTGCGAACCCGATGGGCGCTATTACTTCCAAAACGGCCCTCAAAAAGCCTATGTGGATCTGGAATACACCCCTTGGGTTTACCATCTGCATGGTCTGGAAGGCCAGGGCCTGTTGCTGTGGAGTCACACTGGGCTGTTGTGTTGGCCCGATGCCCTTTACCAAGATGAACAGGGACGGGTATTGATTCACACCCAGCTTGGCATTGGCCTGCTGCACAGTGCGGATGTGTCTATTCTGGTTGAGCAAGTCACTGAGGTGGGCGGTGTTTTGAATCACCGCGCCAGGTGGTGTGTGCCCGAGGTCGACCCACACACCTTGCTCGACACGCGCATTCGTCTCAGAAAAGACAAGCGTTTGCCAACCGGCGCGCGTGACCTTGCGTTAACTGTGCAAATGCTGGAGTCTTCGATGGTGGCTCTGCAGTTTCGTTTTCAACCCAACCCAAAGACAGACGCGTGAATAAACCCAAATTCCAGAGGGGTGCTTCGGCCATGGCCTTGTTGGCCTTTGTGCTGTTTGTGGCCCTGTTGTATGTGTTGTACAACCAGTCGGGCGTGAGCAAATGGCTCAGTAGCCCCGCCACCGATGCCACGCCGCGTGTGGTTCAGCCACGTGGCGATTTGTCGGCCACCGAAAACAGCGTTGTGGAACTGTTCGAAGTGTCCAAGGGCTCTGTGGCTTACATTTTTACTGAAAGTGTACAGGGGCAGTTGTTTTTCAGGCGCATTGCCGAGGGCACCGGTTCAGGCTTTGTGTGGGACGAGCAAGGCCACATTGTGACCAATGCCCACGTGGTGCAAGGCGCCAATCGCATTCGTGTTCAACTCGATGATTCCGAGCCGCTGCCTGCCCGTTTGGTGGGGCTGGCGCCTTCGTACGACCTGGCGGTGGTGCGTTTGGTGAGTGCACCCAAAAACCTTCGTCCCATCCCTGTGGGCACCAGCCATGACCTTCGGGTGGGCCAGTCTGTGTATGCCATTGGCAACCCGTTTGGTTTGTCCAAAACCCTCACCACCGGGATCGTGAGTGCGCTGGAGCGCACGCTGCCAGTGAGCAATGGCCGCGAAATCCCGGATGTGATTCAAACCGATGCAGCCATCAACCCCGGTAACTCGGGCGGTCCTTTGCTGGATTCGGCAGGGCGCTTGATTGGTGTGAACACAGCGATTTTGTCCCAAAGCGGGAGCTCTGCTGGGGTGGGCTTTGCCATTCCAGTTGACCTGGTGAACCAAATTGTGCCGCAGCTGATTGAGCGAGGCTCCATGCCCAGGCCCGGCATTGGCATTGCCGTGGCCGATGAAGCCATGGCACGCCGGCTGGGCATCCGCGGCGTGGCTGTCATGGGTGTTGAGCCAGGCTCGCCAGCCGATGAGGCGGGTTTGTTGCCTTTCGATTTGCAGGCCGGGGTGGTGGGCGACATTATCATCGCAGTGGATCGCAAGCCTGTGGCCAATGTGCTTCAGTTGTCCAAAGCCCTTGAGGCCGTGGGCGTGGGTGGCACGGTGCAGTTGCTGGTCATGCGGGGCGACAACACCCGCGAAGTGGCTGTGCGCATCATCGACCTGGAGCGTCGTTGAGCATGAGCCAGCTTGTGGAGCTCAACCCCGCACGCCGATTTGGCGGGTTGGACCGTCTGTATGGCGATGGGTGTCGTGAATACCTTCTATATCATGCCAGCGCCATGGTGGTTGGCTTAGGGGGGGTAGGGTCTTGGGCGGTTGAGGCCCTGGCGCGCAGTGGGGTGGGGCGCATTACTTTGGTTGATTTCGACCATGTGGCTGAAAGCAACATCAACCGGCAGATTCAAGCCAGCGACTGCACCCTCGGGCTAGAAAAAACCCAGGCCCTGGCCCAGCGAATTGGCGAGTATGCCCCCGATTGCAAGCTGACCCTGATTGATGCATTTCTGGAGCCATCGAATGCGCAGGCCCTGTTTGACGATTTGGCCAGCCAAGCCAATGCGAGCCCTGTGGTCCTGGACTGCTGCGATCAGGTGCAAGCCAAAGTCGCCATGGCTGTGCAGGGCAGGGCCAAGAAAATTCCGGTGTTGGTGGCGGGCAGTGCAGGTGGAAAGCGCCAGCCTTGGTTGGTGCAGCCTGCCGATTTGCGCGATTGTATCAACGACCCTCTGCTGGCCAAATTGCGTTACCAGTTGCGCAAGCACCATGGTTTTTCGCGTGACAAGCGCATGAAGGTGCCCGTGTTTTATTCTCAGGAAGCCGTCACGCGCAATGCCTCCTGTGCGCCCGAGGCTGGGTTGAATTGCGCCGGTTACGGGTCTGTGGTGTCAGTCACGGCCACCATGGGCATGCAGATGGCGGCTTGGGCGTTGGGGCATTGGGATAAAGCCAGGCTTAAACTAGGCCCGTCTGAATAAGTCACCAAACAGGTCTTCCGCTTTTTCTACTTTTGGAGCAACCACGTAAGCGCAATAAGGCTGCATGGGGTTGTTCTCAAAGTATTCCTGGTGATAGGCCTCGGCCGGGAAGTAGTTGCTTAAAGGCGCCACTTCTGTGACCACTTTGTTGGCGTAGATTTTTCGGCGTTCCAGGTCTTCTATAAAAGCTTGGGCCGTGTCGTGCTGATCAGCGTTGTGGTAGTAAATCACCGAGCGGTATTGCGGGCCCACATCATTGCCTTGGCGGTTTAATGTGGTTGGGTCGTGGATGGCAAAAAACACTGCCAGTATTTTGCGGTAGGTGATGACTTCGGGGTCGTATTCCAGGCGCACCACTTCGGCATGGCCACTTCGGCCCGAGCACACTTTGTCGTAGTTCGGGCTGGGGTCATGGCCGCCGCTGTAGCCCGATTCGCATTTCAAAATGCCTTTAAGCTGCGAATAAACCGCCTCCAGACACCAGAAACACCCTCCGCCCAATGTGGCTTGTTCTTTTTTTGCTGACATGGTGATGACTCAATTGTTTGTATTCCCACAACCATCAAGTGAAACGGGAAGTGGAACCCAAGTCAAGCCCCGCGGTCTGAATTTGCTGGGTCAGGCATTGTATACTCGGGCCCAACCATCACAACTTTAAGGAGATTATTGTGATTTCTACCGCGTTTGCACAATCTGCAGCCGGCGGCGCCGAAAGCGGCCTGTTGAGTTTCCTGCCGCTTATTTTGATGTTCGGTGTGTTGTATTTCTTGGCCATTCGCCCTCAAATGAAGCGCCAAAAAGAGCACAAAGCCATGGTTGAGGCCTTGCAAAAGGGCGACGAAGTGATTTCCTCCGGTGGATTGCTGGGCCGCATCACCAAAATCAGCGACGCCTACATCACCTTGGAAGTGGCCGAGCTGGCTGACAAACCTGTGGAAGTGGTTGTGCAGCGCGCTGCTGTGCAAAGCCTGTTGCCCCGTGGCACCCTGAAAGAAACCCGTTGATCGCTTTGCCATGAACCGATACCCCCTCTGGAAGTACCTGTTGGTTGCCCTCACCTTGGTGTTGGGCGTGTTGTACACCCTGCCCAATTTTTATGGCGAAGCGCCAGCCGTACAGGTTTCCAGTGGCAAGTCCACCCTCAAGGTGTCTCAAGACCTGGCCGACCAGTTGGCCAGCCAGTTGAGCAACCAAGGGCTTGCGCCCGATGCCGTGTTTTACGAGCAAACTTTGGGCGGGGGCACCATCAAGCTGCGATTCAACAGCCCCGAGCAGCAGCTAAGAGCCCGCGATATTATTCAGCAGCGTTTGAATCCCAACGAGGCTGAGCCCGATTACATCGTGGCGCTCAACCTGTTGTCCAAGTCGCCTGACTGGTTGACCAGCATCAATGCCTTACCCATGTACCTGGGTTTGGACCTGCGCGGTGGTGTGCATTTTTTGCTGCAGGTGGACATGGATGCCGCGCTAGAAAAGCGCAAAGACGCCCTGTTGACTGACGCCAAACAAACCCTTCGAGAAGAAGATATTCGCTACGCCAGCGCCAACCGCAGCCCTGCTGGCTTCGTCTTGACGTTCCGCGATGAGGCAACCCGCGCCAAGGCGCAAACCCTGATTGCCAGAAACTCCCCTGATTTGGTGTTGTCGATTCCCGAGAATGACAGTCAATTTACCTTGAACGCAGGCTTGGCAGACAATGTGGCCCAACAGGCCCGTGAATATGCGCTGCGGCAAAACATCACCACCTTGCACAATCGAATCAACGAGTTGGGCGTGGCCGAGCCTGTGATTCAGCGCCAGGGGGCAGACCGCATCGTGGTGCAGTTGCCCGGCGTGCAAGACACCGCCAAAGCCAAAGATATTTTGGGCAGAACCGCCACGCTGGAAGTGCGTTTGGTGGATGACAGCCCTGAGGCCATTTCTGCGCTGAGCAACGGCGTGGTGCCCTTCGGTCTAGAACGCTACACCGAGCGGGGCGGGCGCGATTTGCTGCTCAAGCCCGAGGTGATTCTAACGGGCGAAAACCTCACCGATGCGCAGGCTGGGTTTGACAACCAAACCCAAGAGCCTGCGGTTCACCTTACCCTGGATAGTCAGGGCGCACGTATTTTCCGCAACATTACCCGCGACAACATTGGCAAGCGCATGGCCATTTTGTTGATCGAAAAAGGCAAGGGTGAAGTGATCACAGCGCCCGTGATTCGCTCTGAAATTGGTGGTGGGCGCGTACAAATCTCAGGCAGCATGAACACCGTCGAGGCGGCCGATTTGGCTCTGTTGCTGCGCGCAGGTTCACTGGCTGCACCCATGGACATCATTGAAGAACGCACCATTGGTCCAAGCCTGGGGGCTGACAACATCAGCAAAGGTCTTAACTCCACGCTCTATGGCTTCATCGCCTTGGGTGTGTTCATGATGATTTACTACCTGTTGTTTGGTGTGTTCTCGGTGTTTGCCTTGGCTGTAAACGTGTTGTTGCTGTTTGCCTTGCTGTCGGTGTTGCAGGCCACGCTCACCTTACCCGGTTTGGCAGCGGTGGCGCTTACTCTGGGCATGGCGATTGACGCCAACGTGCTGATTAACGAACGCATTCGTGAAGAGCTGCGTGAGGGCGCCAATCCGCAGCAGGCCATTGCCACGGGTTACGACCGTGCCTGGGCCACCATTCTGGACTCCAACATCACCACCCTGATTGCTGGCTTGGCCCTGTTGATTTTTGGTTCGGGTCCAGTTCGCGGTTTTGCAGTGGTGCACTGCTTGGGCATTCTTACCTCCATTTTCAGTGCGGTGGTGGTGTCTCGAAGCGTGGTCAACCTGTGGTACGGCCGCAAGAAAAAGCTGGAGTCCATCAGCATTGGGCAAATTTGGCGCCCCGGGGCGGCCGCCGTGCCAGCTCCAAAAAAATCCTGACCCAAGCGCAAGAACAAACGATCGAGTAAAACATGGAACTGTTCCGAATTAAAAACGATATCCCGTTCATGCGGCATGCCAAGTTTTTCAATGTGATCTCCTTGATCACGTGTTTGGCAGCGGTGTTCTTTTTGTATGCCAAGGGTTTGAATTTCAGCGTGGAGTTTACCGGCGGCGTGTTGGTGGAGGCCCGCTACAGCGAATCTGCCGAGCTTGAAAAAGTACGTGAAGCCTTGCAGGCCCAAGGCATTGCCGAGCCACAAGTGCAAAACTTTGGCACCTCGCGCGATGTGCTGATTCGCCTGGCGGTTAAAGACCTGCAGGGCGGTGTTTTGGGCAACGAAGGCAAGCTGAATCAAGAAGCCATGGTCAGCGAGGTGTTGTCCAAGGGCGGGCCCGGTGTTCAGGTGATGCGGGTTGAATTCGTGGGGCCACAAGTGGGGCGCGAGTTGGCTGAAAACGGCCTGATCGCGCTGCTGATTGTGATTGGCGGCATCATGATTTACTTGGCCATGCGCTTTGAATGGAAGTTTGCTGTGTCGGCCATCATCGCCAACCTGCATGACGTGGTGATTATTCTCGGCTTTTTTGCTTTTTTTCAGTGGGAATTCTCGCTCGCTGTGTTGGCGGCTGTGCTGGCGGTGTTGGGTTATTCCGTGAACGAATCTGTGGTGGTGTTTGACCGCATTCGAGAAACTTTCCGCCGGGTTCGCAAAATGAGTGTGCCTGAGACCATTGATAGCGCCATCACGAGAACCATCTCCCGAACCATCATCACCCACGGCTCCACTCAGATCATGGTGTGTTCGATGCTGTTTTTTGGTGGGCCCACTTTGCATGGCTTTGCTTTGGCCTTGACCATTGGTATTCTGTTTGGAATCTATTCTTCCGTGTTGGTGGCCAGCCCGCTGCTGATGTGGTTGGGCTTAACCCGTGAAGACCTGGTCAAGCCAGTGAAGAAAGACAAAGAGTTCGAAACACCCTGATCGCCCCAATAACATGCAGCTTCGACTGGTGAGGTTTTGTGGATAATCCCAAAGAGCTTTCCCCGCTACCCAAGGGCGAAGTCGAGCTAGGAAAACCGCTGCCCTTTGCCATTTACGATCAGCAAGGTACGCTGTTGTTGGCTGCGGGGCAGACCATTGCTACATCAAAACAACTGGATGAGTTGTCTGGCAAGGGTTTGTATCACAACCCGCGGTGGGCTACACCGGCCTACGGCAAGCAGGCCTTGGGCACGGTCAAACCCGAAGCCGGGGGGGTAAAGACCAGCTATGTCAAAGCCCAGGTTGAGGACCCCTCCGAGACCGGTATCAATTTGCGAATGATTGCCCAAACCGGCGGGGAGGCTTTCCAGGTCAAATTGGTTGGCACCTACGGTCGCGAGGCGTTTGTGGTCACCCACCCGATGCGGGACGGCAAGTGCGTGTTTGTCAAAGAAGGGCAACTTTGGGATTTCAAAAGTTTTTTTGGTCTGTCCATGTACAAGTTCACCGCCATGGTGGACAAAGTGTTGTTGTCCCCCCACCCGCTGTTGGTGATGAGCTGGCCCCAGCCGCAGCAGTTTGAAGCACGCGCTGTGCGAACCACCCGCAGGGTCAATTGCGAACTGCCTGCTGTGGTGCGGCACCCCAGGCTGGGCGAACCTTGCAATGGGATCATCGCCAATATGTCCACTGGTGGAGTTGAGTTTAAAACACCGGTGAACGGGCCTTTTGAAGTGGGCCAGGTGCTTAGCCTCAGCTTCCAGGCCCTGCTTGCCGATCGTAAATTTGTGCTTGAGCTACAAGGCAAGGTGGTGTCTCTGGGGGTGCAGGCAGAGTTGCGCTCCTTGGGCATCTCGTTTGTTGAGCTAGACAACACGGCATTTGCAGCCATACACGCCTATGTGTACGACCGCCTTACTCATCGCTTGGGTTCACCTTTGTACTTGCCCAACTAAAACGCGGCCAACTTACATGGGGGCGATCAGGCTGGGTAGGCGAACGCGCTGCAGTTGATCGTCCTTGCTGAACAGTCCGACCCAGGTGATTTGGGTTTCCATCCACACGCCGTTAAAGCCAGTTTGCACCTCGGGCTTGACCTCAATTTTTAAGCAAATGGGGGGGCCTTGGGTCCAGTTTTGCAGCACGCTGGCCTTCAGCAGATCCGTTTTTCCCAAGGGACCGGCCGCCAGGGGGGCGGGTTTTTGCGCTTTGCAGGTGTATCCGCGCTGCTTGGCCAGTTGCTCCATTTCTTTTTCAAATTGATTGGCCAGTTTTTGCATGCGTTCAATCACTTGGCCTCGAGAGGCTTCAGGGCCCAGAGGGGCCACGTGGGCAGCAAACACGTTGTTTAAGTCGGTGGCCACCACCGCGGCTTGTTGCTTCTCCGCGTTGTCTGTTGAAATGGCGATGGCGCTGGTCATCGACTTGGCATACAGCGTGGCGCCAACTGACAACACGGCCATCGAGACAAGCACCTCAAGCAAAGTGAATCCGCTTTGTTTATAGGCCCACATTTTTTCTTTTCACCTTGTTTCGTTGAGCGCCATCCCCAGTCCCGCCTTCTTTATCGTCACTGTCGGCACCCCGTCCACTGCCTTGCTGACTGGAAGTGGTATTGCTGTTGTTGTTCCTCTTTTTCTTTCTGGCTGGGCGGGCGGCTCCGTTCTGTTGTTGCCCAGCGGTTGCTTGGGGTGGTGGTGGAGATTTTTCGGGGCGGTATTCGTCCCCTTCGAAGGCGGTTAGAACCACCGAGCGTGTGGTGCAGGCGCTGTGATCACGGTTGTTGGTGCAGCCCAGGCTACCCAGGATCTCGAAGGTGAGTCGAAAGTTTTCTTCGTCCAGGGGCTCATTGCAGTCGTAGGGTGCCATGATCCCCCGGATTGCAATGTATTGATCCCCCTCGGGCGTGGGCAGTGTGAGAATGGTTTTGGTGGGTTGGAGGTCATCGGGCAGGGGGTTGCCCACCTTGCATTCCAGCGCCACGGCAGGGTCGTTTTTGTACCTTTCGATCAGCTCAGCCAGTTGATCAAGGTCGTTTAACAGGTGATTGCCATAGCGCAAGCCCGACTGCATCAGTTGATTGGCCACCTCAATTCGCGCATTCGTGGGGGCGTGGTAGGCATCCATATTGGCTTTGATTGCCGTGCTTGCTCCTGCAATGGCCGCAAAAGCGCCCAGAAGGGTGCTGATCAAGATGCCAATCATGCCCGCTTGGCGTTGAATTGCAGCAGCTTTGATGGGGTGGTGTTGCATGGCGGGGCTCACAGGGTGGTGACCCGGGTGTCATTGAACAACTGGATGATTCGGTTTTGGATCACCTCTGGCGCCCCGGGTTTGGCAGAGCGCACGGTGAATAGCGCAATCCAATACACAGCGCTTTGTGGCTCTGTGCTGAGCACGCTGTCGCAATGGCGCGAGTAATCCGTGGTGATCTCATCCATGGTGCTGGCCTTGAATTTGCACAACGCCAGGCTTTGGATCACAAAGTCTTTGGCGCTGTGGAGATTTTCCCAAGCGTTTTCGCTGGTGCAAAACGAGTGCAGGCCAAACGTGCCCAAGTTGACCTTGCTCAAGGTGCGTTGTTGCATCACACCGTTGTGCAAGCGAAAGCCCCGCACTTCAATGCTGGCCAATGCGCCGTTGCCCAACTGGGTGGGTAGGGCCAGGCACAGATTGTTCTTCTGGGATTGATATGGTTTGCAACGCCTGGCTTGATCATCCAAATGGCAAATTTGAATGCCCTTGGCCTCGCCGGCGGCGTCCAGGTAAGCGCCGCCCCGGTTGACGTGGCTGCCAAACAGCTCCACCAACCGCGTTAATTGATTGACCTGCTCGTTGCTGGAGGCCAGTGGCGCTGAACTCGAGGTGTATGTGTAGGCGCTTAGGCCACTTGAAATGAGCAAGACCAGCAAGCCAGAAGCGATGATCATGTTGACCATGGAGGCCCCGGTCTGTGATCGTTTGCTGTTATTCCACATAACGCAAAACTCCGTTGCCGATCCCATCCAGGGTGATGTGTGCATGAACACCTCGGCTGGACAATTCGATGGTAGAGGCGGATTCCGCTTTAAGGCTTCCAGAAATGCCTTGGAAGAGCAGGGTGAGTGGTCGATTGATGGTCAAAGAGTCAATTGTCTTTTCCGCGATTTTTACCTGCCGGGTGTTGGGGCCATTGGTCGTCTCAAACCACAATGCGCAGCCTTTCAGCAGGGGGTCGTTTTCCAGTTCCAGCATCAACTGGACTTGTTCTTTACCCAGTGGCTTTAAGCCAAGGCGTGCCTGGCACTCGGTGCTCGAGGCCAGGGCCCGGGCGCTTTGAACGTAGCTCACCAGCGTTGCGCTGTTTTGCTTGAGCTGGATCATGGCCATCTGCCTGTTCAATGCTGGCAAACCTGCCGCAACCGTGATGGCCGTGATCATGAGCACCAGGCTCAACTCAAGCAGGGTGAATCCCTTAGCCATGACCCAGGCACTCCTTGCTGGTGCTGTTGCCTTTGTCGTCCGTGGTGGCATAACTTAAAAAACCAAGATCGCTGCTGACCTGCAACTTGGCACATTGCTTTTTGGTGGCCCCGCTGGGTGACTTTGCACTTAACTCGGCATGAAAGGCCGAGTAGGTGGCCTGTGTAATGCGGATGTTGAACTGTTCAAGCTCTGCAAACACGAGTGTGTTGTCGGTGGCCTCACCTTTGGCTTTCAGGCGTTCTGCATAGCGGCCGTAGGTTTGGCGGTGTTGTTGTTGTGCCAGGGCCAGTTTGGAAGCGGTGTCCCGCATCACGCGCAAATTGGTGTTGTGTGTGCTGGACTCGTATTGTGCAAAGCCAAATGAGGCAAGCACGGCCATCACCGCCATGGCAATGATGAGTTCCAGCAGGGTGAGGCCATGCTGCTTGTCCATACCAGCACCAAAATGTTTTACACAGTGCTTAGTATGGTTACGCAGCGAGGTGGGTTCCTGCCCTGCTCGGGGTAGCCCGGTGGGTTGCCCCGCCATAGGCGGGGCGCGTTAAAAGGTGATCCAATCGCTTTTTATATGCGCTTGGCCAGTTTGGAAGCCATACCAATGTAGCTGGCCGGGGTCATGGCCAACAGGCGATCTTTTTCGGCTTGCGGCAAATCCAATTGAGCAATAAAGGTCTGCAGCGCTTCTTGGGTGATGCCCTTGCCACGGGTGAGTTCTTTGAGTTGCTCATAGGGGTTGGGCAAGCCATGGCGGCGCATCACGGTTTGCACGGGCTCTGCCAGTAGTTCCCAAGCGTTATCGATGTCGGCAGCAATGGCAGCCTGGTTAACTTCCAGTTTGCCCAGGCCGCGCAGGCAGCTTTCGTAGGCCAGCACCGAGTAACCAAGGCCAACACCCAGGTTGCGCAGCACGGTGGAGTCGGTGAGGTCGCGTTGCCAGCGAGAGATTGGCAATTTTTCTGCCAGATGTTTAAGCACTGCATTGGCCATGCCCAAGTTGCCTTCGGCATTTTCAAAGTCGATGGGGTTGACCTTGTGCGGCATGGTGGAGGAGCCCACTTCGCCAGCTTTCAGCTTTTGCTTGAAGTAGCCCAGGGAGATGTAACCCCAAATGTCGCGAGACAGGTCAATCACGATGGTGTTGGCCCGCGCCATCGCGTCCATTAGCGCAGCAATGCCGTCGTGCGGTTCAATTTGAATGGTGTAGGGGTTGAAGGTCAGGCCCAAACCTTCGATGAGTTTGCGGCTTAGGGCTTCCCAGTCAAACTCGGGGTAGGCTGACAGGTGGGCATTGTAGTTGCCCACGGCACCATTCATTTTGGCAGGCAATTCAACAGTTTCGATGGCGTGAATCGCCCGCTCCAGGCGGTGCACCACGTTGGCGAATTCTTTGCCCAGCGTGCTGGGGCTGGCTGGTTGGCCATGGGTGCGGCACATCATGGGAATGTCGGCAAACTGGTGGGCATAGCCGCGCAGCACGCCCACCAATTTGGCGAGCGTTGGCACCAGCACTTGTTCGCGGGTGGCCTTCAACATGAGCGCATGGCTCATGTTGTTGATGTCCTCAGAGGTGCAGGCAAAGTGAACAAATTCGGCGGCTTTTTTTAGCTCTTCATCGGCTTGAAACTTTTCTTTTATAAAGTATT
>NZ_CAXQZX010000087.1:0-4141 GCF_964228395.1 Limnobacter sp.
TACACTCTGTCCCTACACGACGCTCTTCCGATCTCTGGACCGCCAAACAGCAAGGCCAGCGTGGGCAACAACATGGCTGCGCCAGCCGAGCCAAAATTGCCCCATCCGCCATAAATGCCTTCGGCTGTGCCCAGTTGGTGAGCAGGAAACCACTCACTGACCATTCGAATACCAATCACAAAGCCGGCCCCAATGAAACCCAGCAAAAAACGCGACAACGCGGCCTGGGCAAAATCGGTCGAAAAGGCAAACAAGAAGCAAGGAATGGAGGACACAAACAGCAGCGCGGCATACACAAGCCTGGGGCCAAAGCGGTCGGTGAGCATGCCAATCACGATGCGGGCGGGAATGGTCAGCGCCACGTTGAGGATCAACAGGGTTTTAACCTGCTCCTTGGTAAGGCTTAAAGAGTCAGCAATGGCACCCAGCATGGGGGCATGGTTGAACCAAACAAAAAAGGTAATAAAAAACGCCACCCAGCTCAGGTGAAGTATTTTCATTTTCCCTGTGAAAGAAAATAAATTCATGGAAGTGTGATCGTTCATGGCCGGGCCTCTATTTATGGGTATTTAAAAGCGCAAAAAAAGCCCACCCCGTACAGTGCCAGAAGGCCTGCATGGGGTGGGCTTCATTGCCCGTGTTTGCTGCTTGAATTGTGTTTGCCGCGCACTTGTTTGGTGCGAAAGCGGCGAGTCAGCCACCGAAAATACCGTTTCGGGGATGGGCTCCGTCATCTTTTGGACCCAACTTGGCGTTCTAAGACAATCAATGCAGAATTCGTGCCAGGAACTGAGGCAAATAAAAATTGTCCGTAAACAGGATGCGTTTTTCCTGATTTTGGCTAAACTGATCAAGTCTGGATTTCATTTGTTTGTGCAGTGCTAGAGGTGGTTGTATGCGCTTGTTGATAGGTTTGGTAGTTGGTTCTGCGTTGGTGCTGGGCGCTTGTGCTTCCACTTACCGAGTGAGCCCCGTGGTTTCAGAAAATCAATTACAGGTCGCGGCTTCATCTGGGGAGTCGCTTCGTTCAAGTAAAAAGCATGTCGTGGAAGTTGGGGCCATTCGGCCTAGCATGCGCCAGTTTGACAGCCCGCGTTTTAATGTCAGATTCAAAAATCAAGGCAAAGAGCCTTTGGAGTTTTCTACTGAAAATGTGTCAGTCACTTTCAATGGCTCCGCTGCGAGGGTTTTGAGCTACGAAGCTCAAATTCAGGACGTACAAAATCGTCTCGCTTACTACGGAATGCGTGCTCCAATTTTTTACAACCCAGCACAGTCGTTTTTTTATCACCAGCCTTTGCACTATCAGCCCTTCGGGAGCCGCCGAGGTGGCTTTTTAATGGTGGAAGATTTTAATGATCGAATCGATGTGCAGCAGGCACTTGCCGATTTGGATTACATTCAAAAAAACAGCTTGAAACCCAGGGTAGTGCGCCCCGGTCAAGAGGCGTTCGGCGAAATTGTTGTGGGCTCCAAACTCGGCGCCAGTTCATCACAGAGTATGGTGGTGACCGTGGTTGTGGATGACGAGCAACATCAATTCACTTTTGGATACGACGAACTAAAATAGTCGGTGCAGTGTGTGCTTGTTATTGGTCTTCAACTGACAATTTTTCGGAAGGCGCACAATTTTGCCTGAAGGAACGCGATGGTGGCTTCGCGTTCTTTCAACTGCGCATGTAAATACTCCAAGGCATTGTTGAGTTGTTCAAGTTCGCTGCCGCGTTGCTCCAACAAAGCGCTGGCCCTCGCTTGCAGTTTGGCCAACTGCCCAGCCAGCAGCGCATTCTCCTCAAGCAATTGTTCAAGGGTTTTGGTTCGACCCAGCCACGCATCAATATTGCCCATGGCGCAGCGCTCCTGTTAATGAAAAGAGCCACCAGTGCTGCCGCAATGGGGCGGCGCGGCTTGCAGAGCGCCGCTGGCGGGGTCCATGCGCTCAATCTGGCCTTGGGCAAAACCCATCATGCCAAGCAGATCCCTGAAGGCAGCTGGCTCAAACCGAAGCGTCATGTAATGCAAACACAGCGACACCACTTTGCTGTCGTGGCAGTAATACACTGCACCGTTTTCGCTGCCGGCCAGCCAATGCCCCAACTGGGCTTTGCAATTGGATTGGGTCATGTTGCCTCTCAAAATAATTGAAATAAGAGCAATCATCGTAAACGATAATCGTTCTCATTACAATCGAAAGAGTTAACTTTTAAAACCAAAATTCGAAAAGGGTCGACTCTGTCGACCCCATGCGATTTACTGGTCCATCAGTGTGAAGGTGAGGCCAGCATGGCTTTGTAAACGCCCAATTAATTTGTCACCAAAAATCGAGGCGGGCGTCCAGAAGCCACCGGGGTGGCCGTCTACATCCTTGGCCAAACAAGCCACGGCCTCGCCCAGCATTTTGGCGGTTGAACCATAGCCGGGGTCCATGTCTCCTGTGACGCGGGCTACCAAGGTTTGAGCCTTGCTGGTTTTGCCGAAAAAGCGAAGGTCATAGTTGCCTTGCTTCTGGGACTTTTCGCTGGGCCCTTGGCCAGGCTTGGGCACCACAAATTTTTCCAAAGCCCAGCGCGTTGGGGGCAGGGCCGCACCCAGCAAAAAGCCACCCATGGCAGAGGCAAGCCCCATGGCTGTCAGTCGGCCACGCAAACCAGCGCCGGTCATCATGGCTTCGTCGTATTTGAAGTTTTTGCCGTAGGCGTACTGGGTCAGTGCGTTGCTCCGGTGCACCACGCGAGTGTTGATGCCAGCCATGACAAACGGGGCCACCCAGCTTTTGGCGGTTTTATCAAACTCGGCAAACTTTACATTGGGTTGGCGTGCGGCCAGCTTTTCAGGGCACAGCAAATAGGGGTTGGCCAGGCTCTTTGCCAGTGCAGGATTGGCTGCAACCTCACGGGTCACGTTGATCATGCTGGCCACGGTGCCGCCAGAAAACTCGCCCTTCATGCGGCGCACCCGCATGGCCACAGTTTCGCAGGGCTCACCAAATTGGCTTTTGGCGGCCTGCTGTAAAAAATGCACACCGAGGTCTGAGGGTATGGAATCAAAGCCACAACAATGGACAATGCGTGCGCCGGTTTGCTGGGCGGTTTTTTCATGCGCTTTGATCATTCGATCTATCCACTGCACCTCGCCGGTGAGGTCGCAGTAGTCGGTGCCTGATTCTGCGCATACGCTGACCAGGTTCGATCCATACAAGGCATAAGGCCCCACGGTGGACACAATCACACCGGCTTGGCTGCACAAATTCATCAGAGATTCTTTGTTGCTGGCTTCCGCGGTCAGAATGGGCAGCTTTGATGCCTCCTTGCCCAGGGTGGCACGCAGCGCCTCCAGCTTGGCGGAGTCGCGTCCAGCAATCGCCCAGCTCAGTGTAGAGCCTGTACCGTGTTTTTCCCAAAGGTATCGGACCAGAATTTGACCCACAAAGCTGGTGGCACCGAATACGACAACATCGAATTTCTTGTTTTTCACCGTTCTGTCTCCGTATGTAATTTTTCAACCCAGCAATTCTCTCATATGCCAGGGGCGGCCAAAGGATATTCCGGAAACTGTGTTTTTTTAAGTACTTCGGGTGATGACCCCAGAACGGAGCTTTAACCCGATCGGGGGGACTCAAATTGGATGTGGAATATTTAAGGTGAGCCTAACCCAAGGAGACCCCAATGTGCAGTTTTAACCTCGCCCAGCTTTTGCCGTTTCGCATCGAACAAGCGCAAAGCGACCTTGACTTTCAAGCTGCGGCCATGGCCAGGCAACTGGCCTACGGCCGCCATCTGCCCGCATTTGGGTGTGTGGTGGGGCAGGCCGACCCCGACGATCTTCAGCCCCATGCCGCGGTGTTGCTGGCCCAGTCCAAACTCGACGCCTCATGCATTGGCACGGTGCGTGTCCAAATTGCCAATGGCGGTACCCTGCGGTTAGAAGACTCTTTCGCGCTGCCCAAAGCTTTGCGCACTGGTCGCATTGCAGAAATATCCCGTTTGGCCATACCCGCAGGGAGCAACGGTTTGGCCCTGCGCTTGATGCTGATCAAGGCAGCCTATTGGTATTGCAGAAGCCAGCAGGTAGACCGATGCTTTTTGTGTGTTAGGCACCCCGTCGACCGGCAATACCGGCGGTTCGACCTGCACGACGTGCT
>NZ_CAXQZX010000088.1:0-9831 GCF_964228395.1 Limnobacter sp.
CTTCGCATTGTTTGGTGCAGGGGCCACCATCATCGGTGGGCTTGCACCGGCTTTGCAAACAGGGCGTATGGCCCTGCAGCAACGCTTGCGTGCGGGCACAGAGGAGGCCGGGCTGCAATTTGCCAACCAAGCCCACTGGCTGGGCTTGCTGCTGTGCAGCCTGGCTGTGGCCTGCCTCTGGATACCTCCGCAAGGCAGTGTGCCTCTGGGGGGCTACCTCTCTGTGGGCCTGGGCCTGTTTGGTGGTATCGCCTGCACCGGCTTGTTGGTGAGGTGGTTTATTCGGCATCCACCCACCCTGCAACACTTGGGGCATTTGGCCAGAGCCCGGTTGGCCAGCACGCCCAACTTGCTTGCTGTCGGTTTGAGCGGGGTGGTGGCCAGTTTTGCGCTGGTGGTGGCCATGCACGTCATGATCAACAGCTTTCGGATCTCGCTGGATGACTGGCTAAACCAAGTGCTGCCTGCGCCGCTTTATATGAAACCGCAAAGCCAGCAAACGCAATCCTTTCCGCCCGACCTACAACGAAAAATCGCCCGTCTGCCAGAGTTGACCCAGGCCGAATTCTGGGGCCAGCAACCCCTGATTCTTGACCCGGCTCGCCCGGCGGTCGAATTGATCTCACGCCCCTTGGCCGTTGAGGCGGCCAGCGCCCGTTTGCCCATGACCGGCCCAACCATAGACTCCCCCCTCCCCGGCACATTGCCCGTGTGGGTGAGCGAACCTGTAGCCGATTTGTACGGCACCCAAGTGGGCAGCCCCTTGAACTTTACGCTGGATGGCGGCGTAACCATTCGCGCCACGGTGATGGGCGTTTGGCGAGACTACACCCGTCAACACGGTGCAATTGTGCTGCCCAAAGCACTGCTGGCCAGTGAGCACGGTATTGCTTTCAAAGACACTCAAGCAGCGGCATGGCCACGCGAAGGGGTGCCCGTGGCACAGGCCATACAAGCCATTGAAAAAGCATTGGCGGGCAGCCCCCTGCATGGGCGGATCGATTTTGCCGAGCCTGGGGACATTCGCCAACTTAGCCTGGATATTTTTGATCGCAGCTTTGCCGTCACCTACCTGCTTGAAATTGCAGCCGTGGTCATTGGCCTGTTTGGCGTGGGCACCACATTTTCGGCCATGGCGCTTCAGCGCAAGCGCGAATTTGCGCTGCTGGGCGCCCTGGGCGCGCAGCGCTCTACCCTTTTAAAACTCATCGCCCGAGAGGCGTTTTTGGCCTCCCTGCTGGCAGCCGGTGTGGGCCTATTGATGGGCCTGGCTTTTGCTGCAGTGCTGGTTTTTGTGGTCAACCCCCAGTCTTTTCACTGGACCATGAACTGGCACGTTCCCTGGCGTGACCTGGCCATCATGGTGGGCGTGTTGCTTGCCATGTCCACCACCACCGTGATGCTGGCCTTGCGAGGCAAGTTGGGCCAACATCTGCTTGGTCAACTCAAGGAGGATTGGGCATGAATCGGCGGGCCCTCTTACAAGCCATGGCGGCCAGCGCCCTGCTTGGGCCAAAACACGCAACCTTGGCCATTCACTCAAGGGTGTATGCCCAGCCTTCAAGCGAGCAGACCATCACATTGCCGCGGGACCATGGTGTTCATCTCGCCTTTCGCACCGAATGGTGGTATTTCACAGGCTGGTTTACAAGCCCTGGCGTACCACAACCCTTTGGCGTTCAAATCACTTTTTTTAGGTCTGCACCCGATGTGAATGTGCAGAACCCCAGCCAGTTTGCACCCAAGCAACTCTTGCTGGCCCATGCCGCATTGGCTCTGCCCAACAAAGGAAAGCTGGTGCACAGCCAGATTGCCCGCCGTGCGGGCAGTGGCGGAGCGTACATAAAAACCACCGATGTTGAGGTGCTTAACCTGACCCTGCCCAACTGGCACTTGCAGACCCAGCAAGGGGAGCAGTGGCACTGCAATATCCAAACCCAACAGCTTGGGCTTGATCTGCGCATGGTCACCACACAAGCCCCATGGCTACAAGGGGCACACGGTTATTCGCGAAAAGGCCCACTGCCCTCGCAATCCCGCCACTACATGACCTTGCCGCACATGCAGTGCACCGGTGAAGTCCGCGTGGACGGCAAAACATTCCCGGCGCAAGGCTTGGTCTGGATGGATCATGAGTGGTCCAGCACCGTGCTTGCGCCCGAAGCCCAAGGGTGGGATTGGGTTGGGCTGCACGGTTCAAATGGAGAATCCTTGATGGCCTTTCAAATTCGCCATCAAAACCCCAACAATCCCCCAGTGTGGACCCACAGCGCTTTGCGCCCAGCCAGCGGACAATCGCCAAAGCAAGGCCAAGCGGAATTCAAGGTGTTGCGCACCTGGAAATCGAGCAGCACTGGCGTGCAGTACCCTGTGGCGCAGCAGCTCACAGCCGGGGGCCTTCGCCTGGTGCTGGAGCCACTGATGGATGATCAGGAGCTGGATGGCCGTGCCAGCACGGGCACGCTGTATTGGGAGGGCGCAGTGCGCGTTAAAACCGAGCAAGGTGAACCATGGGGCCAGGGCTACCTGGAAATGACCGGGTATGATCGCCCCATGAAACTGTAGGTCTGTATGTCCAAATTTAAAACCCTGGGTTCAACCCTTTTCCACTTGGTGGCCCCCCATCGTGCATGGACTGCCGCCGCCGTGGCTGCATTGCTGCTGGGTGCAGCCATGTCGCTTTCACTGCCCATCATGTTCCGCTGGTTGATTGACAGCGGGTTTTTGGCGGGCCAGCGCCCAGAGGGGCTGACAGGGGCATTCGCAGGACTGTTGGGTTTGGTGTTCGTGCTGGCGGTGGCCAGCGCCTTGCGCTTCTTTTTGGTGACCACCTTGGGTGAGCGCGTGTCGGCAGACTTGCGCAACAAGGTGTATGGCCATTTGCTGTTGCAGCGGCCAGAGTTTTTCGAAACCCTGAAAGTGGGTGAGGTGTTGTCCAGGCTGACAGCAGACACCACCCTGATCCAAACCCTGGTGGGCAGCAGCTTGTCTTTTGCTTTGCGCAACGGCTTAACCATGCTGGGTGGCCTGGTGATGCTGGTGCTCACCAGCCCGGTGTTGTCTGGCGCTGTGTTGGTGTTGGTGGTGGTGGTCATGGTGCCAGTGGTGGTGTTGGCCCGGCGCGTGCGAAAGCTCTCGCGGGCCAGCCAGGACAAGCTCGCAGACAGCAGTGCAATTGCCCAAGAGGTGCTGAACCAAATCACCACCGTGCAGGCATTTAACCAAGAGCACTTTGAAACCCAGCGCTTTGAACAAGCCAGTGAACACACCTACAACACCGCCAAACGGCGCACGGCAAACCGCGCCGCTTTGGTGTTTGTTGCCATCGGGCTGGCATTTTCTGGCTTGGTGGTGGTGTTGTGGATGGGCGCACGGGCCGTGGGCAGTGGCCAGATGACCGGCGGCGAATTGGCCCAGTTTGTGATGTACGCAGCCTTTGTGGGTGGCGGGTTTGCCGCAATCTCGGAGGTGTTGGGGGAGTTTCAGCGGGCAGCCGGCGCGGCAGAGCGCTTGGTGGAATTGCTCAACCTGAACACCACCATACACCGCCACGGGCTGCCACCCCCACCCAAGCAGGGAGGCTTTCACATCGAATTCAACCATGTCGAATGTGCCTACCCATCGGCCCCAGACAAACCTGTGCTGCGCGACTTCAACCTCCACATACGGCGTGGGGAAACACTGGCTGTGGTTGGTCCATCGGGTGCGGGCAAGTCCACCTTGTTTAATTTGCTGCTGCGCTGGTACGACGTCAACAGCGGTCAAATACTGGTTGAAAACCAGCCTTTGGAGCACCTGCACCTTGAGCAATGGCGCGCCAATTGCGCCTATGTGTCGCAAGAACCAGTGATATTTTCTGGCACGCTTGAGGGAAATGTGCGCTTTGGCCAAACGCAGGCCAGCTTGGATGAGGTTCAACAGGCCTTGGCCGATGCGGCAGCCAGTGCTTTTGTGGCTCGCCTGCCCCAAGGCTTGCAAACCGAAGTGGGCGAAAAAGGGGTGCGCTTAAGCGGTGGCGAACGCCAGCGGGTGTCACTGGCTCGTGCCATTTTGCGCAACGCCGGACTGCTGCTGCTTGATGAGGCCACGGCCAGCCTGGACGCCGAAAGCGAGCGCCTGGTGCAGCAAGCCATCGAAAAGAGCCGACATGGCCGCACCACCCTGATTATTGCCCATCGGCTGGCCACAGTGATGGCCGCTGACCGGATTGTTGTGATGGACCAGGGCCGCATTGTGGAAATGGGCACACACCGAGAGTTGTTGGCTCGCCAAGGCCTGTACGCCAAGCTGGCCAAGTTGCAGTTTATTGATCAACAGGCCGAAAAGAAGATGGTGAAGCTGGTCGATTGAATGGCGCTTGGCTGAATTGCGCCCTCGAACAGGTAAACTTACACAACGCTCTTTTAGTTTTTACCCCCTGCACACCATGAGACAGTACCACGACCTGATGCAACATGTGCTCGACCATGGCACCAACAAAATGGACCGTACAGGTACAGGTACGCGCTCTGTGTTTGGTTACCAAATGCGCTTTAACCTGCAAGAAGGGTTTCCGCTGGTTACCACCAAAAAACTGCATTTGCGCTCCATTATTCACGAGTTGCTGTGGTTCCTCATGGGCGACAGCAACATCCGCTACTTAAAAGAAAATGGCGTAAGCATCTGGGACGAATGGGCCGACGAAAACGGCAACCTCGGCCCAGTGTATGGTGTGCAGTGGCGAAGCTGGCCCACGGCCGATGGCAGGCACATCGATCAAATTGCCCAACTCATGCAGCAATTAAAAAACAACCCCGACTCGCGCCGCCACATTGTATGCGCCTGGAATGTGGCCGAAATTGAAAACATGAAATTGCCGCCATGCCACGCCTTATTCCAGTTCTATGTGGCCGATGGCAAGCTAAGTTGCCAGCTCTACCAGCGCAGTGCCGATATTTTCCTGGGTGTGCCTTTTAATATTGCCAGCTATGCCCTGTTGACCCACATGGTGGCCCAGCAGGGTGAGCTCGATGTGGGCGATTTTGTGTGGACTGGCGTCGATTGCCACCTCTACAGTAACCACATGGAACAAGTGGCCTTGCAACTAAGCCGCGAGCCCTACCCACTGCCCAAGCTGAAGATCAACCGCAAACCCGACAGCATTTTTGACTATCGGTTTGAAGACTTTGAGATTGTCGACTACGTTAGCCACCCACACATCAAGGCCCCAGTGGCTGTGTAGCCTGTTTGTACCGCATGAAAGTTTCTCTTGTAGCAGCCGTGGCCAGCAACGGCGTCATTGGCATCAACAACAGCCTGCCTTGGCGATTGCCCGAAGACCTCGCGTTATTTAAAAAAACCACCCTTGGGTGCCCCGTGCTGATGGGCCGCAAAACTTATGAGTCCATCAATCGCCCCCTGCCCGGGCGGCTCAATGTGGTGGTCAGCACCAACGCACAATGGCAGCCCGCCCCGGCTGCAGACGGCACCCCCCGGCCATTGGTGCACTACCCACACCCATTGCCTGCCGGCGACCAAACCGCTGTGGCTCTGGCCCCCAGTCTGGAAGCGGCCATCGCTTGGCTGCAGCAGTTTCCCCAGGTGTTTTTAATTGGTGGAAGCAATTTGTACCAGCAAGCCCTGCAAGGCCAGTGGGTCGATGAGTTGGTGATCACAGAAATTCACCACGCTTTTGAGGGCGATGCACACTTCCCGACCTGGTCGCGTGAACAGTTCAAAGAAATTCAACGTTTACCCAATCCAGCCACGGCCGAACGCGCATGGACCTTTGATTTTGTAAAATATGGCCGTATTCAAGAATTGAAAGACAAGGAGTGAACATGGCACGCACCGTGAACTGCATCAAACTGGGCAAAGAGGCCGAAGGCCTGGATTTCCCACCAGCGCCCGGCGAATTGGGTAAAAAGATTTTTGAAAACGTGTCCAAGCAAGCGTGGCAAGAGTGGTTAAAACTGCAGACCATGCTGGTCAACGAAAACCGCCTGAGCCTGGCCGACGCCCGTGCTCGCAAATACCTCATGGAGCAGATGGAAAAGCACTTTTTTGGTGAAGGCGCCGAGCGTGCTGCAGGTTACGTCCCCCCCAAGGCAGACTAAAGCATATTCAGGCGCATCCAAGCGCTGCGCGGAGTATTGTTTTTTTCCATCCAGCCTCAATGGCATACCAAGCCCCTATTTGAAGGGGCTTTTCTTATTGAATGGCAGCTAGCATACTGGGCGGGTGAGGAAGGAGCAAAACCATGGCCAACGTCACCCACAGCGTGCTGTTCAGGTACTTTTTTTTTCAATGGATGTTTCGCGACGCCAATGTGAGCGAACTGTACCAACGCAGTGCTGCTTTGCGCCACAACAGGGCCCACAGGCATCACCTGAAAGTGTATTTGTGGCGCTGGGTGGTGGTGGCCCTGCTGATGTATGGGCTAGGCGCCATCCTTGAAATTCTGGGTGTGTTTGCCTGCGTATTTTTTTACACCGTTGCGGCCCTGGCCGCATGCACCATCAGCAAAATCGCAGTGGCTTATTTGATGCTCGGCAGCACCGAGCACCCATAAAAAAGCCCTCCGTTCGGAGGGCTTTTTTGAGCGATCTGCCAGTTAGTTCCCTTGGGCTTCTTGAGCAATACGCTCTGGCCCCTGGTGACGAACATCCCGACCTTTCACCATATACACCACGTGCTCGGACATGTTCTTGGAATGATCACCAATGCGCTCAATGGCTTTGGCGATGAAAAGAATTTCAATGGAGCGTGAAATGGTACGGGGGTCTTCCATCATGAATGTAATAAGCTGGCGCAGAATCGCTTTGAACTCGTCGTCCACCTCCAGGTCGGCACGCACCACCTCAGCAGCCGACACAGCGTTCACCCGAGCGTAAGAATCCAGCACCTTCCTCAACATGGCAATTGCATTGCTGGCAATTCGGTGCAAATCCACTTTGGGCACAAAGTTTTTGCCGGCTTCAGCGATCATCATGCCCATGCGGGCCACTTTTTCGGCCTCATCGCCGATTCGTTCCAGATCGCGGATCATTTTGATGGCGACAATCACGGAACGCAGGTCGACCGCAGCGGGCTGACGGCGGGCCAAAATGTGGTTACACAACTCGTCGATTTCAAGCTCGATCTGGTTCACCTCTTGCTCACGCCGAATCACCTCTTTGAAGATGTTGGTGTCAGCTGCGCCCAGGCCTTCGATGGCAGACACGATCTGATTTTCCACCAAACCGCCCATTTGAAGTACACGGGAACGCAGCGACTCCAACTCTGCGTCGTATTGTTTGGAGGTGTGTTCTGTCATCTTTGTTGTCCCTTCACCGTATGAATGTAATAACGCGACAATGTGCCACAGTAATGTGCCACAAACGTGTGACAAGGATTTGTCAAGCAAATTCCCTGCCCATGCTTGCGTGCCACTTCATTGTGCCACCGTTTTTGCCAAAAAGCGCTTGCAGACTGGCTTGGAAACAGGGGATTAACGTGTTTTTATACCATCGGCTGTGGCCACCAGCACCACATCCGCACGCCGAAGGGCAAACAAACCGTTGGTAAGCACCCCGGGCCATTGGTTGATGGTTTGCTCCAGCGCCACCGGGTCGGTGATTACCAAGCCAGAAACGTCCAGAATTTGATTGCCATTGTCGGTCACAAAGCCCTCGCGAAGCTTTACGCTTCCGCCCAGAGCGGTCAATTTGCGCGCAATTTCGTTTCGCGCCATGGGTAACACTTCCACGGGCAAAGGAAACTTGCCCAAATGCGGCACCAGCTTCGACTCATCGGCAATGCATACAAATTTGTCTGAAATATCGGCCACAATTTTTTCGCGGGTGAGCGCACCACCACCGCCTTTGGTCAGGCAATTTGCAGGGTCGATTTCATCGGCCCCATCCACATAAACAGACAGCCGATCTACATCGTTCATATCAACAATGGGCACGCCAATGTCACGCAGTTTTTTTTCTGAGCGCACAGAGGACGACACCGCACCTTTGAGGGGAATGCCCGCTTGCCCAAGGGCATCAATAAAGCAATCCACCGTGGAGCCAGTTCCCACGCCAAGAATGGTGTTGGGTTGAACATATTGCAAAGCGGCCTGGGCCACCAGTTTTTTTAGTGCAAGTGCATCCATGGGGAATAAGGCAGACGGTTTAAATTAATCCGACATTGTACCGCGAGGCACCCCCAGCCCAAAAAAGCTGCCGCAGGGGTGCCATTAAAAAAATGGCCAGCGCCACGAGGGCTGCTGGCCAAACCTTTTTACAGGGAGACAGAAACAGAACGGCTTATTTCTTTTTCTGGGCGGGCAAATCGGTGCACACGCCCTTGTACACTTCAGCAGCCATGCCCACGCTTTCGCACAGGGTTGGATGGGGGTGAATGGTTTTGCCGATGTCAACGGCATCCGCACCCATTTCAACAGCCAGGCACACCTCGCCAATTAAATCGCCCGCACCCATGCCCACAATGCCGCCACCCACCACTCGCTTGGTCTCTTCATCAAACAGCAGCTTTGTAAAGCCGTCGTCTGCATTGTTGGCAATGGCACGACCAGAAGCAGCCCAGGGAAACACGGCTTTGCCCACTTTAATGCCTTGGTCTTTGGCTTGATCTTCGGTTAAGCCAACCCATGCCACTTCAGGATGGGTGTACGCCACACTGGGAATCACCCGCGCGTCAAAAAAGGCCTTCTCATCAGCAGCGGCCTCGGCTGCCACATGGGCTTCGTGCACCGCTTTATGCGCCAACATGGGTTGGCCAACAATGTCGCCAATGGCAAAAATGTGGGGCACATTGGTGCGCATTTGCTTATCGACTGGAATAAAACCACGGTCGGTCACAGCCACGCCGGCTTTGTCGGCTCCAATTTTTTTACCGTTGGGCGTGCGCCCCACCGACACCAATACCATGTCGTAAAGCTGCGGCTCTTTGGGGGCCTGCTCACCTTCAAAACTGACCAAAATGCCTTTTTTGGTGGCTTCTACGCCCACGGTTTTGGTTTTTAGCATGATGTTGTCAAAGCGTGGCGCATTGCGCTTTTGCCATACTTTCACCAAGTCGCGATCGGCGCCTTGCATCAAACCGTCGAGCATTTCGACCACATCCAGGCGAGCACCCAAGGCAGAGTAAACGGTGGCCATCTCTAAGCCGATAATGCCGCCACCAATAATGAGCATCCTCTTGGGGATGAAGGGCAATTCCAGCGCGCCGGTTGAATCCACGATGCGAGGGTCGTCAGGAATGAAAGGCAAGTGCACTGGCTGCGAACCCGCGGCAATAATGGCCTTGCCAAACTGCACCACTTGCTTGCTACCGTCGCTGGCCACCACTTCAAGGTGATTGGCGCTTATAAAACTACCCACGCCGTGCAAGGTTTTTACCTTGCGGCCCTTGGCCATGCCAGCCAAACCACCCGTGAGTTTGCCCACCACACCCGACTTGTGCGCGCGAAGTTTATCGAGGTCGATTTTGGGTTTGGAAAAAGCAATGCCATGGTCGCCCATGTGTTGCGCTTCTTCGAGCACCTGCGCTGTGTGCAGCAAGGCTTTGGAGGGAATACAACCCACATTGAGGCAAACACCCCCAAGGGTGTTATAACGCTCCACCAACACGGTGTTTAACCCCAGGTCGGCGCTTCGGAAAGCCGCTGAATACCCCCCTGGACCCGCGCCAAGCACCAGCATGTCGCAAGTGTGGTCCACTTGGCCCGAGTAGCTGCTCGCCGGGCCAGCCGATGCAGGGACCGCAGAAGCAGCAGGTGCCGCAGCAGGCGACGCTGCTGGGCTTGAAGCGGCCGGGCTGGCAGCTTCGGATTTGGCTGGTGATTCATTGTGGGCAGCG
>NZ_CAXQZX010000089.1:0-9142 GCF_964228395.1 Limnobacter sp.
ACCAACCTGCAGGCCGCCCGTGGACGAATCATGGACGCCGACTTCGCCAAGGAAACCGCAGCGCTCACCCGCGCGCAGATCCTGCAGCAGGCCGGCACCGCCATGCTCGCTCAGGCCAACCAGCTGCCCAACAACGTGCTAAGCCTGTTGCAGTAAACACAAAAGGATTTGATTGCAAAGATTAACTGTGTAAAAAACCTCGGTGCGTGATGAACACCGACCTGTGAAGTAAAAACGAAAAGATTATCTCCGGAAAATTGGAGATAATCTTTTCGTTGTTTTTATAATCCATTAATAAACTTAAATTTTCTTCAATTCAAGCCTTAAGTTTTTAGCAAATTTCTCCGTTATGTGAGTTGTCAGTACCTAAAACTGAAAATGGGTCAAACACCCGACGAGGCGAAATTCCTAAAAGGAGTTTTGTCATTACAACCGCAAGGAGGTCCTCATGTTAGGAATCAACACAAACTCCCCCTCGCTTAATGCTCAAACCAATTTGAGTCGTTCTGCGGGTTCATTGGAAACATCGATTGCCCGTTTGTCTTCGGGTTTGCGTGTAAACAGCGCGAAAGACGACGCCGCTGGCCTGGCCATTGCAGAGCGCATGAATGCCCAAATCAAGGGCTTTGATGTGGCAGCACGCAATGCCAACGACGGCATTTCCCTCTTGCAAGTGGCCGACGGCGCCATGGGCAAGATCAGTGACAACCTGCAGCGCATGCGCGAGCTGGGTGTTCAAGCCAAGAACGGCACCCTGAACGCCACTGACCGCGCCAACCTGAACCGTGAATTCACGGAACTGGCCAACGAAGTGGGCCGCGTGGCAACAGGCACCACCGTCAACGGCAACAACGTGTTTGCCTCGGCCAACAAATCGGTCAGCTTGCAGATTGGTTCTGGCAACGCCACCGGCGACACGCTGGCGGTGAACCTGACCGACGACGGCACCTCGGGCGGCAACGACCTGCAAACCACCCTGGGCGGCGCAACACAGTCAGCCATTGCGACAGCCTTTGGCGCTGTGGACACCGTGGCCAACGCCACCACGGCGATTACCACCATTGATACCCAGATCAACAACATCACCAACCTGCGGGCTACCGCTGGTGCTGGCTTGAGCCGTCTGGACCAGGTGGTGTCGTCCCTGGAAACCACCAGTGCCAACCTGAGTTCTGCCCGTGGCCGAATCATGGACGCTGACTTCGCCAAGGAAACTGCCAACCTCACCCGGGTGCAGATCCTCCAGCAGGCCGGCACCGCCATGCTCGCACAGGCCAACCAGTTGCCCAACAACGTGTTAAGCCTGTTGCGTTAACAAGCAGTTGGTATAAAAAACCGCCCTGCCCCACCACAAATGGGAGCAGGGTGCAGAAGGCGCCCGGGGGGAAACACACTCACCGGGCCTTTATTGTTAAAGAAAGCAGCAAAACCCGCCGTTAATCCGATCATGAGGTGGTGTAATCCACGACTAGTATCACGAAGGTGGCCAAGATGAACATTTCAAATTTGGGCGATTTGGCAAGCACAACGCCAAAGCCACAGCAAACAAGCGGAGCAGCCCCTGCGCAAGCAGCCAAGGCGGTTGAGCCTGTGTTGGGCAACGAGGCCAGCTTAAGTGTTGGCGAGGTGTTGGAGGTGGTGCAAAAGGCCAATGCAGCCATGGCCAGCAACCAGTCCAACCTGCAATTTGTGGTTGACCCCGACAACGGAAGACCCATTGTAAAAATTGTGGACAAAGAAACCCAAGAGGTGTTGAAACAAATACCCTCGGTTGAAATGTTGAAAATCGCAAAAGCGATTGAAAAAATGCAAGGCGTGTTGATCTCCAAAGAGGCCTGACACGCACCAAAAAGAGGAGTAGAAGGCGATGGCATCGATCTCATCGGCAGGAATTGGGTCTGGTCTGGACATTGAAGGCATCATTGGCTCGCTGATGGCGGCCGAGCGCATCCCGCTGTCCAAAGTGAAGCAAGAACGCACGCAGATCAACACCAAAATTTCAATTTACGGTGTGATCAAAAGTTCTTTGTCGCAATTGCAAACTGCAGCCCAGAAGCTGACCAGCGTGAGCAACCTCAACCCGCTGAAGGCCACCTCCACCGACGACAAACTGATTTCTGCCACAGCGAGCAGCGCCAGTGCCAAGGGCACCTACAACATCTCCGTGAGCCAATTGGCCAAAGCCCAAAGCGTTGCCGCCCCCAGCGTGGCCAGCAACGACACAGCCATTGGCACGGGCAGCTTGACCATCACCCTGGGCAGCTACAACGCAGGCACCAACACATTCACAGACAACGCCAGCAAAACCCCAGTGACCATCAACATCGGACCTGGACAGCAAACCTTAGAAGGTATCAAACAGGCCATCAACGACGCCAATGTAGGCGTAAATGCATCAATCGTGAATGACGGCTCAGGGTCGCGCCTGGTGCTCACCAGCAAAGACACTGGCGAGGTGAATGGTTTTAAGCTAACGGCCACCGATGACGATGGCAACAACACCGACACCGCCGGTTTGTCGATGCTGGCCTTTGACCCCACAGCAACGGCTGGTGCGGGTAAAAACGCACAGTCGCTGCAAGTGGCACAAAACGCCAACTTCACCATCAACAACCTGGCGGTGACAAAAGCCAGTAACAATGTGACCGATGCCGTAGAAGGCTTGACCCTTAACCTGAAGAACGTCACCACCAGCCCGGTCACCGTGACCGTGGGTTTGGACAGTGACACCCTTCAAAAAACACTGAACGACTTTGTAACGGCTTACAATAAAATTCGTGGCAACTTAAAAGACCAGCAGGAAAAAGACGCCACCTTGTCGCGTGAAACCACGCCCGCCTCGCTGGAGCGGCAAATGCGCAGCATATTGCGCGAGACCGTGGCTCAATATGGCGTTGGCTTATCTGATGTGGGGCTAAACTTTGACAAAGACGGCGTGTTGTCTTTGAACAAAACCAAGCTCGATGAGGCTTTGGTGAAAGACCCCGCCATGCTCGAGAAGATTTTTTCGAATACGGCCACCACCAGCGACTCCCGGGTGAAATACCTGGGCTCCACCAGCAAAACGGTGGAGGGCACCTACGCCATCAACATCTCAACAGCCTACGACGGCACCAACACCATTGCGGGCACCATCAATGGCGTGAACGGGGTGGGCGTTGCCAATACCCTGCGCGGCCCCAGTGGGGACCCCTCTGAAGGGTTGGAATTCAGTGTAGCTCAAGGCGCCAGTGGAAACATGGGCACCATCACATTCAGCAAAGGATTGGCGAAGCGCTTGGACGAGTGGATCGGCATGCTTTCTGAAGAAGGCGGCGCACTGGCATCCCGTACCGAAGGCCTGAACAGCCGTTTAAAGCGCTTAGACGACCAAGAGGGACGCATCAACCTGCGACTTGAACAGGTCGAAAAACGCTACCGTGCGCAATTTACTGCGCTAGACACCATGCTGGCCAGCATGCAACAAACCAGTTCATACCTGAGCCGCCAACTGGCCGCGCTCAACCAGAACAACCGCTAAAGCGAGGCCCAGCCATGGCTCCATGCGCAGAACAATGCAGCAAAAACCCTGCTTATATGCGCATAGGCCAAGGCCCGACGGCCTTAGACTTTGATCAAGACAAACGATTTCAGCGATAACGACCATGATGTTTGGAGCCAAAGCGTACGCCCAGGTGGGTCTGGAAACAGGAATCAACAGTGCCTCCCCCCACGGCCTGATCGTGATGCTTTACGACGGCGCCATTGAAGCCATCCGCAAAGCGAAGCTGTACATGGACATGCGCGACATCGAGATGAAAGCCAAATCCATCGACAAAGCCTTGCGCATTATTCGGGATGGGCTGTCTGCCGCAATCGACGTGAAAGCAGGCGGAAACCTGGCCGAACAATTGCTGGCTTTGTACGACTATATTTGCAAAGAGTTGGTACTGGCCAACTCGCAAAATAACCCTGAGCGCATGGACAATTGCATGAGCTTGCTGGAAGACCTGCGCGACGCTTGGCTAGAAATTGGCAACGGCGCCGCAGACCGATAACAACAATAGGGAAGGAATGCACACCACCATGATATTCGGGAACGACAACAACGGACTGGTCATGAAGCTGTACGCTGCTATTGCCAACCAAAGCCAGGCCATGCTGGAATCAGCCAAGGCTGGCGATTGGGACGCCCTGTGTGCCGCCGAAGAAAAATGCTCCAAGTTGATTGCAGAGCTGCAGATGGTCAAGGAAGGCCAGCAAATCGAACTGAACGAGACAGAGCGCAGCCAGCACATCAGCTACCTGAAGAAGATTCTTGCCGATGATGCGGCCATCCGTGACATCACCGAGCCCCGCCTGAAACAGCTGGAAGAGTTTTTGCGCACGGCCAGCAATTCCCAGCGGTTGAGCAACTCTTACGGGTCCAACTAACCCCGCAAGATTAGCCTCATTGGGTGTGAAAGATGGCGCTTACTCCGGTCAAACCCTCCTCACCCAACATCAATTCTGTACTACAAGCCAACCCGGGCGACAAAGTCAGCTCGGGCAAGGGCGAAATTGCCCCCGTGGTGGCGGTGCTATCCCGTCAACTGCCCCTTCCGCAAGCCCAGCAACTGGCGGGGCAAACCGCCATGGTTCGGGTGGTCAAAAGCGGGCCCGGCAACGAAGCCGAGCTGGAATTCAACGGCCAGAACCTGCAAGTCAAGCTGCCCCAAGGGCGCACCCTCACCGCAGGCGAAATGGTGACCGTGGCTTTCGCCCTCACCGACAAAGCCGATGCACTCACGGCGGGTAACGCTCAAGGTGGCAAGCGCGTGCAAGACACGCGCAACAACCTGATCACCACCCTGCCCCAAGCCAACGATGAAGAAGTACAAGAATCCCCGAGCTTTGTGGACAAACTGTCCACCCCAGCGCGCTTGATTGGATTTTTAGAAAAACTGGGCCAGGGCAAACCCACCACCTTACCCACGCCGATGGCCGCCACCTTCAAACAACTGGCCGCTCAAGTGCAAGTTCAAAACCAATTGACCATGTTAGGCACCAATGCTCAAACAGAGATTCTTAATGCAGCCACCCCTGGTCTGGATGCCCCGGAGCAAGCAGATCCCGGCAACAAACCGTTGACGCAAACCGCGCTGGCCCAAGCCTTGGGCAAACCGCAAACCTTGTCCACCGCGCTGGCGCAGCAGGTGAGTGCTGCGGTTGAAAAAAGCGGCCTGTTTTATGAGTCGCATTTGCAACAGTGGGTGAGTGGGCAACGCAGCACCGAGCAACTGGCCCAAGAGCCTCAAGCGCGTTTTGGTGCAGAACAGGTGATTGGCGACAAAGGGCTGGACCCAGCGGCCTTGAACCAATCGGCCAAGCTGGTCACTGCGCAACTGGCCACACTGGACAGCTCAAAAATCGCCCTGTCGCTTCAAGGCCTGATGGGGCAGCCCATCGACATTGAAATCGAACCCGATCACCAGCAAGACGAGCCCGACACACCGGAGGCACAAACCGAAGCCGCACGCCCCTGGGTTGCCAGGTTGAAGCTGGACATGCCATATTTGGGTGAACTGCAAGTGCGTGTCCGCATGGTAGGGTCTCATTGTGATGTCCAAATTGAAGCGAGCCCCCATGGAAAACAAGCCCTGGACCCACACTGGCAAAGTTTTCAACAAGCCATGAAACAACAGGGACTGGACTTGGTTCATGGCCAGGTGCGCCTGAAAGAGGCCGAACCGGGAGGGCGTAGCACATGAACAACAAAATGAGCCCACAACAAGCCGTCGCTTTGGCTTACCTTGAAAACTCTGGCGCTCCCCAAGTGGTGGCCAAGGGCAAGGGGCTAATTGCAGAACAAATCATCCAGAAGGCCAAAGAGTCGGGCGTGTTTGTACACGAAAGCCGAGAATTGGTCTCCCTGTTGATGAATGTTGACCTGGACCAACAAATTCCCTCTGGCCTTTACCAGGCCATCGCCGAATTGCTGGCCTGGGTATACCAAGTAGAAAACAGAGAACAGAGGGCACCATGAGTCCAAACACAGGCATCGCACCAGAACGAGACCCCAGGCTGCTTCGAGAATTTGCCTTGAGCGCCGAGCCGGCCGTGCACAAACTATTGCAAATCATTGCTGACGAAGAGCACGAAATTTACATCTACCCCGACGCCGTTGAGCCGCACTTTGTGACCGAAGTGCTGATGATGGACTGGGAAAACCACTGGATCTGGCTGGCCACCCCATATGACAAAAGCTTGAGCGCACCCTGCAATTCCAGCACGCCCTTTGTGGCTGTGGCTTTTCCAGAGGGCGTCAAGGTGCAGTTCAATGGTTTGGGCTTGACCAACCTTCCCTTCGAGGGCGTGCCCGCGCTGCGCATACAAATGCCCAAAACTTTGGTCCGCTTGCAACGGCGCAACTATTTCCGGGTGGTGGCCGATGAAGAAGTAAACCGACAGGTGAGTCTGATGGTGCCCGGGCTTCACCCGATTCACCATTTGGTGGACATCAGCTTGGCTGGTTGCTGCTTTACTGTAGAAGCACCAGAGGGTGTGTATTGCACGGGCCAGGCTTTGCCGGATGCCATGCTAGCCCTGCCCGATGGCGAACTGCCCATCCGCGTTAGCCTGGAGGTTCGCAATGTAAAACCACTGTCGGACCACCCAGAGCAAATTCAATTGGGCTGCGAAATGAAACCCGTGGAGCGAGGCGTGGAACGCCGTCTGCAGCGTTTTTTGCTGGCCACCGAGCGGCGCCAGCGTGCCATGTCGCATGCCATGGAGTAAAGCGACTTAGCGGCGGCGGCCACCGCCCAACATGGACCCCAGAATACCCCGTACAATCTCGCGGCCCACTTGCGAACCAATGGCACGGGCTGCGCTTTTGGCGGCACTTTCTGCCACGCTTTCGCGACGCCGAGCCCCACTGCCCCCCGACCCAAACAACATATCGCCCAAACTGCTCAAAGTGCTTTTTTCTTCAGCAGGTGCCGGTGCAGCCGTGCTGGGCGCGGTGGCTGTTGTTCCCTGCGCAGGTGCTGCTGCCGCAGCGCGGGCTTTTAACAGCTCAAAGGCAGACTCGCGGTCTTCCACCTGCTCATACACCCCGGCCACCAAGGAGTTTTGCAACAAGGCTTTACATTGCTCTGGCGTGGCTGGCCCAAACTGGCTGGCCGGTGGGTACACCCAGGCGCGCGCGGTTGGGCTGGGCGTACCCTTGGCATCCAAAAAGCTCACCAGGGCCTCACCCACACCCAGTTCTGTGATGGCGGCTTCGATGTTCAACCCCGCATTGGGTCGCATGGTCTCGGCGGCCACTTTCACTGCTTTTTGGTCCCGCGGCGTGAAGGCCCGCAAGGCATGTTGCACACGGTTGCCCAGTTGGCCCAGTACACTCTCGGGCACATCCAGCGGGTTTTGGGTCACAAAATACACGCCCACCCCTTTGGAGCGAATCAGGCGCACCACCAGTTCAACCTTTTCGATCAGGGGCTTGGGTGCATCGGCAAACAAAAGGTGAGCCTCATCAAAGAAAAACACCATGTTGGGTTTTTCAACATCGCCCACCTCGGGCAGGTTTTCAAACAACTCCGAGAGCAACCACAACAGGAACGTGGCATAAAGCTTGGGCGAATTCATCAGCTGATTCGCCGCCAAAATATTAATGACCCCGCGCCCGCGCCCATCGGTTTGCATCAAATCGGCAATGTTTAACATGGGCTCACCAAAAAACTGGTCAGCCCCCTGCCCTTCCAGAGCCAGCAAGCCGCGCTGAATGGCCCCCACCGAAGCCGAAGAAATATTGCCGTACTCGGTGGTGAATTGCTTGGCATTCTCGCCCACATGCTGAAGCATGGCGCGGAGGTCTTTGAGGTCAAGCAACAACATGCCATTGTCATCGGCAATTTTAAACACCAGATTCAACACCCCCTCCTGGGTGTCGTTCAAGCCCAGCAGGCGGCCCAATAGCAGCGGCCCCATGTCAGAAATGGTGGCACGCACAGGGTGGCCCTGCTTGCCAAACACATCCCACAGCGTGACTGGGCAACCTTCAAAATTGGGCATTGGAATACCGGTGGAAGCCAGCCGCGCTTCAAACTTGGGTGACGTTTTACCGGGCTGGGAAATGCCGGTGAGGTCGCCTTTGACATCGGCCATAAACACAGGCGTGCCAATTTTTGAAAACGCCTCGGCCAACACCTGCAAAGTGACTGTTTTGCCTGTGCCCGTGGCCCCTGTGATCAAACCATGCCGGTTGGCCAACTGCGGCAGCAAGCAGAGATCGGAAGGGTTTGCAGAGGTGTTGTCGCGAGCAATGGGGAAGGGAGCAATCATGGGCAAAACTCCAAGGCGAAGAATGATCTATGCCTTGGATTGTGCCACAGCAGCTTTGCTTACACCGGCATGTTCATGATGTCGTTGTAGGCTTGCAGAATTTTATTGCGGGCCTGCACCACCGCAGTGAATTGCAAAGAAGAAATATTGCTGGCAATCACGGTTTCTTCCACGCTGGCGGTGGGGTCGTCCATTTGCAAGCGCTTGCCAAGCTCGGCCGATTTTTCGGCTGACAAATTGGCCTGCTCCAAAGCTTGTGCAATGGCGTCGGCAAACGAGGCCTGCCCCACCGTTTTTGCTTTGTTGGCAAGCGGCGAGCCTGCCAAAGCATCGGTAACGGCGTTGCTGAGCAAGCCACCCACAGCACCCACGCCTGCCGGATTGTTAATCATTGCAAATGCTCCTGAGGAATTTTTTTCACCCCTCCTTTTTACCCCCAAGCCAGGCCTTGCGTTTGGGCAAACAGAGGGTGAATTGCCCTTTATTTTTTTACGGGCACCCTAAAGTTTTCAAAATAACCACCGTTAACCTGCCCTTTTTATCGATTTGCTATTGCACCCTGCCACGCACAATGCACAGGTAGAACAAACCATTGCGCAAGCAGGACATCCATGGCAGAGACACTCACGAGCCCCGAAGTGGTGGGGCCTGGCGGCAATAACCCGATCAGCAACATGCAACAGCGGTTTTCGCAGCTGCCACAAAAAAACAAAATCGGCATATTGGTTGGTGTGCCGCTGATGATCGCCATGATTGCCTCCATGTTGATGTGGGCCAACAGCACCAGCTACCGAGTGCTGTTCTCGGGGCTGAACGACCAGGATGGCGGCGCCATTGT